>NZ_JBJDQL010000014.1:120639-182896 GCF_044903305.1 Streptomyces sp. NPDC019531 | reverse complement strand
CTCATGCGGGACGACCGGGGCCGGGAGGAGCTCGACGTCCGGCTCTTCTTCACCTCGCTGCCGTGGGTGCTGCGCGACGCCGTCCGGCTGTCGATGAGCAAGTCGATCTTCGACAAGTTCTACGGGCTGCGCGGCGTACTCCTGGACTTCCTCGGCAATCTCCACAAGGAGCGGCTCGATTCACTGATCCCCGCTTTCCTGGATCAGGCCAACAGCCGACTGACCGAGCCGATCACGGCAGAAGAGGTCGCTGCCTACTACAGCGGTGACGCCCGAATGTGGGAACTGATCCAGCGGTTGCGCAAGGCCGACCGCTTCTGGCACTTCAAGGTCCTGCGCCGCCCCTACCCGTTCCTTCTGCCGCCGCCCGTGGATCGCTGACGTGAACGCCGTGACCACACCGCCGGCCCGCGTCGCGGTGTCAGAACTCGACGACTGCCTGGTTCTCGATCCCGCGCGGCCCTTGCGCGTCTGTCATGTGCGCGGCCCGCTGACACTCGCCGTTGTGTCGATCACCTGGCTGCGTACGATTGGCGAGCAAGCTCGTGCGACCCTCGAGTCCCGGCACCTCAGCGACGCCGAGTCGGCGCAAGCGCGGCAACTGCCTCTTCCCAAGCGGCGCTTGGAATGGCTGGCGGGACGCCTGGCGCTCAAGCACGGGGTGTGCGCCTACCAACAGCGCCACTTCGGGGGACGGCCAGGCACACGCGACGTCCACATCAGCGCTGTCACCGACGGCCTACGGGCCGGCAAGCCGCAGGTCGATCTCCCGGTCGAGGTCGGGCTCTCCCACTCGGTCGACTTTGCCGTCGCCGCGTGCGGACCGCGCGCCGTCGGGATCGACGTCGAGCGCATCCGCCGGATGCCGCCGATGCTCACCGAACTCCTCACTTCCACACCCGGTGCGGCGAAGGATGCGGAATCCGTCGGCGTGCGGGCGATGCCGCCGACACTGCGCTGGTCCTGCAAGGAGGCGGTGCTGAAGCACTTCGGCTTCGGCCTGCGCATCGACCCGCAGGAGGTCGCGTTGACCGACTGGCGTGCCGACGGCCGTTTCTCGTGGCGCGCGGGGCCGGATCTCAGGCGTCATGTGCCCGAGGGTGACGGGACGCGGTTCGACAGTTGGGCACGCGAAGTCGACGGCTACTCAGTGGCATTGGTGTGGCGATAGGAGATCAGCGGCAGTGACATCGACATCCCCTTCTCAGTCCGCTCCCGCGAACCGGGGCGTGGCCTTCGAGGACGCGCTCCAAGTGGCGGCCGAGGCCGCCGCCTACAGTCCGTCATCGCACAACTGCCAGCCCTGGGGTGTCGGTTGGGCGATCGGCGCGGTCGCTCGGCATGCCGCAGCGAAGCTGCTGGGGGAGAGTGTCGGGCACACCGCGGCCGGGTCCGGTCACACCGCGCAAGATGACGGCGAATACCTGGTCCTCGCCCTGGACCGCGAACGACAGCTCACTGCGCTCCCCTCGCACGAGGCCGAGATGCTGATCAGCTGCGGCGCGTACGGGGAAGTCCTGTTGCGGTCCTTGGCCACCCAGGGCTGGCCGGCCGACAGGGTCCGCTTCGTCGACCCGGCTCCAGCAGCCCACAGGCCAAAGGACGGCAACACCGACCGGATCTTCGGTGGCCGATGGCCGGACGCCTGGATGCCGCTGTGTGTCGTCAGCCTGCGGCACTCGGACACCTCGGGGGACCTCGCCGAGCTGAGCGAAACCCTGCACGCCCGCCACACCAATCGGGGCCCATACCGCCCCGACCGTATCGACCCGGCCGTGCTCGCGAGACTTTCGACGTCACGACCGGGTCCGTCGTTGCTCCGGGCAGGACCGGAGTACGACCGAACGGTCATCGTCCGCCATGTGGTGGCCGATGCCGAGCGTGCCGCGGTCGCCGACCTCGTCTCTCGGCACGGCGGGCGCGACTTCAGTCACCGCCTCGCCTGGCGGGAGACGCACTCGTTCATACGCCACGACGAGGCCGACGCCGAGGCTCACGGTGACGGCTTCACCCTCGGCCAGCTCTTCGGGCCGCTGTCGCCGCCCCGTCGGTTCGGCATGCGGATCGCTCTGGCACCCCGGACCATGCGGATCCTGCGTCACGGGGGCTATCACCGGATCCTCGCCCGGCAACTCGCCGCCATGGTACGGCGCTCCCCTGCCGCCGTCGCGCTGTGTTTCGACGACGAGACGCCCGACGCCGAGGCCGTGGTCCGGGGTGGCGCCGTGCTGGCCGACTACTGGCTCGAGGCGACCCGCGCCGGTCTGGTCCTGCACCCCGTAAGCGTCATCCTCCAGCACGACGACGTCCGGGCCGAGTTGGAGCAGCGGCTCGGTCTGCCCGGGCGGGCGTTCTTCGTGAGCCGACTGGGACGTGCGGTCACGACGTTCCCGCCGTCTCACCGGCTCGCCGCGTCCCGAGCGCTGCGGGTCGTGTGACGCTCTGCGTCTGCGCGGCGTTCAGCGATTCGGCCGAGGCGGGGTGAACTCGGTGTCACACAGGGCGTGATGGCTCCCTGCCGGTCCTTCACAGAGGAGGCAACCGCCGCTCTGGCCGTCCATCAGCCCTGCTCCGACCGCGCATTCACAGGTGCGCGGCCAGTGTCCGGTGAATGCGCGGCGTCTCTCCGAGTCCGTCATCACGGCATCATCACGTGCTAGCCTCATTACGCTGCTCATACGCAATATTGCATGGTCGAAAAACGGCCGACATAATCAGGCGTGCTAAGCAGCAAGGAGTGTCAGAAGAGCGCTTCGGCGCCCTCTCGGGGGAGGCACGAACCTTGGACCACCGAAAGCAATCACGACCGAAAACCGCCTGCCGGTCCGCCTGGACTGCCCTCTTCACCCGCGCCCGATGAAGACGTATCTGACCAACGTCATGTCCCGGGCCATGGCGGGTGAACCACCCATGCACCCGCTCGGTCCCACCTTACGGGAGGCAGTCGGTGAACATTCGCGTACTCGTTTGCTGCGAGGATGCGATCCTTGGCTCCGGGATGCGGGCCCTACTCAACCAGCAACATGACATAGTCGTGGTCGGCAACACGACCGGCGCCGAGTCCGCAGCGGCCGCCGCGAAGCAGGAACCGGACATCCTCCTAATTGTGGCACCTGCGCTGACCTTGGAACACAAGCGAGAACTCGCCGCTCTGTCCGCCGGCACGAAGGTGGTCCTCATCGCGAAGGCGGAGAACGCGTCGCGCTCCATCGAGGCGCTGCGTGTCGGAGTGCGGGCGGTTCTGACACCGGACACCTCGGCCGACGAACTGGTCCACATACTGCGGACGGTCAGTGCAGGCGGGGCCATCGTCATGCCCGAGGAGGCCAGGCCGAGCCTCCACCACCTGCCGGACGATGCCTACGCGGCACCTGCCGCCGCGGGCCTGGCAGCCGCCCTGACTCCACGGGAATCCGAGGTGATCGTGCTACTCGCCCAGGGAAAGTCCAATGCCGAGATAGCAGAAAGAATGTCCGTTTCCACGGCGACGGTACGGTCCCACGTTCACCACATGCTGAGGAAGCTCGGGGTGGGCACGCGCGCCCAGGCGGTAGCCGTCGCCTACGAGTCGGGGCTCATCTCCACCATTGGACGAAATTCAGTCACCCCGAACCCGTCCAATTGAAAGAAATTCAATACGCGTTCAACCTTGCTTCATGAAGCCCCTACGTCCGGTACCCCTCACCGATCCGCTCGCCAGTCACCTCGTCGACGACCTTCGCCATTTGATCGAACTCCACGACGAGCTGCTGAAACCGCGAGCTTTCCATGTCTCTTTCGAACTCCCCGAGACTGGTCACCTCTATGATCTCGAAGTAGTCTGGGCCGTTGGTGTCGGAAGCCCCTGTACCGGCCGATGGTTCGGCCGGTGTGTCCACCACCCGCTGAACGCCGAACGCCAGGACACTGGGTAGTTCACGACATGCTGCGTAGTCGACGTCCCGCACCCATTTCTCGAAGCGGCTGGGTTCGACACCGTCATGCAGTCGTATACGGTGAACGATGATCGTCAAGGTGAAACCTCCGGATGGACGGGGTAGTTGACGGAGTGCCGAACCTCAACGGCGACGGTGCGGTCGGCGTTTGGTCCCCAGACCCAACGCGCGTGCGATGTTGTTCCTCTGGATCTCGCTGGTTCCTGAGAAGACTCGGGAGGGCAGAGCGTCGCGGAGGAACGTCTCGGCCTCCCCCTCGACCACGCCCAGGCCACCACGCACCTGGACGGCATCCAGGCCCAGTTGTACGGCGGCCTCGCTCACCGCGAGTTTCGCGAGGGCCGGTGCGATCTCGTCCTGGTCGCCCCGCGTCAGTCCCCAGGCGGCCCTGTACAGCAGGAGCCGAGCGGACTCCAGGCGCAGTGTCATGTCGACGATCCGGTGACTGACCGCCTGGAAACCGCCGATGGGAGAACCGAACTGTTCGCGCTCTCCTGCGTATCCGATCGTGGACTCCAGGACCCGGCGCATGGCACCCAGGTAGATGGCGAACAAACAGACGCGTTCCCACCTCATGGACGCGGAGAACACGCTGGCACCGGCGCCTTCGGTGCCCAGCACCCGGCTGGCCGGGACGACGCATCCGTCGAAGTGGACATCGGCTGTGGGCGATCCGCGCAGGCCGACCTTGTCGTAGGCCGGTCCGACGCTGAGCCCCGGGGTGCCGGCTTCGACGACGAAGGCCGTGAGGCCGAAGAAACCGCCGTTCGGCTCGGTCGCCGCCTGAACGACGAAGACGTCGGCGACGGGTGCGTTCGTCGTAAAGCACTTGCTGCCCTGGAGTATGTACTCGTCTCCCTTGCGCTCTGCACGGGTTCGCAGGTTCAGTGCGTCGGATCCGGCCTCCGGCTCGGTGATGCCGTGCGCGGCGATCCGCTCTCCCGAGCAGAGCGCGGGCAGCCACTCCCGCTTCTGCTCCTCCGTGCCGAACTCGACGATGGGCATCAGCGAGGCGAACAGATGGGCGGCGATGGAGAATGCGAAACCGGTGTCCTCGCTGCCGTAGCCCAGTGCCTCCATGACAGCTGACGCGGTGACCGCGTCCAGACCGCTGCCACCGTAGTCGGCGGGCACGGTGCCGCCCGTCAGGCCCTGTTCACCCGCGAGCCGCCAGCGCTGCCTGAAGTCACCAACGTCGAACATGTCGTGCGCCGTATCGCCTCGGCCGGTGAGCTCGCGCTGGGCGAACGCGACGACCATGGCACGCATCTCCTCGGTGTCCGCGTCGAATTCGAAGTTCATCGCACTCCGTCCAGGTGCTCTTCGATGAGTACGTGGTAGTTGATGCCTCCGGTGCCGAAGGAACTCACGGCTGCGCGCCTCGGTTGCCCGGGCTGTCGACTCCACGGCGACGGTTCGGCCGAAACGGCAGCCGGGATGGCATCGAGCTCAAGTGCCGGGTTCAGCGTCCGAAGGTTGGCGTTGGAAGGCAGCGTCTCTGCCCGCATGGCGAGCAGCGTCCGCAACAGCCCGGCACTGCCGGCAGCCGCGAACGTGTGCCCGAAGAACGACTTCGCCGAGCCGATCTCCAGACGTCGCGCACGCGGCTCGCTGCCGTACATCCGTGCGGCGGCAGCGATCTCCACGCGGTCTCCGACCTTGGTTCCGGTGCCGTGAGCCTCCAGGTAGTCGACCGCCGACGGCCCGAAGTCCACTTCGGCGAAGGCCCGTCGCATGGCCAGCAGTTGCCCATCCACGTTCGGGGCTATCAAGGACTTCGCATCATTGGACGCGCCGATGCCGCGTATGAGGCCGACGATGTCATCACCGTCTCGGTGGGCGTCGCTGAACCGCTTGAGCAGAAAGAGGCCACAGCCGTCGCCCGGGCTGAAGCCGTCGGCAGCCTGGTCGAAAGGCGCGTTCTTGCTGTGCGACAGCAGCCCGAGCGCCGAACAGAGCACCATGTCCCGGGTGTTGCAGGCCAACTCGACGCCACCTGTCACAGCGAAGTCCGCCGTCCCCTGACGAAGAGCACCGACGCAGATGTCGAGCGCCGCGAGGGACGAAGCACACGCGGCCTCGACACCAAGGGGCACGGCGTCGAGCCGGTACTCATGGGCGAGCAGTGCTGCCACGCCACTCGCGAGGCAGCCGTCGAGGAGAGCGGGGGACATCGCATCGACCTGCGCCCCCGGCCTCGCCTCACGCACCGATGCCAGCAGGGCCTTCTTCTGCATCGATGACAGGCCGTCAAGAGCGGCGAGTCGTCCGACCGCCTCGTCCCAGGACTGCAAAGACAGTTCCGCATTAGTACGGCGCTCGCGCGTCAGGCCCAGATTGGTACCGATCGCGACCAGTCCCCTGCCCGCAAGCGGTCCCGCCGTACCGCGCGCGCCCGGATCCCCACCCGCGTGAGCTGCCCGTCCCTGGAACAACTCGGCAGCCACGGTAAGCGCAAGGCGCTGCGTTTCATCCATGGCCGCGTGGCGCGAGGGGATGATCCGTACATCGGCGGGTGGCTCCTGGGGCACCGGTACATGCCCGCCCTGGTCGGTGTAGCTGTGCGTGAGACTGAGGGCACCCGGCGCGAAGTACAGATCACGGTCGAGTACGGACTCCGGGACGGGACCGATGCGGGTCTCGCCGGAGCTCACGACCTGCCAGAAGCTCTTGGCGTCCGGCGCGCCCGCGAAGCGGCCGGCAACACCCACCACCGCGATCGGTTCCGGCCACGGCACCGGCACCGGCATGGCAGCGGCCCGACCCGCCGTATCCCCGATCCGGCCCGGGGTGGACCAGGCACGGCGGTGGACCGACCCGTTCGGCTCGTCGACGTCGTCGACCCCGGATTCTCCGTGCTCCTGGATGACGAGATGGCAGACGGTCCCGGTGAACGAGGCTCCATGTACCACGGCCAGGCGAGGCGTGGCGTCACCGCTCGCCCGCCACTCCTCACTCCGAGGTGCCAGTCGCAGCGGTGTACCGAGGATGTCGCTCTCATCGGCACCGCACAGCACGCGCTGGGGAGGGATCCGCCGGTGGTGCAGGGCAAGAGCGACCTTGGTAACGGCGGCGACGCCGGCGTTGGCAAAGGTGTTCCCGAGACGGTCCCTGACACTGCCGACAGCCACGGACGCGGGAGCAGCACCCCCATGGAGCGCTGTCAACATCTCCAACTCCGCCTCAGCGGTGACGGTCGAGCCCACGCACTCCACATACGTCACGGCCTCGGCGCTCACCCCGGCAGCACGCAAAGACGCCTGTGCGAGCGAGCGGCGCAACTCGGCGGACCGTGAGTAGCGGAAAGCGCCCGGACGAGAGTCGTGACGCACGGACGAGTCGAGGATCACGGCGTAGATCCGGTCACTGTCCCGGACAGCGGAGGAGAACCGCTTGAGCAGGAGCGCCCCGACGCCCTCGCCGACCCGGTGGGACTCGTGCCCTGTAGTGCCGGGGCTCATCGGATCCAAGAGTCCTTTGGCCTGCATGGCTCTGGTGACGAAGGGGCTCTCCCACCGCTGTCCCGCTACGACGAGGACCGCGTCGGACACCTCGCGACGGAGGTTGTGCATCGCGTGGTCGATGGCCACGAACGACGTCGCGTCCGCCGATTCGACCGCGAGCGTTCGCCCGTGAAACCTGAACGTGGTGGCGATCCTGGCAGGGATCGTGCTCGCCATCTCTCCCACCCGATCGTGCGGGGAGGCTCCACCTTGGCGTGCCGCCAGCGACCGCAGTTCCTGGGCGGCTGCCTGTGCCGCGGCCTCGTCGACGCCCCGTGCCACAGCTGCCAACTCGATGTCGTGGGCGTATCGGCTGGCCTCGATCCGCAGGGCGTTGGCATGCTGGCGGTCCAGGCCGAAGCAGGTGCCGGTGATGACGTCGGTACGGTCGGTCGGCAGTGCGCGCAAGGGATGTCCGGCGTCCGACAGGCACTGGCGTGCCGCTTCGAGCATGAGGATCTGCATCCGAGCCAGGGCCCCGGCCTGGGCCGGTGGAATTCCGAATCGAGCCACGTCGATATGCAGATCGTCAAGAGTGCGTGCCCCGGCTCCTACCGAGCATTTCCGATTCAGCATCTCCCAGTACTGGTCCGTCCCCGAAGCACCGGGATACAGCGCCGCGATCCCCACGATCGCCACGGGCTCCTTCAAAGCAACGAACTCATCGCGACGCAGTTCCGAATCGGGCGGCATGGTGCGACCTCTCCTACACGTTGTTCCGACCCGTCACCCGGGCGAAATCCAGCAAGGCCGAATGAGGGGACGGCGAGAACTTGGAGGCCCGACGAACAAATCGACCCAGCCTCAGCCCAAATGATCCGAGATCGTCCGCTACTTGCTGACCGCTGCGGGTTCGCCCTGGCTCGGCAGAACCGCGGCGGGCAGCCTCAGTAGCGGGTCCTGGGCCAGGATCTCGGCCTGCAGACGCTGCAGTGGCGCCCCCGGCTGGATTCCCAGCTCTTCATCGAGGCGCCGCCTGGCCCGCTGGAAGAGATCCAGCGCCTCCCCCTGGCGCCCCGTGCGGTAAAGGGCAAGCATGAGAAGTTCGCAGAACCGTTCCCGCAACGGGTACAGAGCGACAAGTTGGCGCAGTTCCGGGATCGCTCGAGCCTCGTCCCCGACCGACAGCAAGGCGCTGACCAGGTCCTCACAGGCGGTCAGCCGACGTTCGTCGAAGAGGGCCGCCGCGCCGCGCATGCGCAGGCCGTCGCCTGCGTCGAAGAGGGCAGGACCGCGCCAGAGGTCCAGGGCCGATTGCAGGAGTTCCAACGAGCGTTCGGGCCGTGTAGGCAGGTGCGCAGCTCCCTGGGCGGCCAAGTCGAGGAACCTGTTGCCGTCCACGTACTCCGGTGGCACTTCGAGGAGATAGCCGTTGTTCACACCGCGCAGCACAGAGGTACCACCGCGGTGCAAGGAGGGCTCGATCACCCTGCGCAGCCGAGTCGCGGTCGCCTGCAACGCGTTTCGGGCATTGCCTATCGCATGCCCGGACCACAGTTCATCAACGAGGTCTTCACTGGACACGGCTCGGCCCGCCTCCAGGGCAAGGGTGGCGAGCATGGCCCGTACCTTGTTGGCTCGAATGGCGCGTGTCTGCCCATCAGCAATGACAGAAACTTGGCCCAATATACTGATCTGCAAGTCAATCCCCCGAGGTCTGACGCGAAATGGAATCACCCCTGCAAGTCGGCAGGAACGCACCATTCGAAAGGACCAGTGACTCACTCCCACCGGAGCGCTGCGGTTCCCCGACGGCAGGAGTGTTTGATCCGTTCAACTCTGGCCTGATCTTTTCAGCCGCCTTGGCTCTTGTCATCCATCCATTGATGGATTTCCGCAGTACACAACAGGTTGACTCCCGAAGCCTGTCCCCCTCCACCGTTCGTTGAGGGCCTTCCGGTACCGGGGAGCTCAGTGCGAGCCTTGGCACCCAGGCTCCGAATGCCTGAGCCGCACCGCGCTGGGCCTGGATCCGCAAGCGGTCGTGAGCGTCAGCACGGCAGTCGCAGACCTCTCCGGCACCACCCTTTTCTCCCCCGCGACGGCCCACATCACCGAGGCCACCCCGCCAAGCCCGGCGGCGGCGCGAGCGGAACGCCGGATCTCGGCCCGCCGATGGCAGGACAGCGCTGGCGATCATGGGCAATGCCGCGGGATGGATTCTTGTCGTTGCCTCAGTCTCGCTATGGCTGGGTATGTTCCTCACGCTGAGATTCACACGGAAATCCCAACCTTAATGATCTTGCGTGGCTCCACCCCACCGTCCGGATGATGGACGTACCGCTGCCCTCCTCGCGCGCCAGCCCGTAGGGTGGCCCGTGCAGCTGGTTCGCCCCGTTCGCCAGGCGGGATGCGTCGTAAGAGGGAACCCGGTGGGAATCCGGGACTGCCCCGCAGCGGTGAGCGGGAACGACCGCCGTCATACGCACTGGGCCCGACGTACAAGGGTCTGGGAAGCGACGGCCAGTAGGTGTCTCGTACGACAGAGACGTGCCCGCGAGTCCGAAGACCTGCCAACTGCCCGCGCACGAACCACTCGTGCGCGGACATCCCGGTGACCTCGTGGGCGGGTCGGCGTACAGAGCAGGCGGACGACCGCGCAGTGCCAACTGCCGCGCCGGATCGTGCCCGTCCCGTTCGTCACCCCTTCGCGCTCTCGTCCCGTCGCCGGGATCTCAGGGATTCATCTCGCGAAGGAGATCTCCGTGACAGCGAAGTCCGCGGCCGCGGCAGCACGGGCCACCGTGTACGGCTACCCCCGCCAGGGCACCGACCGGGAACTGAAGAAGGCGATCGAGGGCTGCTGGAAGGGCCGCGTCACCGCC
The DNA here is from genome assembly GCF_044903305.1 of Streptomyces sp. NPDC019531. Lineage (NCBI taxonomy): Bacteria > Bacillati > Actinomycetota > Actinomycetes > Kitasatosporales > Streptomycetaceae > Streptomyces > Streptomyces sp. NPDC019531. Next base: position 172,633 of record NZ_JBJDQL010000014.1, on the reverse strand, counting down.
CCCGAACTCCGGTCCACCGCCGCCGAACTGCGCGCCGCCAACTGGTGCGAGCTCTCGGCGGCAGGCATCGACGAAGTGCCCACCGGTGACTTCTCGTACTACGACCACGTGCTCGACACCACCGTCATGGTCGGCGCGGTCCCCGACCGGCACCGCGCCGCCGTCGAGGCGGACGCCCTGGACGGCTACTTCGCCATGGCCCGCGGTACCCAGGACGTGGCGCCGCTGGAGATGACCAAGTGGTTCGACACCAACTACCACTATCTGGTCCCGGAGCTGGGCCCGGACACCGTCTTCACCGCGGACTCCACCAAGCAGGTCACCGAGCTCAAGGAGGCTCTGGCACTGGGTCTGACCGCCCGGCCGGTCCTGGTCGGCCCCGTCACCTACCTGCTGCTCGCCAAGCCCGCCCCCGGCGTGGCCACGGACTTCGACCCGCTCACCCTGCTGGACCGGCTGCTGCCGGTGTACGCCGACGTCCTCGCCGACCTACGGGCGGCCGGCGCCGGTTGGGTGCAGCTCGACGAGCCCGCCCTCGTCCAGGACCGCACGCCGGCCGAACTGAACGCCGCCGCCCGCACCTACCGCGACCTCGGCGCCCTCACCGACCGGCCGAAGATGCTGGTCGCCTCCTACTTCGGCCCTCTCGGCGACGCGCTGCCCGTGCTGGCCAAGGCGCCCGTCGAGGGTCTCGCCCTGGACTTCACCGAGGCCGCCGCGGCCCATCTCGACGACCTCGCCGCCGTCGGCGGGCTGCCCGGCAAACGGCTGGTCGCCGGGGTCGTCAACGGCCGCAACATCTGGGTCAACGACCTGGAGAAGTCCCTGTCCACCCTGGGCACCCTGCTCGGGCTGGCCGACCGGGTCGACGTGGCCGCCTCCTGCTCGCTGCTCCACGTGCCCATCGACTCCGCCCTGGAACGGGACATCGAGCCGCAGATCCTGCGCTGGCTCGCCTTCGCCCGCCAGAAGACGAGCGAGATCGTCACCCTCGCCCAGGGCCTCGCCCGGGGCACCGACACCATCGCCGCCGAACTCGCCACCAACCGGGCCGACCTGGCCTCCCGCGCGAACTCCCCCATCACCCGCGACCCGGCCGTACGGGCCCGCGCCGCCGCCGTCTCCGCGGCCGACGCCCGCCGTTGTCTGCCGTACACCGAACGGACCGCCGCCCAGCGGGCCCACCTCGGGCTGCCCCTGCTGCCGACCACCACGATCGGTTCCTTCCCGCAGACGGGCGAACTGCGCACCGCCCGCGCCGACCTCCGCGCCGGCCGGATCGACACGTCCGGCTACGAGGAGCGCATCAAGGCGGAGATCCAGGAAGTCATCTCCTTCCAGGAGAAGACCGGCCTGGATGTCCTGGTGCACGGCGAGGCCGAACGCAACGACATGGTCCAGTACTTCGCCGAACGGCTCACCGGATACCTCGCCTCGCAGAACGGCTGGGTCCAGTCCTACGGCACCCGCTATGTCCGCCCGCCGATCCTGGCCGGCGACATCTCCCGCCCCGAACCGATGACGGTGCACTGGACGACGTACGCCCAGTCCCTCACCGAACGCCCGGTCAAGGGCATGCTCACCGGCCCGGTCACCATGCTCGCCTGGTCCTTCGTCCGCGACGACCAGCCCCTCGGCGACACCGCCCGCCAGGTCGCCCTCGCCCTGCGCGACGAGGTGAACGACCTTGAGACGGCCGGGACTTCGGTCATCCAGGTGGACGAGCCCGCTCTGCGCGAGACCCTGCCGCTACGGGCCGCCGACCGCCCCGCCTACCTCACGTGGGCCACCGAGGCCTTCCGGCTGACCACCAGCGGGGTCCGTCCGGACACCCAGATCCACACCCACATGTGCTACGCCGAGTTCGGCGACATCGTCCAGGCCATCGACGATCTCGACGCCGACGTCATCAGCCTGGAGGCGGCCCGCTCCCATATGCAGGTGGCCCGGGAACTCGCCGACCACGGCTACCCGCGCGAGGCGGGACCGGGCGTCTACGACATCCACTCCCCCCGCGTGCCGAGCGCCGAGGAGGCCGCCGCACTCCTCCGTACCGGTCTCCAGGCCATCCCCGCCGAACGGCTCTGGGTCAACCCCGACTGCGGCCTGAAGACCCGCGGCTGGCCCGAGACCCGGGCGTCCCTGGAGAACCTGGTCGCCGCGGCCCGCACGGTCCGTGAGGAGTTGCCGGCCTCCTGACCCGTGGAGCGCACCGGGCCGGGGCGCCATCAGCGTCCCGGCCCGGTGGGCTGCGAAGCCACCGCTGCTAGGTTCGCGAGTACGGGCTTTCCCTGGCCCCGACGTCCGACCGCCCATCACGAGAAGGTGCGCAAGGGCCCGCCGACCATGACCGCACCAGGAGGAATCCTCCAGTGACCAGCCGTGTCACCTTCGTCTCGCCCGCGATGAGCCTGTCGCTGCGCGAGGCCCGCTTCGACGACGGAGGCTCCATCGACGTCGACGGGGAGGCCCGTGCCCATGCCGCGGCCGGTTCCCTGCGTCCGGCCACGTGTGTGGTCGTCTCTCCGAGTGTGCGCTGCCGGGAGACGGCGACCGCGCTCGGCCTCGACGGAGCGGAGGCCGAGGAGTTGGCCGGGCTGGACGTGGGGCGCTGGCGGGGCCGGAGCCTCGACGAGGTCAACGGCGGTGAGCCGGAGGCGGTGGCCCAGTGGCTCACGGACCCCTCGTCCGCGCCCCACGGCGGAGAGTCCGTGCGGGACCTGTGCGCCCGCGTGGCTCGCTGGCTGGAGACGTCACTGGACACGGACGGCCGTACGCTCGCCGTGGTCGAGCCGGAGATCGTGCGGGCCGCGGTGGTCCACGTGTTGGCGGCTCCCCATGCGGCGTTCTGGCGGCTCGACGTGCCGCCGCTGACGGCCACTTCGGTCAGCGGCCGGAGCGGCCGGTGGAACATGCGGCTCGGGCACCCGCTGGACGCGGCCGAACCCGACGCCTGAGGATCATGATGCCGAGTCGCAGGGGCTCCAGGAGCTGCTCGGTCCGCTCAGCTGCTGCCCGAGCACCCGCACGCGGGCGCTCCGGTCACTCTGCTCTCCCCCTCCTCACCGCACTCGGCGTCGTCGCTGCCCGGAGCACGCGAGAGGGCCCGCGGATGGTTCCGCGGGCCCTCTCGTCGTATCGGTCATGTCACTGGCGGGCGGCCACCGCCGTGCCCGCGGAAACCGTCGCCGGCTTCGGGTGCAGCAGCCGCTCGGCCAACTCGCCGAAGGCCAGGCCGAATCCGCCCCACAGCACAGCCTGGATGGCCAGCGCGGAGAGCCGGAACCGCCACAGCAGAGTGGCCGGGAAGTCCGCCGGGACCTCGTTGACGACCGGCAGGAACTGGTACGCCAGACCGATCACCGCGGCGAAGGCGGCGACCGCGACGACCGTCGCCCACCACGTGCCCAGACGGGGCGCGAGCCGCTTGCCGAGGATGGTGGCGGCGACCGCCAGGAGCACGCTGAGCACCATCATCAGGAAGTAGAGGGTGGTGCGCTTGCCGATGGTGTCGGGGTCACCGACCGACGGCGGGCTGGCCGGGTACTTCAGGAACGGCACGACGTAGACGGCGAGCAGCGCGGTGCCCGACAGCAGCAGGGCCGTGGCCCGCGGGGAGAAACGGCCCACGCGGCCCAGCGCGAAGCAGAAGGCGAGGGCGGCGATGCCACCGAAGGCGACCCCGTAGATCAGGACACCGGTGGCAAGGCCGGCGGTGGACTGCAGGGAGCGGGAGACGAGTTCGACCTCGTGCTCGTGGGCGGGAGCGTGCGCCTCCTCGAAGCCGATGGCGCTGTCGACGCTGGGTTCACCGAGGAAATAGGCCGCGATCAGGGCCAGCACGCCCGCGCCGAGGCCGGCGAGCATGCCACGGACGAGCAGGTTTCTCACCGTTGCGGAGTTCATGAGTGTGCGGCGTCCCTCGGGTCAGTGGCAGGGGAAGCCGAGAAGGTGGCGGGCGTCGTGCACCCACTCGTGCACGTCCGCGCCGTTGACCACGGAGGTGGCACCCTGCTCGGCGCCGACGAAGTACAGCAGGACCAGCATCAGGACGCCGAAGAAGACCGCCCAGGGGGCAATGTCCTTCAGCGGCAGCTTGGCGGGTACGACGGGGGTGGTGGCGGTCGGCTGAGCGACATGCTGCGCCATGGCAGGTGCCTCCTCTGGGAGTTCGCGTCCCAACTCGGTGGTGCACAGGACGACGGCCACGGGTCTGACTCGCCACCGTCCCTCGCGGGGCGGTGGCACACAGTGGCGCGACCGTGCCGGATTCCCACCGGCTTCCGTCTCGCCGTCGTCGATATCGGACAGACCGTACCGCGTGTCGCGTGCATGGCCAAGACCGCGTCCACCTGGCGCGACCTTCCTCTCCGCTCCAGGAGGACGCCCTCGTGACGTCCGGGTCGAGGTCTCACACGCTGAGCGCGGCTCGTACCGTCTGCTCCGCGCCCGTTCCTCCTTCGCCGGACGAGGTCACTCGGCCCGCTTCGAGTACGTAGTAGCGCTGGGCGGCGCGCATGGCGAATCCGACGTGCTGCTCGACGAGGAGGACGGAGAGTCCGCCGCGTCGGGCGAGGGCGAGGATCGTTTCCTCGATCTCGGCTACGACGGAGGGCTGGATGCCCTCGGTCGGCTCGTCGAGCAGCAGGAGCCGAGGGCGGGTCACCAGGGCCCGGGCGATGGCCAGTTGCTGGCGCTGGCCGCCGGAGAGCAACCCGGCGCGGCGGCCGGAGAGTTCACGCAGAACGGGAAAGAGGTCCAGCGCCTCGGCGATCGCCTCCTTGCCGTCCGCGCGTCCGTCCGCCACGAGTTGGAGGTTCTCGGCGGTGGTCAGGTGCGGGAAGGACTGCTGGCCCTGCGGAACGTACCCCATGCCTCGGGCCACGCGCTGGTGCGGGGCGAGACGGGTGATGTCCTCGCCGTCCAGCAGGACGGTGCCGCTCCTCGGCTTGATCAGGCCCATGACCGCGCGCAGAAGCGTGCTCTTGCCGGCGCCGTTGTGACCGAGGACGGCCGCGACGCCGTCCTCGGGGACCGCGACGGTCACGTCGTGCAGCACGGTGGTGCGGTCGTAGCCCGCACGGACGTTGCTCAACTCCAGCATGGGGATCACGCCTCCTCGGCGACACGTACGGGGGCGGGATCGGGTTCGGAGGCGCGGCCCAGGTAGACCTCCTGGACCTTCGGGTCGGCCTGGACCTCGGCGACCGTGCCCTCGCTGAGGACCTTGCCGGCGTGCAGGACGCTCACGCTGCGGGCGAAGGAGCGCATGAAGTCCATGTCGTGTTCGATGACGACGACCGTGTGGTCCTCGCTCACCCGCTGGAGCAGTTCGCCGGTGGCCTCGCGTTCGTCGTGGCTCATGCCGGCGACGGGTTCGTCGAGCAGCAGCAGCTTCACGTCCTGGACGAGCAGCATGCCGATTTCCAGCCACTGCTTCTGGCCGTGCGCGAGGACTCCCGCCGGGCGGTCGCGCAGATCCGTCAGGCCGGTGGTCTCCAGCGCCCTCGTCACCGGCTCGGGAATGCCCTTGCGGCGGCGGAGCATCGTCATCACTCCCCTCCCCGCGCCCGCCGCGATGTCGAGGTTCTGCAGAACCGTCAGTTGCTCGAAGACGGTGGCGGTCTGGAACGTCCGGCCGATGCCGAGGCGGGCGATCCGGTGCACGGGCCTGCCATGGAGCTCCTGGTCACCGAAGCGGACCGAACCCGTGGACCTCACCAGCCCGGTGACCGCGTCGACCAGCGTGGTCTTGCCGGCTCCGTTCGGACCGATGAGGAAGCGCAGGTCGCCGGGGCGGATGTCCAGGTCGACACCGTCGACGGCCTTGAAGCCGTCGAACGTGACGCGCAGGTCGCGGATGATCAGTCCCTCGCCGCTCATGCTGTCTCTCCGGAACGGGTGGTAGGGGTACGGCGGTTGCGGACGACGGTGACCAGTGAGGCCAGACCGCCGGGCAGGAAACCCACGGCCACGATGAACAGCAGCCCCTGGAAGTAGGTCCAGACGGCGGGGAAGGCGTCCGACAGGGTGCTCTGTGCCCAGGCCACGGCGATCGCTCCGAGCACCGCGCCCACCAGCGAGGCCCGTCCACCTACCGCGGCACCGATGACGAAGCCGATGGACGGCACGATCCCGATCAGCGCCGGGGAGATGATCCCGACAGCCGGCACGAACAGCGCGCCGGCCAGGCCCGCCGTGCCCGCGGCGACGACGTAGGCCACGAGCTTGACGTTCGCCGGGTCGTAGCCGAGGAAGCGGACCCGTTCCTCGGAGTCCCGTACGGCGACGAGGAGTTCGCCGTACCGGCTGACGAACAGCTGGCGGGCCAGAGCCATCAGCAGGAGCAGGACGGCGGCGATGATGAAGTACACCGTCCGCTGGTTGACCGGGTCGTCCAGCGAGTAGCCGAAGAAGCCCTGGATGTCGGTGAGTCCGTTGGTGCCGCCGGTGGTGGCCTGTTGGCCGATCAGCCAGATGGACAGGGCGGCCGCCGTCGCCTGGCTGAGGATCGCGAAGTAGGCGCCCTTGACCCGGCGGCGGAAGACGAAGAAGCCGAGCACCGCGGCGACCGCCATGGGCAGCAGCACGGTCATGGCGAGCGCGAAGGCCGGGTTGGCGAAGGGCTTCCACCACCAGGGGAGGCCGCCCCCGGAGCCGTACAGCTGCATGAAGTCGGGCAGTGCGCCCGGGCCGCCGCCCGGGGCCGCGGCGGCGTCGTTGAGCTTGAGGTGCATGGCCATGGCGTAGCCGCCGAGGCCGAAGAAGACTCCCTGGCCCAGCACGAGCAGTCCGCCGCGGCCCCAGGCCAGGCTGACTCCGACGGCGACCATCGCGTAGCAGAGGTACTTGGCCAGCAGGGAGAGGCGGAAGTCGGAGAGCACGAGCGGGGCGATGCCGAGCAGGAGGATCGCCCCGAGGGCGAAGCCCCCCGGAACGCGGAAGCGTTCGCGCAGAGAGGCGGAGGGCGGGGTCACGGTGGTGGGGGTCGTGGTCGTGGTCGTCATGCCAGGCTCCGGGTGCGCAGTATGTACAGGCCCTGGGGTCGCCACTGCAGGAAGGCGACGATCGCCACGAGCACGACGACCTTCGCGACGCTGACCGTCGTCGAGTACTCGAGGACCGACTGCAGCACGCCGAGTGCGAACGCCGTGATGACGCTGCCCTTGAGTTGGCCGATGCCGCCGACGACCACGACCAGGAAGGCGTCGACGATGTAGTTGGTGCCCATCGTCGGTCCGATCGGGCCGACCAGGGTGAGCGCGACACCGGCCACGCCCGCGAGGCCCGAGCCGATGAAAAAGGTGATCCGGTCGACCTGTCCGGTCGCGATACCGGAGACCTCGGCGAGGTCGCGGTTCTGTACGACGGCCCGGATGCGCCGGCCGAGCGGGGTGAACCGCAGGACGAGGGTGAGCCCGAGGACGCAGAGCAGGGCGAGGCCGAGGATGAACAGACGGCTGTTGGCGAGGGTGATGCCGCCCCCGATCGAGACATTGCCGGCGAGCAGGTCCGGGGCGCTGCTCTGCACGTTGGGGGCGCCGAAGACGTCCCGTGCCAGCTGCTGGAGCATCAGGGAGACACCCCAGGTGACCAGCAGCGTGTCCAGCGGCCGCGTGTACAGACGCCGGATGAGCAGCCACTCCAGCAGCGCTCCCATGGTGCCGGCGACAAGGAAGGCCACGGGCAGGCCGACGAGCAGCGAGATCCCGGCACCGCTGATCGACTTCTGCAGGACGTACGTGGTGTAGGCGCCGGCCATGATGAACTCGCCGTGCGCCATGTTGATCACGCCCATCTGCCCGAAGGTCAGGGTCAGGCCGAGCGCGATGAGCAGGAGTACCGCACCGATGCTGATGCCGGTGAAGGACTGGTTGAGGATGACCGTCATGAAGCGGCTCCGGGTCGGGGACGGGGGTGCGGGCGCCGGACGGACCCGGCCCGATGAGAAGGCCGGGTCGGTCCGCGAGGGGCTGGGCCGGGCTCAGGAGAGGCCGGAGGCCCAGGAGTAGCCCTTCAGGAACGGGTCCGGCTTGATCGGCCTGCCCGAGTTCCAGACCTCCTCGATGAGGCCGTCGGATGAGACCTTGCCGATCCGGGCCGTCTTGTAGACGTGCTGGGAGGCGCCGTCGACGGTGACCTTGCCCTCGGGGGCGTCGAAGGTGATGCCGTCGGAGGCTGCCTTGACCTTTGCGACGTCGAAGGAGCCCGCTTTCTCGACCATCTCCTTCCACAGGTACACGGAGATGTAGGCGGCCTCCATCGGGTCGGACGTCGGCTTGTCCTTGCCGTAGGCGGCCTGGTACGCCGCCACGAACTTCTCGTTCGCCGCGCCCGGAGTGGTCTCGTAGTAGTTCCAGGCGGTCAACTGACCTTCCAGGTACTGCGTTCCGATGCTCTTGACCTCCTCCTCCGCGATGGAGACCGACAGCACCGGCATGCTCTTCGCGGTCATCCCGGAGGACTTGTACTCCTTGAAGAAGGCCACATTGCTGTCGCCGTTGAGGGTGTTGAACACTGCGTCCGCGCCGGAGTCCTTCACCTTGTTGACGATCGTGCTGAACTCCGTGGAACCGAGCGGCGCGTAGTCCTCGCCGACCACCTGCATGCCCTTGGCCTTCGCGTACGCCTTGATGATCTTGTTGGCGGTGCGCGGGAAGACGTAGTCGCTGCCGACCAGGTAGAGCTTGGTCAGGCCCTGCTTCTTCAGGTAGTCGAGCGCCGGAACGATCTGCTGGTTGGTGGTCGCGCCGATGTAGAAGATGTACGGCGACTCCTCCAGGCCCTCGTACTGAACGGGGTAGAAGAGCAGCGACTTGTACCGCTCGAAGACCGGCTTGACGGCCTTTCGGCTGGCCGAGGTCCAACAGCCGAAGGTGGCCGCGACCTTGTCGTCCTTGATCAGGGCCTCGGCCTTCTCGGCGAAGGTCGGCCAGTCGGAGGCGCCGTCCTGGCTGATGGGCTTGAGCTTCTTGCCCAGGACGCCCCCTGCCGCGTTGATCTCCTTGATGGCGAGCAGCAGCGAGTTGCGGACCGTGACTTCACTGATGGCCATCGTGCCCGACAACGAGTTGAGCAGACCGACCTTGACCGTGCTGCCGGAGGTGTCCGCCGTTACGCCGGAGCCGGACGCCGTGTCGCTGCCCGTCTTGGCGCCGCACGCGCTGAGGGCGGCGGACGCGCCGGCGGCCGATATCCCGGCCAACAGGCCACGTCTGCTGATGCTGAGCCCGGACATGCACAACCTCCTTGCCCCGAAGGGCGATGCGAAGAGAGCGGGAGGGCCCGAAGGGCCTGGGGAGGGAATGGATGGGACGCGCTTCAGAAACGGCGGCGTTGACGCACGGATCCCCAGCCGTTCCGGGGTGACGTCCGGGCTGGTCGCTGAAGTGCGTCCACAGCCTGCGAGGAAACTGTTTCCACTGAGTTTCGACGCAATTGAAGGATAGTTTCCAACGAAAGTAAAAATGCGGGCCAAGCGAAGAAAGTAACCACGGGAGATGCGTCGTTGACGGCATCACAGTCGTGGAAATTAATGCTTCCCGGGGAAAGGATCAGTTTTCTGGTTCCCCTTGTCAGGGATGAAGTGACCGGAGGTAGGCTCCTGACAGCCCCGGCACGAGGGGTCGAGGCTGCGAGCGGAGGAGTGCGATGGCGAGGCGACCCCAGGAACTGCTCCACCTGCTGACGCGGGCCGAGCGTCTCTCCGTACGCCGAGTGCGGTCCGTGCTGGACGAGTTCGACTGCTCGGTGGAGGCATGGCGTGTCCTCGACCTGCTCTCGGACGGACAGGGCCACAACATGACGGCCCTGGCCGACCACGCCTTCCTGCCGGCGCCGAGCCTCACCAAGCTGATCGACCAACTCGTCGACCAGAACCTGGTCTTCCGCCGGGTCGACCCCGCCGACCGGCGCCGTGTCCTCGCCCATCTCACCCCGCGGGGCACGCAGCGGTGGCAGTTGCTGGTGCGTGAAGTGCGCGCCGACTGGGCGAGGTTGGACGCCGCGCTCGTACTGGACGACGGGGAGCGCCTGGAAGTCCTTCTGGACCGTCTCGCCGATGCTCTCGACGGCGACGCAACAGCTCAGGGCCGGACCTCGACAGGCTCCGCACGAGTCACAACAGGTCGTGCGGAGCGCTCAGTTGGGCAAGCACGTTGAAGTCGAGGCCGTCCGCCTCGGCAAGGTAGATGCGCTGACGCACATGCCGGTCCCGCAGATGGAGCAGGCCACGCGGTCCCTCGTACGAGACCGCTTCCGCCGCGGCTCCGATCGCGGAGACGTCGAGAGTGCGGGCCCGTTCTATGAGCGCGGCCAGCAGCAGTACGCCTTCGTAGCAGGACTCGCCGAGGCTGCCCGGGGCGGGCGCTTCGATCCCGTAGCGGGCGGCGTACTGCCCGTGGAAGTCAAGCGTGTCCTGGTTGGCCAGTGACGCGAAGAACCCGGCCGTGCTGAAGAGATCGCCGGTGGCCTCGGGGCCGCTGGCCATCAGCATGTTCTCGTCCATCAGCGTGCTCAGCCGCAGACACCGCTGGTCGAGCCCGGCCGCGGCGAAGGCACGGTTGAAGCGGACGGCGTCACTGCCGACCAGCAGCATCAGCACACCGTCCGCGTCCGTGTGCTCGATCCTCCGCAGCGCGTCCAGGAAGTCCTCTGTGCCCAGTGGGAGGTACGCCTCTCCGCAGACCCGCCCGTTTTCGCAGGCGCGGGCATAGCGCCTTGCCGCCCTGGCCGTGCGCCGGGGCCAGACGTAGTTGTTCCCGACGACGAACCACCGGCGCACTCCGCGTGTCTCGGCGAGCAGTCGCATGGCGGGCAGCAGCTGCCAGTCGGGGGTCTCGCTGGTCATGAAGACGCCCTCGGTGCGCTCACCACCCTCGTACAGCGCCGTGTAGACGTACGGCACCCGATGGGCGACCCGTGGTGCGACGGCCTCACGGACGGACGAGATGTGCCAGCCGGTCACGCCGTGCACGGCTCCCGTCGCCACCAGCGCCTCCACGTCCCGTGCCACCGCCCGCGGCTCGCCGCCACCATCGACCTCCAGGAGCCGCAACTCCTTTCCCAGGACCCCGCCCGCCTTGTTGACCTCCTCGGCGGCGAGCCGCGCGCATGCCTCGCAGGTGGGACCGAAGATCCCGGCAGGCCCCTGCATCGGGTACACGAGCGCGACGTTCAGGGTCGAATCGTCGGCGGTGAACCACTCGGGGGCGGGGAGGCGGAGCGGGCGGCGCATGGCCTCATGATTGCCCGACCGGCCTCGATGCCCAAGAGACGGCCCGGATCGAGACCGTTTCGTAGATGTGGGAGCGCCGTGGCGCCGGGCGAGCGGCTGGCAAGCATGCCGCGCGACCCCTTGCCGCCCACCGCCCCGCCCCGCAGAAGCTTTTGCATATGATTCGCAGGTGCATGGCTATCGCATAAAGACCGCCACGACCGCCGACCTCGACGGCGCCCGCGCCGTGATGCTCGACGCCGTGTACCGCGACTTCGGCACCGGATACGTGCCGCACTGGCACGCGGACATCATCGATCCGGAGTCGTTCTACGTCGCCCCGCCCCGGCACACCCTGCTGGTCGCGGTGGACGAGCGGGACGGGACGGTGGCGGCCACGGCGGCGCTGGACGCGCGGGGGCCCGCGCATCCGCCGAACCCGCGGTGGCTGGCCGAGCGATACCCGTCCGGCAGGACGGCACAGCTGCGCCGGGTGTACGTGCGCCCGGAGCACCGGCGGCGCGGGCTGGCCCGACAACTGGTCGCAGGACTACTGGAGTTCGCACGGGAAGACGGCGACTACCGCGCTGTGTACTTGCACACGTACCCGCACTCCCCCGGAGCGATGAACCTCTGGGCGAACCTGGGCAAAGCGGTGTTCCACGAACGCGAAGAGGTGCCGGGAGACGGCAGCGGCGTCGTGCACTTCGAGATCCCCTTCACCCGAGCCCCTTGCTAAAACGGAAACCATTTTCATAAGCTGCGACGCCCGCCCATGCCGAAAGCACGCCGAAAGACAGAACGAGGACCATGAGAACTCCCCGCCCGCGGCTGACAGCCGGCCTCCTGCTCACCCCGCTGCTCGCCGGCTGCTTCTCCTCCTCCGGCGACGACTCGTCCTCCGGCTCCTCAGGCTCCGGCGAGGGCGGACGGATCAGCGTCGCGCTCGCCTTCCCGCCCGCGGAGAACTACTCCCCGTACGGACAGGACGCCTTCGGCCTCTCGCGGCTCGGCGTCGCCGAGGGGCTGACCCACCTCGACGCCAACGGCACCGCCGTGCCCGCGCTCGCCGAGTCGTGGAGCAGCGAACAGGGCGGCAGGAGCTGGGTGTTCACCCTGCGGGACGCCACGTTCCAGGACGGCGGCGAGGTCACCGCGAAGGCCGTCGCCGACGCGCTGACCCACGCCGCCGAGGCCGACCCCGCCCCCGCCGCCCTCTCCGGCGTGCAGCTGACCGCCGAGGCCGTCGGCGACGACCAGGTCAAGGTCACGACCGAGGACGCCGATCCGGTGCTGCCGCTGCGGCTGACCAACCCGAGCCTGGCGGTCTTCTCCCCCGAGGCGTACGGCAAGGACGGCAAGGTGAACCCGGTCGGCACCGCCACCGGCCCCTTCGAACTCACCAGGATCACCGGTGACACGGCGGCCACCCTGGACCGCTTCGACGACTACTGGGGCGGCCGCGCCCAGGCGTCCGGCATCGACGCGAAGTTCGTGTCGGACGGCACCGCCCGCGCCAACGCTCTGCGCACGGGAGACGTGGACATCGCCGAGTCCCTCCCCGTCGCGCAGGTCGCCTCGCTGGACAAGGGCACCGCCCACGAGATCAACACCGCCCGGATCACCAGTCTGTATCTCAACACCCAGGCCGGTGAGTTCAAGGATGCCGGCCTGCGGGCCGCCGCACGTGAGGCGATCGACACCTCCGCCGTCGCCAAAGGCGTGTTCGAGGGATATGCCGAGCCCGCCAAGGGCCTCTACGGCCCGGCCCTGACCTGGGCGGCCGGCAAGCGGACCGAGCCGACCGGCCGGGCGAAGGCCGCCGATCCCCAGAGCAAGAGCATCACCATCGCCACCTACAACGACCGGCCCGAGCTGGCCGAGACCGCCCAGGTGCTCCAACAGCAGCTGGAGAAGGCCGGGTTCACCGTGAAGCTGGAGGTGCGCACCTACGCGCGGCTCGAAAGCGACCTGCTGGCCAAGAAGTTCGACGCGGCCGTGGTCTCCCGCAACATGATGCTGGACACCGGCGACCCGGTCACCGTCCTCGCCAGTGACTACACCTGTGACGGCTCCTACAACCTGTCGTTCCTGTGCGACCGGAACGTGGACAAGCTGGTCACCACCGCCCAGGCGGAGTCCGACCCCGCCAAGCGGCAGGACGCGGCGATGAAGGCGGAGGCGGCGATCCTCGGCGCGGACGCCGTGATCCCCCTGGTCCACCTGAAGATCGTCACGGGCATCGGCGCATCCGTCCAGGGCGCCCTGCTGGACCCGTACGAGCGGGACTTCGTCGGCATCGGGACCCGGTCCTGAAGCCCACGACTGCATCCGGAGAGAACGGCGTCACCGCCGCCCTGCGCACCTTCGCGCGGGGCGGCGTACCCACCCTGCTGTGGCGGGGCCTGCTCACGGCCGCCCTGGTGTGCGGGATCGGTCTGCTGCCCTGGCTGTCGCGCACCGACCCCGCGCTGACCGTGCTCAAGGCCCGCTCGGCGGAACGGGCCCCGACCCCGGAGACACTGCGCGCGATCCGCGAGCAACTCGGCCTGTCCGACGGCCCGTTGGTACTGCTCGGACGCTGGCTGGGCGGACTGCTGCGCGGGGACGCCGGACGGTCCTGGGTGTCGGACACCGAGGTCCTGCCGACCGCCGCACAGGCCCTCGGGGTGTCCCTGCTGCTGATGGCCGGGGCGATCGCCGTCGCCCTGCTCACGGTCGGCGCGGTGTGCGCCCGCACCCTGTGGCTCGGCTCCCGGCGCCGCCTCGGCGGGCGCGGCCCCGATGGCACCGGCTCCGCGGTGCTGGCCGCGCTGCCCGAGTTCCTCGTCGCCTCCGTACTGGCGTCCGTCGTCGGCGTTCAGCTGGGCTGGCTGCCGGCCCTCGGCTGGTACGGCCCGCAGTGGATGCTCCTGCCCTCGCTCGCCCTCGGCCTGCCCGCGGGGGCGGTGCTCGGGCGGATGCTGGACGACCTGCTGCCCGCCGCGTTCGCCGAGCCGTGGGCACTGGCCGCCGCCGCGCGGGGTGTCGCTCCGAAGTCCGTGGCCCGGCAGGCGCTGCGCCGCGGTGTGCCCGCGCTGCTGCCCAACCTGGGCCTTTTCGTGGTCGGTCTGACCGGCGGTTCGGTCGCCGTCGAGCAGATCTTCGACATCCCGGGCCTCGGCCGGCTCACCCTGCGCGCCGCCCTCGCCCAGGATCTGCCCGTCCTGCAGACCGGCACGCTCGCGCTCGTCCTGCTCGCTGCGGCGGCCACCCTGCTGGCCCGGCTCGGCGGGCGCCGGCTGATCGGCCCGGCCCTGCGCGACGGCGCCCTGCACTCCCTGCACCGCCCGGCCCCGCCCGCGGCACGCGTCGTACCTCTCCTCTACGGCCTCCTGCTCACCGCCGTCATCGCGCTCGGCCTGCCCCGCGACCCGCTCGCCCTGGACACCACCGCCCGGCTCCAAGCCCCCTCCGCCGCGCACCCGTTCGGCACCGACTCGCTCGGCCGGGACGTGCTGGCGCGGATCGCGCACGGCGCGCTCAGCACCCTGGGCCTGGCTCTCGCGGTCAGCGCCGTCGTCCTGGTGACCGGCATCCTGCTGGGTCTGCTGCCCCGGCTGTCCGGACCGCTGGTCGACACCGTCAACGCCGTACCGCCCGTGCTGGCCGCCCTCCTCGTCACCGGCATCGCGGGCAGCGGCCCCTGGACACCGGCGCTCGCCGTGGCCGTCGTCGCCTGGTCGCCGCTGGCCACACACACGTCCTCCCTCCTACGGCAGGAACGCGCGACCCTCCATCTGACCGCGACCCGCGCCCTCGGCGCCGGCCCCTGGCACCTGCTCCGGCACGAGCTGCTCCCCGCCGTCCTGCCGCCCGTCGTCCGGCACGCCCTGCTCCGGCTGCCCGGCGTCGCGCTGAGCCTGGCCGCGCTCGGCTTCCTCGGCCTCGGCTCCCAGCCCCCGTCCCCCGAGTGGGGCCTGCTGCTCGCCGAGAACCAGCCGTACGTGGAGCGCGCCCCGTGGGCCGTACTGGCCCCCGCCGCCGTCCTCGCCCTGCTGGGTGCGCTGGCGGTGACGGCAGCGGGCGGTGTACGGCTGCCCCGGCGACGACCAACGCTCCCTGACCCACGGCCCGTTGAGCCGAACCCGGTCGCGTCGCCGGTACCGCCGCAACCCCGGCCCGCCGCACTGACCTCCTCACCCACCGACGCCCCCTGACCGGACCAGATCCCCTGATGACCGAGCTGTTCTCCCGCCGCCGGACCACCCCGCCCAAGTCCCCCCGCGCACGCACCTGGAAGCACCTCTCCCCGCTCCTGCGGCTGCTGATCCTGACCCAACTCGCCTTCAACATCGGCTTCTTCGCCGTACTGCCGTTCCTCGCCGAACATCTCGGCACGGCGATCGGCATGGCGGGCTGGATGGTCGGCTTCGTGCTGGGCCTGAGGACCTTCAGCCAGCAGGGCCTGTTCGTGGTCGGAGGCTGGCTTGTCGACCGGTACGGCGTGCGGCCGGTCGTCCTGACCGGATGTGCGCTGCGGGTCGCCGGGTTCGGATGGCTCGGATACGCGGAGGCCACCTGGGCCGTGATCGGCTGCGTGCTGCTGATCGGCTTCGCCGCCGCGCTGTTCTCCCCGGCCGTAGAGTCGGAAGTGGCCCGTCAGGCGGTGGTGTGGGAGGAGGAGGGACACGGTTCACGCACCCGGGTCCTGGCCCTGCTCTCCGCGGCCGGCCAGGCGGGCGCCTTCGTCGGCCCGCTGCTCGGCGGACTGCTGCTGGCCGTGGACTTCCGTACGGCCTGTCTGGCCGGGGCGGGGGTCTTCATGCTCGTCCTCGCCGGGCACGCCTGGCTGATGCCGCAGCACATCCCCGGCCGGATACGGGTACGCGATCACGGCGGACTGCACGTCCTGCTGCGCAACCACCGCTTCCTCGCCCTGTGCTGCGCGTACGGCAGCTACCTGCTCGCCTACAACCAGCTCTACCTCGCCCTGCCGGCCGAGGTGGAGCGGGTCACGGGCTCCCAGACCGCCTTGTCCTGGCTGTTCGCCCTGTCGTCCCTGCTGGTCGTCTGCGCACAACTCCCCGTCACCCACTGGGCAGGCGCACACCTCGACCTGCGCCGTTCCATGGTCGCCGGGCTGCTGCTGGTCGCGGCCGGATTCGTGGTCGTCGCCGCCGCGCGCCCGGCGGACCGGACCGGCCTCACGGGGCTGCTGCCCGCCGCCGGGTACGTCGTCCTGCTCACCGTCGGCCAGATGCTGCTCGTGCCCGCGGCCCGTGCCTGGGTTCCCGACCTCGCCGAAGAGGGCCGGATCGGCCTCTACACCGGCGCGCTCTCCTCGGTCTCCGGCCTGATCGTGCTCATCGGCAGCTCGGCCACCGGCGCCCTGCTCGACGCGGGGCTTCCGGCCTACATGCCCTGGATGATCCTGGCCGCGATTCCCGTCGCGGCGGTGACACTGCTCCCCCGCCGGCCGGCCGGGTGAACACCACCGGCCCGGACCGGCGACTCGGGAAGGTCCGGCGCCCTTCTGCTTTTGCCTGACCGCGGGCCGGTTCCGCCGGGAGGGGGCATCGCCAAGCGCATGGGACAGCGGGCAGGAGAAACGCAGAGCGGCAGACGAGTCGGGCAGTGCGCCGGGTTGCCCGGAGTCACCACGGGCACGCTGTTCGGGCCCGCACTCATATGTGGCCGTGGCCCCCGTTCCCGTACGCCCGGTCCACCGCGTCCGGAATCCGGGGCACCGCCCCCACCACCGGCGCGGCGAGATCCCCAGCACCCACACCTCACAC
This sequence comes from Streptomyces sp. NPDC019531, assembly GCF_044903305.1. NCBI lineage: Bacteria > Bacillati > Actinomycetota > Actinomycetes > Kitasatosporales > Streptomycetaceae > Streptomyces > Streptomyces sp. NPDC019531. The sequence continues at coordinate 155,641 of NZ_JBJDQL010000014.1, read as the reverse complement.
TCCTGGCCGGCATGCAGCAGCACAGTGTCATCATCCGGCCGCCCACCGCACCGGATCAGGCTGACATCCCAGCCGGTCCGGCCGACGTCGGGCGGCGTGCGGAGCTCAGGCCCGGATTCGGTGATGTCGTCGCGGAGCGGGTGGTGCATAGGATCGTCGGCATGGCACTGCGACCCGTTCACGTGATCATCAAGGCCCTCGATCACTCGGCGGTCGGCCGGTTCTGGGCGGAGGCGCTCGGCTGGAGCGCCTACAGCCCCGGCGCGACCACCTACGTCGGACCCGCCGGCGGCCTCGTATGGCCCGACCCGGTCGTCGTCGGCGTCGACGTCGTTCCCGTCCCGGAGCCCAAGTCGGCGGCGAAGAACCGGGTGCACCTCGATCTCGCCACCACCTCCACAGCCCATCAGACGGAGCTGGTCGCGCGCCTGAAGGCGCTCGGCGCGACGCCCGCCCACGTGGGTCAGGGCGAGGTTCCGTGGACGGTGCTCGCCGACCCCGAGGGCAACGAGTTCTGTGTGCTGGAGCCCCGTGAGGTGTACCGGGAGACCGGGCCGATCGCCGCGATCGTGGTCGACTGCGCCGATCCGCGGACCATGGCCCGGTTCTGGAGCGAGGCGCTGGACTGGACCCTGCGCGAAGTGACCGATGATCACGCGGTGTTGCGCTCCGCCAAGGACGTCGGCCCGTATCTCGAGTTCCTCCGCGTGCCCGGCGCGAAGACCGCGCCGGACCGCGTCCATCTCGACCTGCTCCCCTACCCCGGTGACGACAAGGCGGCGGAGGTGGCCCGGCTGCGCACCCTCGGCGCCACCGACCTCGACCTCGGCCAGGGCGACGCCCCGTGGACCTGCCTGACCGACCCGGACGGCCACGAGTTCTGCGTCCTCGCCCTGTCCTGACATGGAGACATCCCGGTGATCACCGCCGCCGCCAGGCAGGGGCCCGCGAGACCACCAAGTCCCTTACGCACACCAGGCCTTGACCACCCTTCGCGACACTCCGAACCCGTCGCCCCGACACAGTCCGCTGTCCGCACGACATCAGCACCGCACAGGAGACCGCACGTGACGACCACCGACCCCGCTGCCCTGACCGGCCTGGAACTTCTGCGTCGGGTGGCCGCGCGCCCTGCCGACAGCCCCGGCATCGGCCGCCTGCTCGGCATGCGCTTCGACGAGGTCGAACACGGCCGTATCGTCATGTCCCTCGACACTCGCCCCGACTTCGCCAACCCCCTGGGCACCGTCCACGGCGGTATCGCCGCCACCCTCCTGGACGCCGTCATGGCCTGCGCCGTCCACTCCACGCTGCCCGCCGGGGTCGGCTACACCACCCTCGAACTCAAGGTCAACTACATACGCTCCGCCCACACCGACGGCCAGACCCTCACCGCCACCGGCACCCTCATCCACGCCGGACGCAGCACCGCGACGGCCGAGGGCAAGGTGCTGGACGAGAGCGGCAAGCTCGTCGCCCACGCCACGACCACCTGCATGATCCTTCCGGCCGCCGGCTGAGGCGGCGACGGAGACGGGCGCTCGGCCGGCGCGGGGCTCACGAGCCGCATCAGTATGTACAAGGGAAAATCCGGTTCATCAGTGCGCAAATCGATCACTGGATCGGTGTAATCGGCACAGATGCCGGACCGTGCGGGGATCTAGCGTCGGAACGCACGGGGCCGTACGAGCCAGAAAGGCATCGAGTCACTCATGCCCATCCCGAACACCGACGTCATGCCCACGACCGAGTTCGACACCCTGACCTCCGCACCCGAACGAGGCCGGCCTGCCGCCGACCCCCTCCTGCTCCCCATCGACGAGCTGCCCGAGTCCATGTCGCCGCCCGACGTGGTCGGCCGCCGGGTGCGTGACGAGCTGATGCTCGACGGCAACGCCCGGCTCAACCTCGCCACCTTCGTGACCACGTGGATGGAGCCGCAGGCACGGGAGTTGATGGCGGAGACGGCGGAGAAGAACCTCGCGGACCGGGCGGAGTACCCGCAGATCACGGCAATGGAGGAGCGCTGTGTGCGGATGCTCGCCCGACTCTGGCACGCGCCGCGTCCGGAGCAGGTCCGCGGCTGTTCCACCACCGGTTCCAGCGAGGCCGCGATGCTGGGCGGGCTCGCGCTCAAGCGCCGCTGGCAGGACCGGCGCCGCGCCCAGGGCAAGGACACCGCGCGGCCGAACCTGGTGATGGGCGCGAACGTCCAGGTGTGCTGGAAGAAGTTCGCCAACTACTTCGAGGTGGAGCCGCGTTACGTCCCGATGGAGCCGGGCCGCTACCACCTCACGCCCGACACGCTCACCGCCTACTGCGACGACAACACCGTCGGTGTGGTGACCGTCCTCGGCTCCACGTTCGACGGTTCGTACGAGCCCGTCGCGGACGTCTGCCTGGCCCTGGACGGATACCAGGCCGCGACCGGCACCGACATCCCCGTGCATGTCGACGGCGCGTCCGGTGCCATGGTGGCCCCGTTCCTGGACCCGGGTCTCCTGTGGGACTTCCAGCTCGAACGCGTCGCGTCGATCAACACCTCGGGCCACAAGTACGGCCATGTCTTCCCCGGGCTCGGCTGGGCCCTGTGGCGCGACGCCGAGGCCCTGCCCGACGACCTGGTCTTCGAGGTCGACTACCTGGGCGGCAGCTCCCCGAGCTTCACCCTCAACTTCTCCCGCCCGGGCGCGCATGTCGTCGCGCAGTACTACAGCTTCCTGCGGTACGGCTTCGAGGGGCTGCGCAACCTGGCGGCCCAGAACCGTACGACGGCCCGCGCACTCGCCGCCCGGATCCGGTCCATCGCCCCCTACGAGCTGGTCACGGACGGCTCCGAACTCCCCGCCTTCGCCTTCCGCCTGGCGCCCGATATCCAGGGCCTCACGGTCTTCGACGTCTCCCAGGCCATGCGCGCCCGCGGCTGGCACCTGCCCGCGTACACCTTCCCCGCCCCCTGCCAGGACGTCTCCGTGCTGCGTCTCGTCGTACGCACCGGATTCACCGCCGAACTCGCCGGCATGTTCATCGCCGACCTGACCGAGGTCACCAGGCGGCTTTACACCGACCGGCTGACCGCTCCACCCAGCTAGCGCCTGTCCGGTCCCAGCGAGGCACGGACGAGGGCACTCAGCTCCTCGTCGCCGACGTCCGGTGCCTCCTGGGAGCGCAGCCGGATGGTGCCCTTTCCGCCGAGAAGCCCCGGGTGACGGGAGAGGAGGTCCGCGCCCGCGTCCTTGTCCCAGCCGTAGACCGAGATCCCGTGCCGCCACACACCCACGTGCAGCCTGCGGTCGCCGACCCGGTACGTGGGCATCCCGTAGGACAGCACGACGTCCGCATCGGGGTACGCCCGCAGGATCAGCCGGTGCACCCGGTCGAAGAGCGGACGGTGCTCGGGGGCGATCCCGTCGATGTAGGTCTGTACGTCGGCGTCCATACGCCCCATTCTGGTGCCTGCTCGGTGCACATCCCGGGAGCGGGAGACCGGGGTCACAGTCTTGTTGCGGGCAAGGTCACAGCCGTGCCCTCTGCTGCTGCTTCGGGGGTCTGGACTAGCCTCCGAGCATGACGGTCCTGCCTGACGACGGGCTCTCGCTGGCCGCCGAGTTCCCTGACGCGAATCTTGAACAGTGGCACGGCCTGGTGGCCGGTGTCCTGCGCAAGTCGGGCAAGGAAGTCTCCGGCACGGCAGCTGAGGACGCTCTGTCCACCGCGCTTGAGGACGGGCTGCGCACCCGCCCCCTGTACACCGCGCACGACGCCGCACCCGACCCCGGCTTCCCCGGCTTCGCCCCCTTCGTCCGCGGAGCCCGCGCCGAGGGGAACACCACCGGCGGCTGGGACGTACGGCAGCGGCACTCGGTCGCCGACGACACCGCCGTGCTCACGGACCTGGAGAACGGCGTCACCTCGCTCTGGCTGGTCGCGGGCGAGGGCGGCATCCCGGTCGGGTCGCTGGGCAAGGTCCTCGACGGCGTCTACCTCGACCTCGCGCCCGTCGTCCTCGACGCGGGCAGCCAATTCGGGCCCGCCGCAAGCGAGTTGCTGCGCCTCTACGACGATCGCGGCATCGACGGCAAGGCCGCGCGCGGCAACCTCGGTGCCGACCCGCTCGGCCACGAGGCGCGTACGGGTGAGGCATTGGACTTCGCGCCGGTCGTCCCGCTCGCGCGGCGGTGCGCCGAGGAGTACCCGGGGCTGCGGGCGCTGATCGTGGACGCGCTGCCGTACCACGAGGCGGGCGGGTCGGCCGCGCAGGAGCTGGGCTCCTCGATCGCGACCGGTGTCGCCTATCTGCGGGACCTGACCGGAGCCGGCCTGAGTGTCGAACAGGCCTGTGCGCAGCTGGAGTTCCGGTACGCGGCGACGGCCGACCAGTTCCTGACGATCGCCAAGCTGCGGGCGGCCCGCCGACTGTGGGCGCGGGTGGCCGAGGTGTGTGGGGCGCCCGGTGCCGGTGCGCAGGCGCAGCACGCCGTGGTGTCGCCGGTGATGATGACCCGTCGTGACCCGTGGGTGAACATGCTGCGCGCGACGATCGCCACGCTCGCCGCCGGGGTCGGCGGCGCGGAGGCCGTCACGGTGCTGCCCTTCGACCACGCGCTCGGCCTGCCCGACGCGTTCGCGCGCCGTATCGCACGCAACACCTCGACGGTCCTGGTCGAGGAGTCGCACCTGTCCCGGGTGATCGACCCGGCGGGCGGGTCCTGGTACGTGGAGCGGCTCACCGACGAACTCGCCGAGGCCGCCTGGCGGTTCTTCCGGACGATCGAGCGCGACGGCGGCCAGGCGGCCGTCCTGCGCTCCGGCCGGCTCCGCACGGACCTGGCGACGACCTGGGCGGAGCGATCCAAGCGACTCGCCAAGCGCCGTGAACCCATCACCGGCGTAAGCGAGTTCCCGTACCTCGGTGAGAAGCCCGTGGAGCGGGCCTCCGCTCCCGAGCCGAGGTCGGGCGGGCTGCCCCGCGTCCGGCGCGACGAGGCTTTCGAGGCCCTGCGTGCCCGTTCCGACGCCCACCTCGCGGCGACCGGGTCCCGGCCGCGGGTCTTCCTGGCCGCGATCGGCCCCGCCGCCGCCCACACCGCGCGCACGACGTTCGCCGCCAACCTCTTCCAGGCCGGCGGCGTGGAGCCCGTCACCGAGGGCACCTTCGAGGAGAGCGGCGCCACCGAGGTCTGCCTGTGCTCCAGCGACGCGCTGTACGAGGAACAGGCCGACGACGTCGTGAGGACCCTCAAGTCGGCAGGCGCACAGCATGTGTTCGTCGCCGGGCGCCCCGGGCAGTACTCCGGAGTGGACTCCTACGTCTTCGCGGGCTGCGACGCGGTCGCCGTGCTCACCGCCACCCTCGACCGCATGGGAGTGTCCTGATGACCGCCCCCGCTGGCCCTTCCATCCCCGACTTCACCGGGATCGAGCTGGGGACCCCGACCACCGCCGGCGGCGCCGACGAGTGGCGCACGGCCGTGAAGGACGCCACGCAGGGGGCCGAGCCGGTCTGGGAGACCCCCGAGGGCATCGAGGTCAAGCCGCTCTACACCGGCGCCGACCTGGAGGGCCTGGACTTCCTGGAGACGTACCCGGGGGTGGCCCCGTATCTGCGCGGCCCCTACCCGACGATGTACGTCAACCAGCCCTGGACGATCCGCCAGTACGCGGGCTTCTCCACCGCCGAGGAGTCCAACGCCTTCTACCGGCGCAATCTGGCGGCCGGCCAGAAGGGCCTGTCGGTCGCCTTCGACCTGCCCACGCACCGCGGTTACGACAGCGACCACCCGCGGGTGACCGGTGACGTCGGCATGGCGGGCGTGGCCATCGACTCGATCCTCGACATGCGCCAGCTCTTCGACGGCATCCCGCTGGACAGGATGTCCGTGTCGATGACGATGAACGGCGCCGTGCTGCCGGTGCTGGCGCTGTACATCGTGGCGGCGGAGGAACAGGGCGTACCGCCCGAGAAGCTGGCCGGGACCATCCAGAACGACATCCTCAAGGAGTTCATGGTCCGCAACACCTACATCTATCCGCCGAAGCCGTCGATGCGGATCATCTCCGACATCTTCGCCTACACCTCGCAGCGGATGCCCCGCTACAACTCCATCTCCATCTCCGGGTATCACATCCAGGAGGCGGGCGCGACGGCCGACCTGGAGCTGGCGTACACGCTGGCGGACGGTGTCGAGTACATCCGCGCGGGCCGTGAAGTCGGCCTGGACGTGGACGCGTTCGCGCCCCGGCTCTCCTTCTTCTGGGCGATCGGCATGAACTTCTTCATGGAGATCGCCAAGCTGCGTGCGGCCCGCCTGCTGTGGGCGAAGCTGGTCCGGCAGTTCGACCCGCAGAACCCCAAGTCCCTGTCCCTGCGCACCCATTCGCAGACCTCCGGCTGGTCGCTGACCGCGCAGGACGTGTTCAACAACGTGACGCGCACCTGTGTCGAGGCGATGGCGGCGACGCAGGGCCACACCCAGTCGCTGCACACCAACGCCCTCGACGAGGCACTGGCGTTGCCCACCGACTTCTCGGCGCGCATCGCCCGCAACACCCAGCTGCTGATCCAGCAGGAGTCCGGCACCACCCGGGTCATCGACCCGTGGGGCGGCAGCGCGTACGTGGAGAAACTGACGTACGACCTCGCCCGCAGGGCCTGGCAGCACATCCAGGAGGTGGAGGCGGCGGGCGGCATGGCCAAGGCGATCGACGCCGGAATCCCCAAGCTGCGCATCGAGGAGGCCGCGGCCCGCACCCAGGCCCGCATCGACTCCGGACGCCAGCCCGTGATCGGCGTCAACAAGTACCGGGTGGAGACCGACGAGGCGATCGAGGTCCTCAAGGTCGACAACTCCTCGGTGCGTGCCCAGCAGATCGAGAAGCTGCGGCGGCTGCGCGCGGAGCGGGACGAGACCGCCTGCCGGGACGCGCTGGACGCGCTGACCCGGGCGGCCGACGGCGAGGGCAACCTGCTGGAGCTGGCCGTCCACGCGGCCCGCGCCAAGGCCACCGTCGGCGAGATCTCCGATGCCCTGGAGAAGGTCTACGGCCGGCACGCGAGCCAGATCCGTACGATCTCCGGCGTGTACCGCAACGAGGCAGGGGAGTCGGAGAACGTGGACCGCACCCGCGCGCTGGTGGACGCCTTCGAGGAGGCCGAGGGCCGTCGGCCGCGCATCCTGGTCGCCAAGATGGGCCAGGACGGCCACGACCGCGGCCAGAAGGTGATCGCCACCGCCTTCGCCGACCTCGGCTTCGACGTCGACGTCGGCCCGCTGTTCCAGACCCCGGGCGAGGTGGCCCGCCAGGCCGTCGAGGCGGACGTCCACATCGTCGGCGTCTCGTCCCTGGCCGCAGGGCACCTCACCCTCGTACCGGCCCTGCGCGAGGCGCTGGCCGAGGAGGGCCGGGAGGACATCATGATCGTGGTGGGCGGGGTGATCCCGCCGCAGGACGTGCCGACCCTCCTGGAGATGGGCGCGGCGGCCGTGTTCCCGCCGGGGACGGTGATCCCGGACGCGGCGTACGACCTGGTGGAGCGTCTGTCGGCCGACCTCGGGCACGGGCAGTGATCGATCTCGACGCGTATGTGAAGGGCGTACTCGACGGGAAGCGGGCGATCGTGGCCCGCGCGATCACGCTCGTCGAGTCCACCCATCCCCGACACCGGTCGCTGGCACAGGAGTTGCTCACCGAGCTGCTTCCGCACAGCGGCCGGGCGCGGCGGATCGGCGTCAGTGGTGTGCCGGGCGTGGGGAAGTCGACGTTCATCGACGCGTTCGGCACGATGCTGACCTCGCTGGGGCGCCGGGTGGCCGTGCTCGCCGTGGACCCGTCCTCCAGCCGTACCGGCGGCTCGATCCTCGGCGACAAGACCCGGATGGAACGCCTGGCCGTCGACCCGGCCGCCTTCGTACGGCCCTCCCCCAGCGCGGGCACGCTCGGCGGGGTGGCGAAGGCGACCCGGGAGTCGATGGTCGTGATGGAGGCCGCCGGCTACGACGTGATCCTGGTCGAGACCGTCGGTGTCGGGCAGTCGGAGACCGCGGTCGCCGACATGGTCGACTCCTTCCTGCTGCTGAGCCTGGCCCGTACCGGCGACCAGCTCCAGGGCATCAAGAAGGGGGTTCTGGAGCTGGCCGACGTGATCGCGGTCAACAAGGCGGACGGCCCGCACGCACGCGACGCCCAGGCGGCCGCACGTGAACTGGCGGGCGCCCTGCGGCTCATGCACGGCAAGGACGCCTACTGGGCTCCTCCGGTGCTGAGTTGCAGCGCCCGGGAGTCGACCGGCCTTGACGTGGTGTGGGAGCGCCTTGAGCAGCACCGGACGCTCCTCGACTCCACCGGGAGGCTCACCGCCAAGCGGCGGGACCAGCAGGTCGGTTGGGCCTGGGCGATGGTCCGGGACGAGCTCCTCGGCCGCCTGCACTCCCACCCGGCCGTACGGTCCCTCGCCCCGGATCTCGAACAGCGGGTCCGGGAAGGCCGGTTGACGGCGACGCTCGCCGCCGAGCGGATCCTTGAGGCATTCGGTCAGGACACCGAGCGCGGATAGGCCCCCGGCCGGGCGATCGCCGGCGGATTGCACATCGCCGAGCGGGCCGCCTCGCCCCGGGCCGCCCCGAACACCGTCACGGTGGTGACCGCCTCGAAGCCGTACGCCAGTGCCGTACCGGTGAGGACAAGGCCTAGCGGCGTGAGTCCGTGCGGTGAGCGGGCCACGGCATGGACCAGCACCATCGCCGCGAGGGCGGAGGCGAACGCCGGCACCGACAGCGCCCACACACCCCGAGTCCTTCGAACGCGCCGGGCAGGATGACGGCATTGGCGCCCACCACGGCGCCGGAGGAGATGCCGAGCACGAACGGATCGGCGAGGGCGTTGCGCACCATGGCCTGCGCGGCCCCACCGACGGCCCAGGGCGACCCCGCACACGAGCGAGACCACCAGGAGGAGGGTCAAGCCAAGGGGCAGCGGCACCACGGGTACGCGGCGGGGAACCGGACTCAGCGAGCAGTGAACGGTGCCGTGCCACCCACAGGTGCAACAGGAGTGACGGGCCGGTCGGCGGCTTCGGACTCACGGGATCGGCTCAGGGCAGAGTCTCCTGTGTCTCCGGCCCGGCGTCCGCCACGAACGGGGTCTCCCGCACCTTGGCGACGGCCGCCGCCATCTGCTGTCGTACCTCCTCGCGCACCGGTTCTCCGTGGACGGCGTCCATCAGATCCTGGGCGAGATGGTGCAGTTTGGTGTTGGTGTTCTGGGAGGCGGAGACGAGCACCGTCCAGGCGTCGTCGGAGCTCAGCCCGAACGACGCCATCACGATGCCGCGGGCCACGTCGATGGCCGGCCGGGTCCGCATCGCCCGGCGCAGCTGGGTGACCTCCAGGCGCAGCTCCTGGTTGACGTCCACGGGGCGGCTCCGATCGTCGGGGTCGGTGTCGGTGTCCGGGCCGGTGTGCGTGTCCGGGCCTGGAGGCGTGTCCGGGCCGGTGGACTCGTCCTGCGCGGCCGAGGAGTCACGACCTTCGGAACCGCCGGAATCCTCCGCCATGAACAACTCCCGGGCGCCGGTCAGGTCGAGCAGTCGTCCGACGGACGGGCTGCACGTCCGGACGGTGACCGTCTTGCCCTGGTCGAGCGCCTCCCGGCGCAGGCTCAGCAGGACGTTGAGGCCGCCGCAGTCGCAGAATCGGACCCCGTCCAGTTCCAGGTCCACTCCGGTGGCCGAGCGGCCGAGGACGGCGTGGAGCTCGGGCTGGAGCCGTTGGGCCCCGACGTCGAACTCGCCGCGGCAGGTGACGTTCACCCGGTCGCCGGCCGCCACGGACTTGATCGTCGCCAGACACGGCGGACCGATGTCCTGGGTGGCGAGGGGTTGCGCCGAGTGCGCAGGTTCCGGCATGGCCCTCTCCTAGTGTGCTCGGCTGCCTCCGCTCCTCAGATTCCCCTTGCCGACCCATGTACGTCAACCAATACATGAAATTTGGTTCGGGTTTTTGAATGCGTGAATGTCTGCTCGTAGACTCCTCCCATGGATGGAGTGCCCGAGTCACACACCGGATGGACGTTCGTCACCAATCACGCGCGAGTGCTGGCCGCGATCGCAGACAACCACAGCGCCCGGATCCGCGACATCGCCGCGCACTGCCGGCTCACCGAACGCGCCGTCCAGAAGATCATTTCCGATCTGGAGCAGGACGGATACCTCTCGCACGTACGGGAGGGCCGGACCAACACCTACCGCATCGAGCAGGGCCAGGTCCTGCGCCACCCGGCCGAGGCAGGCCTGACCGTGGCATCGCTGCTCTCCCTGCTCGTCCAGGACGAGGCGGCCCGCTCCACGTCGCAGGACAGCCGACCACACACCCCAGCCTGACCGCTCACGCCGGAGCGACTGGCGCCCGACCCAAGCCCCCCCCGCTGTCCGGTCGTCGGAGCACGGTGGTAGACATCCCGGGTGGAAAACACACCGCACTACCCAGATCTGCTGCGGCTGATCGGCGAGCGATCGACCGTCTTCCGCGCCACGGTCGCCTCCGCACCCAGCCTCGACGTACAGGTGCCGACCTGCCCCGAGTGGACGCTGTTCGATCTGGTGCAGCACCTGGGCGGGGTGCACCGCCGCTGGGCTGCCACCACGGCCGCGGGACCTGCCGACGCTCCCGCGGTCGTAGCCGACGCGGAGACCGCCCTGGCCGCGCCCCGGGAGCGCGAGGCCCTGCTGACCTGGTCGGCCGCGTCGACGCAGGCGTTGCTGGAGTCGCTGCGCGAGGCCGGTCCGGACCGCGGATGCTGGACATGGTGGGGCGACTCGCAGTCGTCGCAGACCTGCGGAGCCGTCGCCCGGCACCAGGTCCAGGAGGCCGCGACACACACCTACGACGCCCAACTCGCCGTAGGCGCGCCGCAGTCGCTGCCGGACGACGTCGCCCTCGACGGTGTCGACGAGTTCCTGACCACCTGCTGCGCGACGACGAGCGCCTGGCCGCACGAGCCCGCCGTCCTCGACTTCCACGCCGCCGAAGGCCGCTCCTGGCGCCTCTTGCTCTCCGCCGCCGGCGCACGGGTCACCCGCCCGCCCGCGCCCGGCGCGTCGGCCGCCACCACGGCCGACGCTTCCGCGCGGGGCACGGCCGGTGAACTGGTCCTCACCCTGTACGGCCGCATTCCGGCGGACTCCCTGGAGCTCGACGGCGACCGTCGTCTCTTCGACCTGCTCAAGGCCTGGGAACCGGAGTAGGACGGGCCCGGGGATCGGGAGCCGGTCTGCTGCGGCTGCGGCTGCGGCTGCGGCTGCGGCTGCGGCTGCGGCTGCGGCTGCGGCTGCGGCTGCGGCTGCGGACAGATGAGCAGCTCGGAGTCGGCCTCGCTGATCAGTCCGAGCCGCTCCGGCTCCTCGACGGAGTGTGAGTCATACGGCCGTCGGCGCCGGCCCGACCAGCTCGGTCAGGACGTCCTCCATCGTCACGAACCCGAGGACCGCCCCCGCCTCCCCCGTCACCGCCGCCAGATGGCTCCTGTCGGCGCGCAGTGCGGTGAGGGTGTCGTCCAGCGGGGTGTCGATGCGGACCCGGGTGACCCGGTGCAGGGCGGAGCGCGGGAAGGGCCGGTCGCGGTCGGTGACGCCGAGGGTGTCCTTGATGTGCAGGTAGCCCAGCAGGGTGCCGTCCCCGCCTGTGACCGGGAAGCGGGAGTAGCCCGCGTCGGCGGCCAGCCGCTCCAGGCGGGCCGGGGTGACCGAGGCGTCGGCGGTGCGCATCCTCTGGACCGGAACGAGGATCTCGCCGACCGGCCGGGTGCCCAGCTCCAGCGCGTCCCGCAGCCGCTCGCCGTCGGCCGGCGAGAGCAGCCCGGCCTCGCTGGCGTCGACCACCATGCGGGCGATCTGGTCGTCGGTGAAGACCGACTCGACCTCGTCCTTGGGTTCCACGCGCAGCAGCTTCAGCAGGGCGTTGGCGAAGGCGTTGATGCCGAACACGAACGGCCTGAGCGCGCGCGTGAGGGCCACCAGGGGCGGTCCGAGGAGCAGCACGGTGGGCACGGGTGCCGCGAGCGCGATGTTCTTGGGCACCATCTCGCCGATCAGCATGTGCAGATACGTGGCCAGCGACAGGGCGATCACGAAGGCGATCGGGTGGACCAGGCCGTGCGGGATGCGGGCCGCCTCGAAGCCGGGCTCCAGCAGGTGAGCGATGGCCGGTTCGGCGACCGCGCCGAGCACCAGCGAGGAGACGGTGATGCCGAGCTGGGCGGTGGCCATCATCGCGGAGAGGTGTTCGAGACCCCACAGGGTCATCCGGGCCCGCTTGTGGCCCTCACGCGCGCGTGGCTCGATCTGGCTGCGGCGCACGGAGATCAGGGCGAACTCGCCGCCCACGAAGAAGGCGTTGGTCAGCAGCGTCAGGGCGCCGACGAGCAGCTGCACGGTGGTCATCGGGTCTCCTCCCCCGCCTGGACCGGCACTCGCGACGCTTCGGTGATCCGGACCCGGTCGGCACGGTGGTGTTCCACGTCCAGGACCTCCAGACGCCAGCCGTCCAGGTCGAGTTCGTCGCCCTTGGCGGGGATGCGCGCGAGACGGGTGGCGACCAGTCCGGCCACGGTCTCGTACGGCCCCTCGGGCGCCGTGAGGCCCATCTCGCCGAGCCGGTCGACGCGGACGGAGCCCTCCGCCTCCCAGGCGCCGTCCCCTGCGGGCCGAAGATCGGGTGTCTCGACGGGGTCGTGCTCGTCGCGGACCTCGCCGACGACCTCCTCGACGATGTCCTCCACCGTCGCCACGCCCGCCGTGCCGCCGTACTCGTCGATGACGACGGCCATGGTGCGGGTCGCCCGCAGCCGCTGCAGGAGCCGGTCGGCGGTCAGGCTGTCCGGGACCAGCAGGGGTGCGGTGGCCAGTTCGGTGACCGGGGTGACGGCCCGCTTCTCCGGCTCCAGGGCGAGCACGTCTCGGATGTGGACGGTGCCGATGACCTCGTCCAGGCTGTCGCGGTAGACCGGGAAGCGGGACAGGCCGGTGGCGTGGGTGAGGTTCGCGGCGTCCGCGGCGGTCGCGTGCGCTTCGAGGGCCTTGACGTCGACGCGCGGTGTCATGACGTTCTCCGCGGTCAGCTCGCCCAGGTGCAGGGTGCGCACGAACAGTTCGGCGGAGTCGGCCTCCAGGGCGCCCTCGGCGGCGGAGCGCTCGGCGAGCGCGACCAGCTCCTCGGGACTGCGGGCGGAGGCCAGCTCCTCGGCGGGCTCCAGGCCCAGGCGCCGTACGAAACGGTTCGCGGTGTCGTTGAGATGCCGGATGAACGGGCCGAAGACGGCGGTGAAAGCGCTCTGCGGCCCGGCCACCACTTTGGCGACGGCCAGCGGCCGGGAGATGGCCCAGTTCTTCGGGACCAGCTCGCCGACCACCATCAGCACCACGGTGGACAGGGCCACGCCGAGCGCTGTCGCCACGGGTGCGGCGGCCCCGCCCAGGCCGAGCGCCTCCAGCGGGCCCTTGAGGAGCGCCGCGAGTGAGGGTTCGGCGAGCATGCCGATCACCAGCGAGGTGACCGTGATGCCGAGCTGGGCGCCGGAGAGCTGGAGCGTCAGCCTGCGTACGGCCTTCAGCGCGCCCTCGGCGCCCCGCTCACCGGCCTCGGCGGCCCGCTCCAGGTCACCGCGCTCGACGGTGGTCAGGGAGAACTCGGCGGCGACGAACACGGCGCAGGCCAGGGTGAGGAGGAGGGCGGTCAGAAGCAGCAGGATCTCGGTCACCGGGCCACCCCGGCTCGTCGGTACGAGTGGGACGCGGCACGGCTGGTACTGGGAGGCTCACCCATTGCGGGTCTGTGGCTCCTTCATGTCGGGGCGGGTCGGGCGGGTTCCACCAATAGTAAAGGACAGGCAAAGCAAGCTGTCGGCTCGGAGTGCGGGTACGCTGCCGGTCCGGCGGGCGTCTCGTCCGGCATCGCTGTCAACCTCTGGCGGAGGCCCCTCACATGTTCGGACTGAGCGAACTCGCGATCATCCTTGTCGTCGTCATAGCGGTCCTCGCCATCAAGAAGGGGCCCGAGCTGACCCGTGCGGCGGGCAAGTCCACACGCATCCTCAAGGCGGAGGCCCGTGCGGCGAAGGAGGGGCGACCGACGCCCCAGGTGATCCAGGGGGAGGTCGTCGAGCCCCGGGACACGGCGGAAGCGAAGGCTCAGGGGCCGGACACCCACTGAGCCGGTACGACGCCAGGGGTACGGCTCTTTCCCGGACCGGCCTGCCGAAGGGGCCCGGGATGGCCCATGATGAGCGGGCCATGCACCGTTCCGCCCCAACGACTCGCGCGCCACTGCCCGTTCTCCGGGCCGCGGTGTTCGCCGTCGTCGGTACGGTGCTCGGGGTCAGCGCCCACCATCTGCTCGACGAGGGCCCGGTGCCCTGGACCCGGGGTGCGGCCGCGACGGCGGTGCTGTTCGCGGTAGGTCTTGTGGGTGTGCAGCGGCCCCGCGGCCTGACGACGGTCGTGGCCTGCAGTGTCGCGGGACAGTCCGGGCTGCATCTGTGGCTGACGCTCACCGCGCGCGCGACGGCCGCCGCCCACCCTGGCGGGCATCTGCACGGCGCCCATCCGGCGTGGCACGAGCGGCTCCACGGTTCGCTCGCCATGACGGCGGCCCACGCGTCGGTCGCCGCCCTGGTCGCGGTGCTCCTGCACCGCGCGGACGCGGCCTGCTGGAGCGTGGCCCGCGGGGTGACGGAGGCGCTCGACACGGTACGGGCCCGACTGGCCGCCACCCGACTGCTGTTCACCCGGCCCGTGTCACCCGCGCCGAAGGCCGCGAGGGCCGTGGTGCGGACGTACGGCGAACGGCCGCTCGCCGGCCTGCCGTTGCTGGCACACGCGGTGGTACGGCGGGGTCCTCCGGCGGCGAGCGCAGCTCCCGCCCACTGAACCCGCCGTACCACCTGCCTGCCTGGAGACATCCATGTCCCGAATCACCCTTCCGCGCCTGTCCGTCGCCGTCGCCGCAGCGGCAACCGCCGTACTGCTCACCGCCTTTCCGGCCGCCGCCCACACCGAGGTCGAGGCCGACAAGGCGCAGGCCCTCGCCGAGAACGTCACCGTCTCCTTCCACGCCGAGGCCGAGTCCGACACCTCCGGGACCAAGGAGGTGCGCGTGGTCCTGCCCGAGGGCATCGCCCCGGCCGACGTGACGTACGGCAAGGGTCCCGAGGGCTGGAAGTTCGCCGCGACCGACGACGGCTACACCGTCAAGGGCGCGGAGCTGAAGACCGGCACGAACGTCGAGTACTCCGTCGTCGTACGACAGCTGCCCGATGCGGAGGAGGTGGCGTTCAAGACCCTCCAGACGTACGGCGACGGACACGTCGACCGCTGGATCGAGCTGGACGAGAACGGCGAGAACCCGGCGCCGACACTGAAGCTGAAGGCCGCGGCGCCCGGCGCGAAGCCGATCAGCCCCTCCCCCAGCGCCTCCCCCAGCGCCTCCGCCAGCCCGACCCCTGTGGAGACGACCCCGGTGGCCTCCCCGCAGGCCGCCGCCACCGAGAAGGACGACGAGGGTGGGATGTCCGCAGGCGCCTGGACCGGTATCGGCGTGGGCGTCCTCGTGGCGGTGTCCGCCGTGGTGTTCGCGGTACGGCGTCGGGGCGGCACCGCGGAATAGCCACCCCGCATCGGGATTTCGCACGCGTCCCGGATGAATCCCCCGCCTCCGGGTAGGCCAGCCACACGGCGTACCCGGAGATGGAGTGCCATGACCTGCGTGAACTCCCCTGCACGGCGTGGGGCCTGGGCGGCGGCCCTCGCTGTCGCCGCCCTCGTCCTCACCGGAGCCTGCGACAACGACGGCAGCGGTGACGACGCCTCCCGGACGGCCCGGTCCTCCGCCACCGGATCACCCGGCCCGACCACGCCCGGGGGCTCACCGTCGCTCTCCGCCTCCCCGTCGCCGACCGCCACCGCGCCCTCGGACCCGGAAGGGGCCGAACGGGACATCCGCGAGGCGTGGACGGTTCTCTTCGACCCGAAGTCCTCCCTGGACGAGCGCAGTGACGTCGTCGAGGACGGCGACGAGAACGCCCTGATGATCGACAACCTCTTCCGTGACCCTAGCGGCGGCAAGCTGCGCGCCGAGGTGACCTCCGTGTCGTACACCTCGGACCGGTCCGCCGATGTGGCCTACGACCTCACGCTCGACGACCGACGGCTGGACACCGGCGGGCCGGGCACGGCCGTACTCCAGGACGGCGGTTGGAAGGTCGGCCTGCGGACGGTCTGCGCGCTGACCCGGCACGCCGAGGACGCGCCCGAGGCGCCGAGCTGTGTGCTGCCGACCGCTAGCCCCGCCGGAACAGGTCGTTGAGCTCCGTCTGGGAGAGCTGGTCGGCGGCGTAGGAGAACGTGCCCCGCTCGGCCAACTCCCGTGCCGCGTCGAGCAGATGGCGGTACATCGCGCGGGCGATGCTGCCCCCGACCGTGACCCGCCGTACGCCGAGTTCGCGCAGGTCGTCGAGGGAGAGCGCGTTGCCCGTCAGACCCATCACCACGTTGAGCGGGCCGTCGATCTCACGGACCAGGGTGGCGATGGTCCCGGCGTCGGCGGCGCCGGGGACGAACGCGCAGTCGGCTCCGGCCTCCATATAGGCGTTGGCCCGCCGAACGGCCTCGTCGAGGGGGCCGCCGACCAGGAGCACGTCGGTGCGGCCGACCAGGACGAAGGGCTCGCCCTCGGCCGTCAGGGTCTCGCGGGCGGCGCGGATGCGGTCGGCGGCGAGCTTCTCGTCGTGGAGCGGGCGGGTGCGGTCGCCGGTGAAGTCCTCGATGTTGCCGCCGGCGGCTCCAGCGGCGAGGGTCTTGGCGATGGTGGCGGCGACGGTCTCCGGCGACTCGCCGTATCCGTCCTCCAGGTCCGCGCTCAGTGGTACGGCGATCCCGCCCGCGATCTCGTGGACCCGGCGCAGCATGGTCTCGCGGTCGACGCGGTCCTCGGGCGGCTGTTCGGCGAAGAAGTCGTGGTCGGGGCGTCCGAGGGAGAAGGCGACGCCCGCGCTCGTCGTCGCCATGGCCGGGAACCCGGCCGCCTCCAGGATGCGGGCGCTGCCCATGTCCCATGCGTTGGGAAGCAGGAAACAGCCCTCACGGTGCAGCTCGACGAAGCGTTGCGCCTTTGCTCGGCGGTCGGTGTCCACGCGGTCCTTCCCGTCCCGTCGCCCCTCGACGGACTCCAGGAGAACGTACGCCCGAGTGGCGCGCGAGGCGGCCCGCTTTCCCGGCACGGCTCCGCGAACCCGCCCGCCCCGGGCCGCCGGGCCTCCGGCTTCAGGGCTTCGTGCCCAGCCAGGTGGTGAGGGCCCACCACCACCGCAGGGTGGGTACGGCCCCCGTCGGCTGGTCGGTGAAGGTGGCCCCGGTGATCTGCTGGAGGCGGCCGAGACGGTAGCGGACGGTGTTGGGGTGGGTGAACAGGGCCGCCGCCGTCTGGTCGAGCCGTCGTCCGTGGTCCAGGAAGGTCCGTGCGGTGAGCGCGAGTTGGCAGTGGAAGTCGTCCGAGGGGTCCAGGGCGCCCAGCAGCAGACGGCTCAAGTGCGCGCCCAGGAGCGGCTGTTCGGCGAGGGCGATCTCGGCGGCGAGGTCCGTGAGGTCGTACAGGCCGACCCTGCCCTCGGGGCCGCCCAGGTCCACGGCCCGTGCGCACAGCCCGTACAGCGCGCGCAACTCCGTGGCGGGGACGGCGGGTGCCACGACGACCAGGGCTCCGGGCGGGAGCTCCTCGGGGTCCGGCCGGTGCGGGGAGAGGCCGGCCACATGGCCGTCGAGGAGGGCCGAGACGGGCAGGGCGTGCGGGTGGACTGCGGTGGCGGCGAAGCAGTGGTGCAGGCCGTCGGCGTTCGGCCGGATCCCGGCCCGCGTCAACGCATCGGCGGGCGGGGCGCCTCCGTCGATCAGGAGCTGCCGCAGCAGCCGTCCGCGTACCGCGCCCGCTTCCCTCGGCGCCTCCTCTTCGGCGGCCCGGTAGCCGTTGATGACATGCCGTTCGACCGCGTCGCCGTACTCCTTCATCCGCAGCACGACCGAGAGCAGTACGGCGTCGGGGACCCCGGCGGTGCGGCAGCGGTCCAGGGTGATCTCGACCGCACGGGTGAGCGCCGCCTGCACACCCCGCAGTACGGCCGTCATGGCGACGCCCTGGACGGCCCGGTCGGCGCCCAGCAACAGGGCGGCGCCGAAGTCCTGTTCGTCGACGGCCTCGGCGCGGCCGAGGGCGGTGAGCCACGGTCCGGCCGCCCGGATCAGCGCGGTGACGTGCGAGCGGGTCTCCGCCTCGCCGATGTGGGCCAGTTCCGGTGAGCGGGTGCGGGCGGCGCGGACGAGTTCGCCGCGCACGTCGGTGTCCGAGGCCATGCCCAGCAGGATGTCGACGACCGGCTCGGGCCCGAGGACCACGGTCATGGGCTCCCCCTTCCGCGACTGTCTGCGAGCCACAACGCGAGGGGCTCCGCGTTGACTCCCGGCCACTACCGCTCCGGTGTGTCGTGCTGGTTTCCTGTGGGCTACCGACGGTAACAGCGCAGTTGGCGCAGCAACACCCTTTACCCCCTCTTGAACTTCCCTGTGTCATCTGCCCCGGAGGTGCTCCATGGACACGCCCGTCTCACCCAGCGGCGTCACCCGCCGCCAGACCCTGACCGTGGCCGGCGGAGTGCTGGCGGGCGCCGCCCTCGCGCAGACCGCGTTTCCCGCGTTCGCCGCCGAGTCCCAGGACGCGGACGCCATCGTGGTGGGCCATGGGCTGGCCGGACTGGTCGCGACCGCCGAACTCGCCGCCGCGGGACGCAAGGTGCTGCTCCTCGACCAGGAGCCGGAGGCGAGCCTGGGCGGCCAGGCGTTCTGGTCCTTCGGCGGGCTGTTCTTCGTGAACTCCGACGAACAGCGGCTGATGGGCGTCCAGGACACCTACGACCTGGCCTGGCAGGACTGGCAGGGCACGGCCGGCTTCGACCGGGGCGTCGACGACCCCGCCGGTCAGGACTACTGGGCTGCCAAGTGGGCCAAGGCGTATGTGGAGTTCGCGTCCGGCGAGAAGCGGTCCTGGCTCGCCGGGCTCGGTATGCAGTGGTTCCCGATCGTCGGCTGGGCGGAGCGCGGCGGCGGTCTCGCGACCGGACACGGCAACTCGGTGCCCCGCTTCCATGTCACCTGGGGCACCGGTCCGGCCGTGGTCGAGCCCTTCGAGAAGAAGGTGCGGGCGGCGGTCGACAACAAGCTGGTGACCTTCAAGTTCCGGCACCGCGTGGACGAGCTCGTCACCACCGGAGGAGTCGTCACCGGCGTCCGCGGCGCAATCCTGGAGCCCAGCGACGCCGCCCGCGGCAAGCCCAGCTCCCGTACCGTCGTCGGCGACTTCGAACTGCGCGCCCCGGTCGTCGTGGTCACCTCCGGCGGGATCGGCGCCAACCACGACCTGGTCCGCCAGAACTGGCCCGCCCGGATGGGCACTCCGCCGAAGTTCATGGTCACCGGTGTCCCCGCGCACGTCGACGGCCGGATGCTCGCCATCACCGAGAAGGCCGGCGGCCGGATCGTCAACCCGGACCGCATGTGGCACTACACCGAGGGCCTCAGGAACTACGACCCGATCTGGCCGGGCCACGGCATCCGCATCCTGCCCGGCCCGTCCTCGATGTGGTTCGACGCCGAGGGCAAGCGGTTCGACACACCCGACATCCCGGGCTACGACACCCTGCACACCCTGAAGACGATCACCGACTCCGGGTACGACTACTCCTGGTTCGTCACCACCCAGAAGATCATCGCCAAGGAGTTCGCGCTCTCCGGCTCCGAACAGAACCCGGACCTCACCAACAAGAACGTCTGGCAGTTGCTCTCCCGCATCTGGCAGACGCCGGAGCCGATCGAGAAGTTCAAGAACAAGGGTGAGGACTTCGTCGTGGCCACCACGCTCACCGAGCTCGTCGCCGGGATGAACAAACTCACCGGGGACAATCTGATCGTCCTCGACGAGCTCAAGCGGCAGATCGAGGCGCGGGACCGGGAGATCACGAACTCCTACACCAAGGACGTCCAGGTCATGGGCATCCGCAACGCGCTGAAGTATGTCGGCGACTCCCTCAGCCGTACGGCACCCATCCACCGCATCCTGGACTCCAGCGCCGGCCCGCTGATCGCCGTACGACTCAATGTGCTGACGCGCAAGACGCTGGGCGGACTCCAGACCGACCTCTCGGGACGGGTACTGGGGGCTGACGGATCTCCTGTGCCGGGGCTCTACGCGGCCGGGGAGGTCGCCGGGTTCGGGGGTGGCGGGGTGCACGGATACCGGTCACTTGAGGGGACGTTCCTCGGTGGATGCCTGTTCTCGGGGCGGCAGGCAGGGAAGGCCGCCGCGGAGGCGACGGCGTAGGCCGGCGCGCCGCCGGGAGTGCCGCGAGCATCGCAGGGGATCCGCCGACCTCACCGTCGTGCAGGTCCCCTGTCCTCGTCGCAGGGTCACGCGCGGGTGAAATGCATGTGACGCAAGCGTTGACGAGTGCATGACCCGCACTTATCTTCTGACCGAAGTTACGAACTGCGTTCGAAATCACGGACAGGACGGTCTCGTATGCGTCGCCTGATGGTCGGTCTGCTCGCCTTGCTTCTCGCCCTGGTGTCGGCGACCTCCTCGGCCTCCGCCGCCGACGGCCGCCCCTACACCAACCCCCTCAAGTCGTCGAAGGGTGCCGACCCCTGGCTGGAGTACCACGACGGCAACTACTACCTGGTCACCACGACGTTCACCGGCATCCTCGGCATCCGGAAGTCCCCGACCCTGGCGGGCCTCGCCACCGCGCCGAACGTGCAGGTGTGGTCGGACACCACATCGACCCGGAACACCAACATCTGGGCGCCCGAGCTGCACTTCCTCGACGGGCACTGGTACCTGTACTACTCGGCAGGGCAGGGGGGTGTGGCCTGCTGCGACTCGCAGCGCACGCATGTGCTGGAGAGCGCGGGGACCGACCCCATGGGCCCGTACACGTACAAGAACACGCTGACGGGCTCCAATCTCACGCCGGGCGGCTGGCTGATCGACGCGAGCGTGCTGCAGCACAACGGCAGCCTGTACCTGGTCGGCAGCGGTTTCATCAACGGCAGTACGCAGAGCCTGGTCATCGCGCCGATGAGCAATCCGTACACCCTCGCGAGCAACACCTTCACGATCATCTCCAGCCCCACGCTCAGCTGGGAGACCTCCGGCGGTGCGGTCAACGAGGGGCCCGAGCCGCTCTACCACGGCGGCCGCACCTTCCTGACGTACTCGGCGAGCTTCTGCGGGACGGCCGACTACAAGCTGGGCCAGCTGGAGCTGACCGGCTCCGACCCGCTGAACCCGGCGTCCTGGACGAAGAAGCAGACGCCGGTCTTCCAGCGCAGTGACGCCAACGGGGTGTACGGGCCCGGCCACAACGGCTTCTTCACCTCGCCGGACGGTTCCGAGAACTGGATCGTCTACCACGCCAACTCCTCCGTCGGCGGCGGCTGCGGCAACGGACGGACCACCCGCGCCCAGGAGTTCACCTGGAACGCCGACGGCACCCCGAACTTCGGCACCCCGGTCGCGCTCGGCACCACGCTCCCCGGCCCGTCGGGCGAGACCGCGGCCACCCCGACCTCGTACACCCTGGTCAACCGCAACAGCGGCAAGTGCCTCGACGTGAACGGCGGCAGCACCGCCGACGGCGCCAACATCTTCCAGTGGACCTGCAACGGCGGCTCCAACCAGAAGTGGCGCATCGAGGACCTCGGCGACGACACCAACCGGCTGGTGAACGTGGCGACCGGCAAGGTGGCCGACGTGGCCGACTGCTCCGGCGCGGACGGCGCCGACATCCGCCAGTGGTCGTGGCTGAACAACAAGTGCCAGCGATTCCGGGCCGTGTTCACCGCCACCGGTGACTACGTCCGGCTCGTCAACGAGTCCACCGGCAAGGTCGCCGACGTCACCGACTGCGGCACCGCGAACGGCACGGACGTACGGCAGTGGACCTGGCTCAACAACAACTGCCAGCAGTGGCGCCTCGTACCGACGACCTGATCTGGAGAACCACCTTGAGACGCACCGCAGTTCGGCTGCTCCTTGCCCTGTTCATGGGTCTGGCGGCCACGCTGTCCGGACCCGGCGGCGCCGCCCACGCCGCCGTGCCCGACTCCCCCGCCGTGACCTACACCAACCCGATCGCCGAGCAGCGGGCCGACCCGCACATCTTCAAACACACCGACGGCTACTACTACTTCACCGCGACAGTCCCCGAGTACGACCGGATCGTGCTGCGCCGCGCGACCACCATCCAGGGCCTGTCGACGGCCGCCGAGACCACGATCTGGACCAAGCACTCCAGCGGGGTCATGGGCGCGCACATCTGGGCGCCGGAGATCCACTACATCGACGGCAAGTGGTACGTGTACTTCGCCGCCGGGTCCACCAGTGACGTGTGGGCGATCCGCATGTACGTCCTCGAAGGCACCGGCGCCAACCCGCTGACCGCGACCTGGACCGAGAAGGGCCAGATCACGACCACGTGGGAGAGCTTCTCGCTGGACGCGACGACCTTCGTCGTGAACGGCGTGCGCTACCTCGCGTGGGCGCAGCGCAACCCGTCCGAGAACAACAACACCAGCCTGTTCATCGCCAAGTTGGCCAACCCCTGGACGATTCAGGGGACTCCGGCCGAGTTGTCCCAGCCGACGCTGTCCTGGGAGACCATCGGCTACAAGGTCAACGAGGGCCCGGCGCTGATCCAGCACGGGGGCAAGGTCTTCATGACGTACTCGGCGAGCGCGACGGACGCCAACTACTGCCTGGGCATGCTGAGCGCCTCGGCGACGGCCGACCTGACCAACCCCGCGTCCTGGACCAAGAGTTCGGCCCCGGTGTTCCAGTCGAACGCCTCGACCTCGCAGTACGGGCCGGGCCACAACTCCTTCACCACGTCCGAGGACGGCAAGTCGGACATCCTCGTCTACCACGACCGTAGCTACAAGGACATCAGCGGCGACCCGCTGAACGACCCCAACCGCCGTACCCGGGTGCAGAAGGTCTACTGGAAGGCCGACGGCACCCCCGACTTCGGCATCCCGGTCGCCGACGGCGTCACCCCGCAGCGCTTCTCGTCGTACAACTACGCGGACCGTTTCGTCCGCCACTGGGAGTACCGGGCCAGGATCGAGGCGAACGTCTCGCCGCTCGCCGACTCGCAGTTCCGGGTCGTCACCGGTCTCACCGGCACCGGCACGGTGTCGCTGGAGTCGGCCAACTTCCCCGGCTACTACCTGCGGCACAAGAACTTCGAGGTGTGGCTGGAGAAGAACGACGGCACGACGGCCTTCGCCTCCGACGCCAGCTTCTACCGGCGGGCCGGGCTCGCCGACTCGGCGGGGATCTCGTACGAGTCGTACAACTACGCGGGCCGTTACATCCGGCACTACGCCTACCTGCTGTACGTGCAGACCCCGAGCACCACCACGGACAAGGGGGACGCGACCTTCTACGCCCAGTGACCGGAGGCTTCACGGGTCCTTCTCCGGGCACTCGGAGAAGGACTCTCCGGATCCGCGAGGAGCGACAGTGACAACAGGGCGACTCCCCGATCACGAGCAGCGCATTCTGGACGAGGTGGAACGCGCCCTGCGCCGCGACCGCCGCCTGGACCGCCGACTGCGCACACTGAGGCTGCGGCGGCGGCCCGACCTGTCCCGGGTCGCGCACTACCGGCCGCACGTCCTGACCGTGGGCCTGCTGCTCGCGGTCTCGATCGCGCTCCTGGTGACCGGGATCGTCACCTCGCGGCCCGCGGTGATCTGGGCCTTCTCGGCCGTCTGGCCCCTGACCCTGTTCGCGTCGTTCCGGCTGGTGTGCCGGTGGACGGAACCCTGAGGCTCACGCGTCGCCGTTGTCGAAGGCCTCCTCGATAGGCCGTTCGTCGACCAGGACCCGCCCCTTCGGCGGCCCGGTGAGCAGGGCGCGTACGGCGGTGGGGAGGTCCGGCGCCACATGGCCGGCGCGGGCCGTGTCCTCCGGACGGGTCCGCTCGTCCGGTACGAGGATCCCGTGGGCGCCCACCCGGGCCGCGGCCTCGGCGTCCGCGGCGGTGCCGACGACCGCGCAGTCGGCCGGGGCCGTGCACACCCGGCCCGCCGCCCAGAGGATCAGGCCCGGTTCGGGCGGGCGGCAGTGGCAGCCGTCCTCGGGCCCGTGCGGGCACACTCCCCAGATGTCGAAGGGGCCGAGGAGTCCGTCGACACGGTGGTTGACGGCCCGTACGTCCGCGTCGCTGAGCCGCCCGAGCCCGATGCCGGGCTGCAGGGCGACGAACCCGGTGCGGACGCCGTGCAGCCGCAGCATGCCGAGCGCCTCCCGGGCCCCGGCCGCCGGCCACATCCGCTCCGGGTCGAACGGGTCTTCGGCGAGGATGCTGTCACGGTCGAACAACACCGTACGCACGCGCGTCATGGGCCACCTCCCGGCTCTCCCGTGCACTCGTTCCTCTCCACGGGTACCCCGCGGCGCCGGTCCATGCGGCGGGAGCGTCCTACCAGGTCAGGTGGAGCCGGCGGGGCGAGCGGCGGATCATCAGCCCCGGCAGCCGGCCGGTCACCTCCCGGAGGGTGAGGCGCAGTTGTTCACGGCCGGGTGGTGACCCGGCGGCTCTGGGCGTACGCCGACATCAGCTCGGCCCAAACGCCGTGAGTTCACCCCAGGTACGTCTCCCCGCCCATGTCCCACTGCGTCATGCATGTGAGACCCCTATGAAATCCCCGCTGAGCAGGCCTGATTCCCTAAGATCGGCCCGTGGTCACCTTCCTCCTCGAACGCACGGCCCCGCTCTCCCAGGACGAGGCCTGGCGCCGCCTCACGGAGTGGCCCCGCCACGGCGAGGTCGTCCCCCTGACGCGCGTCACCGTCGTGCCGTTGGGTCCGACGGCCGAGGGCACGCGTGTCGTGGCCCGTTCGGGGATCGGTCTCCTCGCCTTCGACGACCCCATGGAGGTCACGGTCTGGCGCCCACCGGCGGACGGTGTGTCGGGGCTGTGCCGGCTGGAGAAGCGGGGCCGGGTCGTCAAGGGCTGGGCCGAACTGGAGGTGCATCCGGGCCCGGGCGGGCGCGCCCGCGTGATCTGGCGCGAGCATCTGCGAGTACCCCTGCTCCCCGGACCGCTGCTGAGGATGGCGGCCCGGTCGGTGTTCGGGCGGGCCCTGAACCGGCTGCTGCGCGGGACGTGAGCGTTCGTGGCATGCAAGCCGTCGGTGTCCGCTCAGGCCACCGATTCGATCCGGCGGGCCGGTGGCGCCGTCGCGTCGTGATGGATCGGCGTGTGCGCGCCGGTGAGGGAGACGCCGCTGCCGCCGCGCCGGTTCGCGACGATCTCCGCGGCGATCGACAGGGCCGTCTCCTCGGGTGTACGGGCGCCCAGGTCAAGGCCGATGGGTGACCGCAGCCGCGCCAACTCCAGTTCCGTGACGCCGACTTCGCGCAGGCGATCGTTGCGGTCGAGGTGGGTGCGGCGGGAGCCCATGGCGCCGACGTAGGCGACCGGTAGCCGGAGGGCCAGGCGCAAGAGGGGTACGTCGAACTTGGCGTCGTGGGTGAGGACGCACAGGACGGTCCGGGCGTCGGTCTCCGTGCGTTCCAGGTAGGTGTGGGGCCACTCGACGACGATCTCGTCGGCCTCCGGGAAGCGGGCCTCGGTGGCGAACACCGGGCGGGCGTCGCACACCGTCACGCGGTAGCCGAGGAACTTCCCGATCCGCACCAGCGCCGAGGCGAAGTCGATGGCGCCGAACACGATCATCCGGGGCGCCGGTACGGAGGACTCGACCAGCACGGTGAGCGGGGCTCCGCAGTGCGAGCCCTGCTCACCGATCTCCAGGGTGCCGGTGCGGCCCGCGTCCAGGAAGGCACCGGCCTCCGCGGCGACCGTGCGGTCGAGTTCGGGATGGGCGCCGAATCCGCCGTCGTACGAGCCGTCGGGCCGTACGACAAGGGCGCGTCCGACGATCTCCCGCGGGCCGGAGACGATCCGTGCCACGGCCGCCGCCTCCCCGCGCACGGCGGCCGTCAGCGCGGCCGTGACCACCGTACGGACGGGATCGCCGACCCGTACCGGGGTGACGAGGATGTCGATCACGCCGCCGCAGGTCAGGCCGACGGCGAAGGCGTCCTCGTCGCTGTATCCGAAGCGTTCGAGGACCGACTCCCCGTCCTCCAGGGCCTGTTGGCAGAGTTCGTAGACCGCGCCCTCCACACAGCCGCCGGAGACCGAGCCGATCGCCGTGCCGTCGGCGTCCACCGCGAGGGCGGCGCCCGGCTGGCGGGGCGCGCTGCCGCCCACGGCCACCACGGTGGCCACGGCGAAGTCACGTCCCTGCTCGACCCACCGGTGCAGCTCGTCGGCGATGTCCAGCATCTCTCGGTCTCCTTAACAGCGGTTGCGTACAGGGGCGTTGGCCGGGGCCTAGTGGACGCCCAGCCAGCTCTCGATCGGGTTCAGGGCGTAGTAGACGAGGAAGATCACCGCCAGGCCCCACATGAACGCCCCGATCTCGCGGGCCTTGCCCTGGGCGACCTTGATGGCGACGTACGAGATCACTCCGGCGGCGACTCCGGCGGTGATCGAGTAGGTGAACGGCATGATCACGACGGTCAGGAAGACCGGGACCGCGGTGGCGCGGTCGGCCCAGTCGACGTGGCGGGCGTTCATCATCATCATGGCGCCGATGACCACGAGGGCCGCGGCGGCCACCTCGCCCGGCACGATGGCCGTCAGCGGGGTGAAGAACAGACAGGCCGCGAAGAACAGGCCGGTGACGACGGAGGAGAGCCCGGTGCGGGCACCTTCCCCGACGCCCGTGGCCGACTCGACGAAGACCGTCTGCCCGGAGGCACCGGCCACCCCGCCGATCGCTCCGCCCGCGCCGTCGATGAACAGCGCCTTGGACAGGCCCGGCATCCGGCCCTGCGCGTCGGCCAGTTTCGCCTCGGTGCCGACGCCGATGATGGTGGCCATCGCGTCGAAGAACCCGGCGAGCACCAGCGTGAACACGATCATGCCGACCGTCATCGCGCCGACCTCGCCCCAGCCGCCGAACTCGACGTCCCCGAAGATCGAGAAGTCGGGCATCGAGACCGCGCTGCCGTGCAGTTCGGGGGCGCCGCTCGCCCACTGCTTCGGGGCGATGGCGCCGACGCCGTTGAGGACGACGGCGAGTACGGTTCCGCCGACGATGCCGATCAGGATCGCGCCGGGCACTCCGCGCGCCTGGAGCATGAAGATGGCGAGGAGGGTGACGGCGAACAACAGGACCGGCCAGCCCGCGAGTTCGCCCGTCGGCCCGAGGGTGACCGGGGTCGCCTTGCCCTGGTGGACGAAGCCGGCCTTGTAGAAGCCGATCAGGGCGACGAACAGTCCGATGCCCATGGTGATCGCGTGCTTGAGGGCCAACGGGATCGCGTTCATGATCATCTCGCGCAGGCCGGTGACGACCAGCAGCATGATGACCACGCCGTACATCACGCACATGCCCATGGCCTGCGGCCAGGTCATCGCGGGCGCGACCTGCGAGGACAGCACACCGGAAACAGAAAGGCCGGCGGCGAGCGCCAGCGGCACCTTGCCGAAGAAGCCCATCAGCAGCGTGGTGAAGGCCGCCGCGAACGCGGTCGCGGTGATCAGGGCCTTCTGGCCGAGGGTGTCCCCCGCGACGTCCTTGCCGGACAGGATCAGGGGGTTGAGCAGGAGGATGTACGCCATCGCCATGAAGGTCGTGACGCCGCCTCGCACTTCGCGGGCGACGGTGGACCCTCGCCGGGATATGTGGAAGTACCGGTCGAGCCAGGACCTGCCGACCGGGACGCGGGTGTCTTCCCCCACGTCTGCGGCCGTGGTCCTGGGTTCCAGGGACTGCTGGGTCATGCTGCCGTCTCCCAAGTTTCAAAGGGGGTTGGGAATTACACGACCCGGGGGACGGCCCGAGACGAACTGGGGGCCTGGGGGACTCGGCGTCCCCCAGGCGAACTCACATGCCCGTGAGGTGCTCCGGGCGTACCGGTGTCCGGTTCAGCTCCAGGCCCGTCGCATTGCGGATCGCCGCGAGGACAGCGGGAGTCGAGGACAGCGTGGGTGCCTCGCCGACGCCGCGCAGCCCGTACGGCGCGTGGTCGTCGGCCAGTTCGAGCACGTCGACGGGGATGGTCGGCGTGTCGAGGATCGTGGGGATCAGGTAGTCCGTGAAGGACGGGTTCCTGACCTTGGCCGTCTTGGGGTCGACGATGATCTCCTCCATCACCGCGACGCCGAGACCCTGGATGGTGCCGCCCTGGATCTGCCCGATGACGGACAGCGGGTTGAGTGCCTTGCCGACATCCTGGGCGCAGGCCAGTTCGATCACCTTGACAAGCCCGAGCTCGGTGTCGACCTCGACGACCGCGCGGTGGGCGGCGAAGGAGTACTGGACGTGTCCGAAGCCCTGTCCGGTGCGCAGGTCGAAGGCCTCGGTGGGCCGGTGCCGCCACTCCGCCTCGACCTCGACGCTCTCGTCCTCCAGCACGTCGACCAGGTCCGCGAGCACCTCGCCGCCGTCGGTGACGACCTTGCCGCCTTCGAGGAGCAGCTCGGCGGTGGCCCAAGCGGGGTGGTAGGAACCGAACTTGCGGCGCCCGAGCTCCAGGACCTTCTCCCTGACGAGCTCGCAGGAGTTCCTGACCGCGCCACCGGTGACGTACGTCTGCCGCGAAGCCGAGGTCGAACCCGCCGAACCCACCTGCGTGTCCGCCGGATGGATCGTCACCTGCGCGACACCCAGCTCGGTCCGGGCGATCTGCGCGTGGACGGTGACCCCGCCCTGGCCGACCTCCGCCATGGCGGTGTGCACGGTGGCGACGGGCTCCCCCGCGATGACCTCCATACGGACCTTCGCCGTGGAGTAGTCGTCGAACCCCTCGGAGAAACCGACGTTCTTGATGCCGACCGCGTAGCCGACACCGCGGACGACGCCTTCGCCGTGGGTGGTGTTGGACAGACCGCCCGGCAGCTGGCGTACGTCCGCCTCCTCGCCGGCGGAGAGCCACTGCTGCTCCGGAGGAAGCGGCATCGCCTTGACACGGCGCAGGAGTTCGGCGACCGGGGCCGGGGAGTCGACGGGCTGCCCCGTCGGCATGATGGTCCCCTGCTCCATGGCGTTCAGTTGCCGGAACTCCACCCGGTCCATGCCCACCGCGTCGGCCAGCTTGTCCATCTGCGCCTCGTAGGCGAAGCACGCCTGGACCGCGCCGAAGCCGCGCATCGCGCCGCAGGGCGGGTTGTTGGTGTAGAGGGCGAGGGCCTCGATGTCGACATCGTCGACCACGTACGGGCCGATCGAGAGCGAGGAGGCGTTGCCGACCACGGCCGGGGAGGCGGAGGCGTACGCGCCGCCGTCCAGCACGATCCGGCACTTGACGTGGGTCAACTTGCCCTCACGCGTGGCCCCGTGCTCGTAGTACAGCTTGGCCGGGTGACGGTGGACGTGCCCGAAGAAGGACTCGAAACGGTTGTAGACGATCTTGACCGGCTTGCCGGTGCGCAGCGCGAGCAGACAGGCGTGGATCTGCATCGACAGGTCCTCACGGCCGCCGAAGGCCCCGCCGACGCCGGACAGCGTCATGCGCACCTTGCGCTCGGGCAGGCCCAGGACGGGCGCGATCTGCCGCAGGTCGGAGTGCAGCCACTGGGTGGCGATGTAGAGATGGACGCCACCGTCCTCGTCCGGCACGGCGAGACCCGACTCGGGGCCGAGGAAGGCCTGGTCCTGCATGCCGAAGGTGTACTCGCCCTTGACGACGAAGTCGGCCCGCTCGGCTGCCTGTTGCGCATCACCGCGGATGATCGGCTGGCGGTGGACGATGTTCGGGTGCGGGACGTGCCCGATGTGGTGGTCGTCGCGGCCCTCGTGGACGAGGATCGCGTCGGGCGCGGTCGCGGAGGCCTCGTCGGTGATGACGGGCAGCTCGCGGTACTCGACCTTGATCTTGGCGGCCGCACGGCGGGCCGTCTCCGGGTGGTCGGCGGCGACGATGGCGACCGGCTCGCCGTGGTGGCGGACCTTGCCGTGGGCGAGAACCGGGGTGTCCTGGATCTCCAGACCGTAGTTCTTCACCTCGGTCGGCAGGTCGTCGTACGTCATGACGGCGTAGACGCCCGGCATGGCGAGCGCCTCGCCGGTGTCGATGGACACGATCTCCGCGTGCGCGACCGGCGAGCGGAGGATCTGCCCCCAGAGCATGTCCTCGTGCCACATGTCGGACGAGTACGCGAACTCACCGGTGACCTTGAGGGTGCCGTCCGGGCGGAGCGTGGACTCGCCGATGCCGCCCTTGGTCTTCGAACCCTGGGTGATCTTGGTGGGAGCGCCGTTGGCAGCCATGGTCAGACCCCCTGGGACTGCCGGGCGGCAGCGAGGCGGACCGCGTCCATGATCTTCTCGTAGCCCGTGCAACGGCACAGGTTGCCCGACAGCGCCTCACGGATGTCCGCGTCGCTGGGGTCGGGGTTGTGCTCCAGCATCTCGTCGGCGGCGACCAGCAGCCCCGGCGTGCAGAAGCCGCACTGGACGGCGCCGGCGTCGATGAACGCCTGCTGGATCGGGGAGAGTTCGGTGCCTTCGCCGGTATGGGAGTCCTGCCCCTCGGCGGCGTGCTGCCCGCAGGACCGCTGCTTGGCGTAGTCGGCCAACCCCTCGACGGTCACCACCTCACGTCCCTCGACCTGCCCGGCGGCGACCAGGCAGGAACAGACCGGAACGCCGTCCAGCCGGACCGTGCAGGACCCGCACTCCCCCTGCTCGCAGGCGTTCTTCGACCCGGGCAGCCCGAGCCGCTCCCTCAGCACATAGAGAAGGGACTCGCCCTCCCAGACGTCGTCGGCTTCCTGCGGACGGCCGTTGACCGTGAAATTGACGCGCATTACGCGACACTCCCCTTCTCGATGGTCCGACCGTCAGTGCCGCGGTACGACTCCCAGGTCCAGGTCAGCGTGCGGCGGGCCATGATGCCGACCGCGTGGCGGCGGTAGCTCGCCGTGCCCCGGACGTCGTCGATCGGGTTGCAGGAGGCGGCGCACAGGTCCGCGAACTGCTTCGCGACCGACGGCGTGATGATCTTGCCGTTGTCCCAGAACCCGCCCTCTTCCAGAGCGGCGTTCAGGAACTCCTCGGCGGCCTTGGCCCGCACGGGCGTGGGAGCGGCGGAGCCGATGCCTGTCCGCACGGTCCGCGTCCCGGGGTGCAGCGCGAGGCCGAAGGCACACACGGCGATGACCATGGCGTTGCGCGTGCCGACCTTGGAGTACTGCTGGGGCCCGTCGGCCTTCTTGATGTGCACGGCGCGGATGAGCTCGTCGGCGGCCAGCGCGTTGCGCTTCACGCCGGTGAAGAACTCGTCGATCGGGATGAGACGCGACCCCCGTACGGACTCCACCTCGACCTCGGCGCCCGCCGCAAGGAGAGCGGGGTGGGCGTCACCGGCCGGGGAGGCGGTGCCGAGGTTGCCGCCGACGCCGCCGCGGTTGCGGATCTGCGGGGAGGCCACGGTGTGCGAAGCGAGGGCCAGGCCCGGGAGCTCGCCGCGCAGGTTCTCCATGATGTGGGTGTACGGCACGGAGGCGCCGAGCCGCACGGAGTCCTCGCCGACCTCCCACTCGGTGAGCTCGGTGACCCGGTTCAGGTCGAGCAGGTACTCGGGCCGCCGGTGGTCGAAGTTGATCTCGACCATCACGTCGGTGCCGCCCGCGATGGGCACAGCGGTGGGGTGCTCGGCCTTGGCGGCGAGCGCCTCCTCCCAGCTGGCGGGGCGAAGGAAGTCCATGACCGGCTCTCTTCTTCGTCTCGTGATCGTACGGATCGAGCCAGATCGTGTGCGGCGGGCCCGGCTCGTTCATGTGCTGTTTACGTGGAGTGGAGCCAGTACACAGCGCCGTACTCCGACCGGGTCAGTCACGGAAACCATGAAGGAGTTGGCTGGTCGGCGCCCTCATCTTGTAGATTCGTATGAACGGACGGCCTCGGTAACCTCCATGTTTTCCTTTGGAAACTTCCGATACAGCCCTGCGGAAACATCCGATACGGCCCTGCGGAAACGTGCGACTTAGCCCACGTGACCTGGGACACAGCCCCGGAGACGGCAGAAGCCGCTCCCCGCTCCACCGGACCCCCTCCCCATCGTAGATTTCGAGACAGAGAACGGCGGCGACGAGAATGCGGCTGCGCGCACTGCTGGACACCGACGCGCTGGGCCTGCGGCTGCTCGGCGGCGAGGACGAACTGGATCGCACTGTTCGCGGTGTGATGACCACGGACCTGCGCGACCCCAGCCGCTATCTCTCGGGTGGGGAACTGGTCCTGACAGGCCTCGCCTGGCGCCGGGACGCGGCCGACTCGGAGCCTTTCGTACGACTCCTCGTACAGGCCGGAGTGGTCGCGCTGGCGGCCGGCGAGGCCGAGCTCGGCGACGTCCCGGACGACCTGGCCGTGGCCTGCGCCCGCCACCGCCTGCCGCTGTTCGCGGTGCACGAGTCGGTGGCCTTCGCGACGATCACCGAGCATGTCGTACGGCAGGTCTCGGGCGAGCGCGCGGGCGATCTGGCGGCCGTGGTGGACCGCCACCGCCGCATGATGACCTCGGGTCCGGCGGGCGGCGGCCCGGACGTCGTCCTCGATCTCCTCGGCTCGGACCTGGACCTGCGCGCCTGGGTCCTGTCCCCCACCGGCCGCCTGATCGCGGGCCCGAAGGTGTCGGGCCCCGGCCTGCCCGCGGACACCTGCGCGAAGCTGGCGGCGGAACATCTGGCGGCCGCCCGCACAGGCCGCCGCGGCCCGCACAGAGTCACGCTCGGAACGTCGACGTACTCCCTCTTCCCGGTCCGCAGCAGCGGCCGCTCCGTGCAGGCCTCCAGGGACGTACGCGAGACGGTCCTGTCCGACTGGCTGCTGGCCGTGGAGGCGGACGCCGGCGACTGGCCGGAGGAGCGGCTGGACCTCCTCCAGGGCGTCACCCAGCTGATCTCGGTGGAACGCGACCGCAGGGACGCGGCGCGCACGGTCCGCCGCCGGCTGGCCCAGGAGGTCCTGGAACTGGTCCAGACGGGAGCCGCCCCCGCCGAGATCGCGGCCCGCCTGCGGGTGGCGGCCCCGGTCCTCCTTCCCGGCCTCGGAGCCGCCCCCCACTGGCAGGTGGTCGTGGCGAGGGTCGAGTGGCAGGGCGGCGACCTGGAGGGCGGCCCGGTGGCCCAGTCCCTCCTGGAGGAGATCCTCGTGGACCCGTCGGCCACGGGCCCGGAACCCTCCGACCGCATAGCGGTGGCCCACACCGGCGACGAGGCGATCGCGCTGGTCCCCCTCCCCGCTGTGTCGGCGGAACACGACGGCTCGGAGGCGGGCATCCTGGCGGACGCCCTGCTGGAGTCCGTACGGGACCCCCTTTCGGCCGGCCTGGACGACGACGGCAGGGTCACCCTGGGCGTCAGCGCGTCGGTCCACTCGGCGGAAGGCCTGCGTGGCGCGCTGGAGGAGGCCCGTCACGCCCGCAGGGTGGCGGCGGCCCGTCCGGGCCGGGTCTGCGCGGCGGGCCACCAGGAACTGGCCTCCCACGTCCTCCTGCTCCCCTTCGTCCCCGACGACGTACGCCGGGCCTTCACCGCCCGCCTCCTGGACCCCCTGCGCGACTACGACCGCCGCCACCGGGCCGAGCTCATCCCCACCCTGGAGGCCTTCCTCGACTGCGACGGCTCCTGGACCCGCTGCGCGACCCGTCTCCACCTGCACGTCAAC
The DNA here is from genome assembly GCF_044903305.1 of Streptomyces sp. NPDC019531. Taxonomy (NCBI): domain Bacteria; kingdom Bacillati; phylum Actinomycetota; class Actinomycetes; order Kitasatosporales; family Streptomycetaceae; genus Streptomyces; species Streptomyces sp. NPDC019531. Next base: position 121,793 of record NZ_JBJDQL010000014.1, on the reverse strand, counting down.
ACGCTGCGCTACCGCGTCGGCCGGATCGAGCAGTTGACCAGCCGTGACCTCTCGCGCCTTGAGGACAAGCTGGATTTCTTCCTGGCACTGAGGATGAGCTGAGACCCGTGGGTCCCCGGACTCTCACGACTTTGTGAATTCCTTCACCCACCCCCTTGGCCGGGCCCCGAGTTTCGTGCTGAGATGCCGCCACCACTCAAAGCTCGATGGTGCGCTCGGGGAGGGCAATGTGGCGGATACCGCCATGTCTGGTAACGGAACGACCGCCGGTGACGATCCACTCCAGACCGCGGTATGGCGGCTGCGCTCCCGGGCCTGCTGGGCCGACGCGGCCGCCCTGCTCCAACCGGTCACCGCAGCGGCGGCCATGCAACGCACGGCACTGCTGGTCGAGCGCTGTCTCTACACCGAGCAGGGCTGGGCGGAGGCGGAGGACGCGTTGCGCACCGCGGAAGCGCTGGCGCACAGCGATGACGAGCGGGGGGCGGCCGCTTGTGAAAGAGGGCAACTTGCGTACGCGTCGACGCTCCACGGGGTCCGTGACCGCGCGGACGAGGCGCGGGCCGCGCTGGGCCGTGCCGCGGCGCTGATCCCTCCGGGAGGGGAGGGCAGGGCGCTGCTGGACTTCCGGCGGGGGCTGCTGGCCGAGAACCTGGCCCATTCTCCGCAGGCGGCCCGCGCGGCCTACCGGCGTGCCCACGCGGGCGCCACGGCGCAGTCCGATGCGTTGTTGCTGTCCTTCACCTGGCGTCACCTCGCCGGACTGGCCCTGCGGGACGGCGAGTTGGCCGAGGCGCGGCACGGGTTCGCCGAATCGCTGCGGATCCGGGAGGAGTTGGGGTACCTGGTGGGGACGGCACCGGCGCTGGCTTCTCTGGCGGACGCGGAGGTGGAGCCGGAGGCGTCCCGGCTCCGCGAGGAGGCGCGGCGGTTGTATCGGCTGCTGGGGGGTGTACCCACGTGGCTGGCGCGACAGTTGGCACCGCCGGCGGCCAGCGCGTGAGCTGAGGGTTGTGGGGTGGGTGCGGGGTGGGGTGGGGGCGGGCGTTTTGCGCAGTTCCCCGCGCCCCTGAATGCCTGCGGCGGCCTGTTTCGGTTCGGTGGGGGTTTGTGTAGCGCGTGCGGTTCGGTGGGTGGGTCGGGGCCGGGGTGGG
>NZ_JBJDQL010000014.1:0-120629 GCF_044903305.1 Streptomyces sp. NPDC019531 | reverse complement strand
CGGCCCTGTTGGGGTGGGGGGGGGTTTGGTGGCGCGGGTGGGGTGGGGGGGGGGGGGGGGGGCGGGGGGGGGGGGTGTCCGTCCTCGGTCCGGCGGCTCGGTTGCTTCAGATGTGCTGGATAACGGACGCCGGCCGCTGCGGGCGGACACCCCCCACCCCGTCCCCTTCGCGCCGTACGCGGCTGGCAGGCCCGTGGGGGTGCGCGACGCGTCGAACGGTCCGTCGTGGCGCGCGTGATGGTTGGCGGCCCGTCGTGGCGCAGGCCGCCTGCAACCCCCCAGGGGCGCGGGGAACTGCGCGACCAGCCCCCACCGGCCCGCAGCCGCACGACGACCGAACCCGGCACATCAATAGGCGGCCGGCTCAAGCCCAGCGCTAGCTGCCCGCGCCTACGAAGTGCTCGCCCACCAGCCCCCGCACCACATCCAGGTCCCGCGCGATCAGCGCGTCCAGCAGTGCCGTGTGTTCTGCCGCGTCGGCGATCAGGTCGGCCCGGCCGGCCCGTGCCGCCGGGGCGCCCACCAGGGGCCACTGCGAGCGCCGGTGCAAGTCCTCCGCGATCTGGACCAGTTGCTCGTTGCCCGACAGCAACAGCACCGCACGGTGGAACGCCCGGTCCGACTCCGCGTACGTCGCCCGGCACCCCGACGCCGCCGCACGCACCGTCGCCTCCGCCAACGGCCGCAACTCCGCCCACCGCTCGACCGGCACGGTCCGCGCCAGCCGCAACATCACCGGCACCTCGATCAGCGACCGCACCTCGGCCAGCTCGGCCAGCTCACGGGCCCCCCGCTCGACCACCCGGAAGCCACGATTGGGAACGACCTCGACGGCCCCCTCAAGCGTCAGCTGCTGCATGGCCTCGCGCACCGGCGTGGCAGACACCCCGAAGCGTTCCCCGAGCGCGGGCGCCGAGTACACCTCGCCGGGCCGCAACTCCCCCGCCACCAGCGCCGTACGCAGGGCGTCGAGGACCTGTCCCCGCACGGAGGCCCGCTGCACGACCGGCCGCGGAATCGGCACCTCGCTGTGGGTGTGCTCACCCCGTACCGCGGTCCCGGTCTCGCCCCGAGGCCGGGACACATCGGCGGCGCGCATCTGAGGCGGCACTCGAGCCGCCCCCACGGCCCCGTCCACGTCCCGCTCGGCGGAGCCCTGGGCACCCTGCTTCACGGGTCCTCCTCCGGACGTGTCAGTACTTGGGGCCATTACGACGGGTTGTTACTCACCCGTCAAGCACCTTAGGCGCAGAACGCTTCAGTTCAAATCCCAATGATGCCGGGTAAGGTAAGGCTTACCTTGAGACGACTGCGAATCGGTGGCCCCGCATGCCCATCCCGCTGCCCGCCCCCCGTTCGGCCGTCACAGCCGCCTACGCGCGCGTGACCGAGGCCCTCCCGGCGCTGACGGTCACGGAGCTGCCCCAGGGCACGCCCCTCCCGGCCGCCGACGGCTGGCTCACCACCGCGGCCCTCGCGGCGGACCCCACCGCCCTGGACGCCTTCCTCGCCTGGGACGACGGGCAGGTCCTCAGGGACAACGGCAAGAAGGGCCGCCCGGACGTCATCGCCGGCTGCGGCCTGCACCGCTACGCCTGGCCGGCCTGTCTTCTCTTCACGGCACCGTGGTTCCTGCACCGCAGGGTGCCCCACTATCCCGTGACACATGTCTCGTACGACCGCACCCGGGGACCGATGGCCTTCGCGGTCCACCCGGGCACCTTCGCCTGCCTCCCGGACGACCCGGCGGCGGACCACCCCGACGCCCGCCCGGTCCCCGACGAGGACGCCCTGCGCACCGAACTGCGCGAGGCGATCACCGAGCACCTGGACCCCGTCCTCACCGCCTTCGGCCCGCGCATGCGCCGCCTAGGCCGGGCCCTGTGGGGCATGGTGACCGACGAGATCGTCGAGGGACTCTGGTACGTCGCCGAACTCCTCGGCGAGCACGAGAGGAAGAGGGCGGAGCACGCGCTCGACCTCCTCCTGCCCGGGACGACGAAGCCGTACGTCGGCTCCCCGGCCTTCCGTGTCCTCACAGGCCCGAACGGCGAACTCCTCCCCACCCGGGACCGGGTGAGCTGCTGCATGTACTACACACTCGACGAGGACGACACCTGCGCCTCCTGCCCGCGCAACTGCGAGACGGACCGGATCGCCAAGCTCACGGCGGCCGCCGCCAGTTGAGGCCCTTTCAGGGACCCCCGCCGCGGACCCCGTACGGGCGTCCCGTAAGATCAACGCCGACTGGGACGCCCGTTCGGTTACAGGTACTTCACAACTTCCTCACTCGGCGCAGGAACTTTCCGTGGAACCACCCGTACGGGTAGTCTTATTCGAACTCAACTCCCGCCCCTCAAGCGGCAGTTCGAGCAAATCGCTGCCCTGGGCAATTCCCTTGCACTTCCTTGGCGGCCTCTTGCCCCGAAACCCCCTGAGGGCCGGTGGGAGTGGGCCACTATGGCGGGCGTTACGCCCTATCCCAATGCAAGGGACCCCAGATGAGACTGACCGACATATCGCTGAACTGGCTGCTTCCGGGCGCCGTGCTGCTCCTGGGCATGCTGGCGGCGGTGGCGGTGCTCGCGCGGAGCAAGCGGTCCGGCGGGGAGCACGCGAAAGACGACTCGTGGGAGCGAAGTGAGGAGCGCCGCAGGCGCAAGGAGGCCATATACGGCACCGCCTCCTATGTCCTCCTGTTCTGCTGTGCGGCGGTGGCCGCCGCGCTCTCCTTCCACGGCTTGGTGGGCTTCGGCCAGCAGAACCTGAACCTGTCCGGCGGCTGGGAGTACCTGGTCCCGTTCGGCCTGGACGGCGCGGCGATGTTCTGCTCCGTGCTCGCGGTGCGCGAGGCCAGCCACGGTGACGCGGCGCTCGGCTCCCGCATACTCGTGTGGACGTTCGCCGGCGCGGCGGCCTGGTTCAACTGGGTGCACGCGCCCAGGGGCCTGGCCCACGCGGGCGCCCCGCACTTCTTCGCGGGCATGTCCCTGTCGGCGGCCGTGCTGTTCGACCGTGCGCTGAAGCAGACCCGTCGGGCCGCCCTGCGCGAGCAGGGACTGGTGCCGCGGCCGCTGCCGCAGATCCGTGTGGTGCGCTGGCTGAGGGCGCCGCGTGAGACGTACAAGGCCTGGTCGCTGATGCTGCTGGAGAACGTGCGCAGCCTCGACGAGGCGGTCGACGAGGTCCGCGAGGACAAGCGTCAGAAGGAGGCGGCCCGACTTCTCCGCCGCGACAAGGAGCGGGTCGAGCGCGCGCAGCTCAAGGCCATCAGCCGGGGCCACCGCGGCTTCCCCGGCCGACGCCAGCTGGAGCAGCCGCCGCAGGCCGCCGCCCTGGAGCGGGCCTCGGCGGAGCCTGCGACATCCAACCCGGAGCCCCTGCCGGTACGCCAGCGTCCTTCTCTCCAGCCTGTCCGCAGCGGGGCCGAGTCATCCACCGTCGACCTCACTTCGGAGGACGACACAATGGCGTTGCCGCGCCTGGATTCCCTGGAGCGCAAGCTCAAGGATCTTGAGCAGCAGTTCGGCTGAGGCCGCGGCCTGAGGGCCTAGCACCACGGGAAGGGGGCGTGACCGCGCGGGTCACGCCCCCTTCCGTTGGTTCACGCCGCTCCGGCGTCGAGTTCGAACCAGACGGCCTTGCCCACCCCGTGCGCCCGAACTCCCCAGGCGTCCGCGAGGGACTGCACCAGGACCAGGCCCCGTCCGTGCGTACCTTCGTCGGAGTTGGGTACGCGCATTCTGGGCCTGCGGGCGACGAAGTCCCGCACCTCCACTCGCAGGGCCCGCGGCCCCACCGTGGCCGTGACGACCGCGTCATGGTCGGTGTGCACGAGTGCGTTGGTGACGAGTTCGCTGGTGAGCAGTTCGGCTATCTCGGATCGTCCGGGCCTCCCCCAGTGTCGTAACAACTCGCGCAGGGCCCTTCGTGTCTCGGGTACGGCCCCCAGGTCCGCCCGCTCCAGTCTGCGCCGGAGCTGTGGCGACCGCGCCTGCTCCGGTGCGCTGCCGGCCTTCTCCTCCATGGTCTTCGCCGAGAAGGCCCCTACCGCCGTGGGACCGCCTCCTCGTGCCTGCCTCTTCATGACCCCCGCCCGCGTGCCGATGTCGGTTCCCCCCTGCTCGAACACGTTCACGGGGATCCATGCCCCGTAGTTCATGCGGCAGTCATGTCGAATCGTCAACGACCAGGTGTTCGGCCACGCCGACGGCGGTGACCACGACCGTCCCGGCGGAGCGTGCGAATCCCTTGTCCCGTCTGTGAACCGCCGTGCGCGGCGCCCGGGTTCCGGTCGGGCGGCGCCCCGCGGCGGTCCCTACGGCCCGCCCGACAAGCGGCGCTCGTGCCGCTGGTCCCGTCCGTATGGCATGCGCCCGGCGAACCGCCGTCGAGGGTCGACGCCAAGGACGGCGCGCGGGCCCTGCACAACTGTCACCGTATGGGAAAGCCCCTGGTCGGCGGGGTGCTTCCGAGGGGCGTGGCGGATGCCGGGAAGCGCACGGACCCACGTACCGGGCCGGCGCCCGACCCCGGATCCACGGGTGCCGGGCCCCAGCCCCGGTCGAGAGGTCTGCCGTACGACGTCCCGCGCGGCAGAGAGGTGAGCCGGTGCATCCGTTCCCGGGGGCGGCAGCCGACCCGGCGGTGCGGCCCGGCTGGGTACCCATGCGGCTCCGGGACACCGTGACCGCCGGGCATGGGCCGATCTACCGACTCTGCGCTGCCGATCTCGCCGTACGAGACGAAGAGGTGTGACAGCCGGGAAACTGGCCGGAATCCGCCGCCACTTGCTCCCGATGGCCTTGGTGCCGATGTGGAAGATCTTGTGGCTGCCGCTGGTCATGTCGACGACGAGGCTGCTGGTCCGGCCGGCGCTCCAGGTGAGCGTGCCGACGGCCTCTGCGTACTCGGCGGTTCCGTTGTCGGTGACCTTCCACGCGAGGGGGACGTGCTGGGCGCGTAGGACGCCGCGAACTGGGCGGACACGCAGGGCGCGATCCACGGCCGGGAGACCATGGTGCAGATCTCGGTGCAGGGGCGGAAGTGGTCGCGTCCCGCGGTGTGGTGCAGAGAGGCCGGTGCGTGCGCCACGGCGCTGAACGGAGCCTGACGGCCCGGATGGCTACTGGTACGGCACGAACGCCGTCGGCGAGCGTGCGGGGGGGGGGTGGACTACGACAGTCAGGCCTTACCGGCGACCCCACACGGTGAGCCGTGCCGTCGGCGTCCACGTAGGTGAACTCCCGCTGCCCATAAGGCGTGTCGGACGGCTCGACGAAGCGGCCCTCGACGCCGGACGCCGTCCACTCGGCATGGACGGCGTCGGCGTCACTCACATAGAGGTAGACGACGGCTCCGGTGCGACGAGGATCGGTATCGCTCCAGGGCCTCGTCGAGGTTCCGGACCGGCACGACGGGCGCGACGTCGGTGAAGGCGATGTCTGGCATCCGGCCGGTCTCGCACCCACGGGACTCCTCAGGGGCGCGGCACGTTCCGGACGTTGGAGCGGGCCATCTGGAGCATGCGGCCCACTCCGCCGTCGAGGACGATCTTCGAGGCGGAGAGGGCGAACCCGGTGACCATCTCCTTGCTGATCTTCGGCGGGATGGAGAGGGCGTTGGGGTCGGTGACGATGTCGACGAGCGCCGGACCCTTGTGCTTGAACGCCGACTTCAGTGCCCCGGCCAGGTCCTTGGGCTTCTCGACACGCACACCGTGGGCACCGCAGGCGCGGGCCACGGCCGCGAAGTCGGGGTTCTTGTTCGTGGTGCCGTAGGAGGGAAGCCCTGCGACCAGCATCTCCAACTCGACCATGCCGAGAGAGGAGTTGTTGAAGAGGACGACCTTCACGGGGAGGTCGTACTGCACGAGGGTCAGGAAGTCGCCCATCAGCATGGAGAATCCGCCGTCGCCGGACATGGAGACAACCTGGCGCCGACGGTCGGTGAACTGCGCCCCGATCGCCATCGGCAGCGCGTTCGCCATCGATCCGTGCGAGAACGAACCGATCACACGGCGGCGGCCGTTGGGCGTGATGTAGCGGGCCGCCCACACATTGCACATGCCGGTGTCGACGGTGAACACCGCGTCGTCGTCGGCGAGTTCGTCGAGGACCGAGGCCACGTACTCCGGGTGGACCGGGACGTGCTTCTCGACCTTCCGGGTGTACGCCTTGACGACCCCCTCCAGTGCGTCGGCGTGCTTCTTGAGCATCTTGTCGAGGAAACGCCGGTTGTTCTTCTCCTTCACCCGCGGCGTGAGGCACCGCAGGGTCTCCTTCACATCGCCCCAGACCGCGAGGTCCAACTTGGAGCGGCGGCCCAGGTGTTCGGGGCGAACATCGACCTGGGCGATCTTGACGTCGTCGGGGAGGAAGGCGTTGTACGGGAAGTCGGTGCCGAGCAGGATCAGCAGATCGCACTCATGGGTGGCCTCGTAGGCGGCGCCGTATCCGAGCAACCCGCTCATGCCGACGTCGAAGGGATTGTCGTACTGAATCCATTCCTTGCCCCTCAGGGCGTGTCCCACCGGTGACTTGACCTTCTCCGCGAACTCCATGACCTCGGCGTGCGCGCCCGCCGTGCCGCTGCCGCAGAACAGGGTGATCCTGTCGGCCGCGTCGATCATCGCGACGAGCTTGTCGATCTCGGTGTCACCGGGGCGGACGCTGGGCCGGGAGGTGACGAGGGCGGTCTCGGCGGCCTTGTCGGGGGCGGGCTGGTCGGCGATGTCGCCGGGCAGGGAGACGACGCTGACGCCGGAACGGCCGACGGCGTTCTGGATGGCGGTCTGCAGCAGCCTCGGCATCTGTTTGGGGCTGGAGATCAGCTCGCTGTAGTGGCTGCACTCGCGGAACAGCTGGTCGGGGTGGGTCTCCTGGAAGTACCCGAGGCCGATCTCGCTGGAGGGGATGTGCGAGGCGAGGGCGAGGACCGGGGCCATGGAGCGGTGGGCGTCGTAGAGGCCGTTGATGAGGTGGAGGTTGCCCGGGCCGCAGGAGCCCGCGCAGGCCGTCAGCCTGCCGGTGATCTGGGCCTCCGCGCCCGCGGCGAAGGCGGCGGTCTCCTCGTGCCGTACGTGCACCCAGTCGATGGCGGCGTTGCGGCGGACGGCGTCCACGACCGGGTTGAGGCTGTCGCCGACGACGCCGTAGAGGCGCTTCACTCCGGCCTTGACGAGGATGTCCACGAACTGCTCGGCGACGTTCTGTTTGGCCATGGATCCATGCACCCCTTCGGTCTCCTTGGGTCCATCAATCCACAATGGCCGCCATCACGCCTCCCAAACCGCCGCGGCCGTACGGTCGTCCGCGTACCCCTTGGCCCTGACCTGGCTGTCGGCGAGGAACGCGGCGAGGCCGGGCGGAGGTCCTGACCACCGCCCGGTGAGGTACTCGCACAGTTCGGGTTCGCCGCGCAGGGGCTCGGCGAGGCCGCCGGTGCACATCAGGAGGGTGTCGCCCGGGCGGGCGACGGAGGCGCGGAAGCGGAAGGGTTCGCGGGACGGCTGCGGGGCGGGTTCGTAGGGGCTCGGGGGTGTCGGGATGCCGAGGTCCATGGTCAGGCGGTCGCCCTCGGGGGTCTCGGCGGGGAGTGAGCCGAAGCCGACGACCGGTTCGCCGGTGACGTCGGTGATCATGGGTTCGATGTCGTGCCACTCGCCGTCGCGGAGCCGGAAGAGACCGCCCGCTCCGACGCCGAAGAAGACCCGGATCCGGCAGTCGGGGTCTGCGGGCAGGAGCAGACAGCGCAGGGTGGCGGCGTACTCCTCCGGGTCGATGCCCTGCTCGGCGGCGCTGGCCCGCAGCTTGCCGAGACTGCGGTCGGTGAGCCGGTGCAGGCCGGACTTCAGATCACCGCGGCGGGCCGCGCCGATGTCCTGCGCGAGCCGGGCGTGACTGCGTCCGACAGCCCGCCCGATCCAGTGACAGGCCTCTGCGGCGGCCCGGTGGGCGCCGGGGGTGGCGCGGGCGCCGGTGGCCATGGCGACCAGGACCAACGCCTGCTCGCCGGTGCCGAAACGGGCCGTGAGCAGGGAGTCCCTGCGGGGCTCACCCCGGAACCTGGCCGAGTCCCCGCGCACGGAGACGGCCCGCAGGGTGCAGGTTCCGTACCGGGCTCCGTCCAGCACGGTGTCCGCGACCAGGTCGTCGAGTTCATCGGGGTCGGCGGGCGGGAGGACGGTGGGTTCGGCGTCGTAGGTGGGCGGACCGGATCCCACGAAGCCGACGGGGGCGGGAGGGAGCGTACGGAGGTCTACATGGGTGGCGGTGCGGGGTGCGGGCGGCGATGGGGCGGGGTGGGGGTCGGGATCCGGGTCTGCCGCGGCTTCGGCGCCGTCGCGGTGCCGGGGGGAGGCGTCCGCGGTCGGGGCTCCGTGGCGGGGGTGGCGGGGGGTTCCTTCGCTGCGCTGCCCGGGGACGGGGTCGGTCGGGGCTACCTGGCGAGGGGCGTCTTCCCTGGGCTGCCCGGAGGCGGAGTCGGTCGGGCCTGCCTGGCCGAGGCCGTCGTCCCCGTACTGCCCGGAAGCGGGCTGGCCGGTCGGGTCCGCCTGGCCAAGGCCGCCGTCGCGGTCCCGCGGGGTGGCGGGGCCGGTCGGGCCTGCCTGGCCGGGACCGTCGTCCCGGTACTGCCCGGAAGCGGGCCGGCCGGTCGGGTCCGCCTGGCCGAGACCGCCGTCGCGGTCCCGCGGGGTGGCGGGATCGGTCGGGCCCGCCTGACCGGGACCGCCGTCCCGGTACTGCCCGGAAGCGGGCCGCCCGGTCAGGCCCGCCTGGCCGAGACCGCCGTCGCCGTCCTGCGGGGTGGCAGGGTCGGTCGGGCCTGCCTGGCCGGGACCGTCGTCCCGGTACTGCCCGGAAGCGGGCCGGCCGGTCGGGTCCGCCTGGCCGAGGCCGCCGTCGCGGTCCCGCGGGGTGGCAGGGTCGGTCGGGCCTGCCTGACCGGGACCGTCGTCCCGGTACTGCCCGGAAGCAGGCCGCCCGGTCGGGCCCGCCTGGCCGAGGCCGCCGTCGTGGTCCTGCTGGGTGGCGGGGTCGGTGGGTCCTGACTGGTGGGAGCCGGTGTCCCGGCCGCGGTCGGGGGGCTCTGCGGTCGGGTTGGGCTGTGTGGAGCCTGGGCCGGTGCGGGCTGCTGCGGTGGGGGGACTCTGGGCGGGGTCTGTCTCGGAGTCGGACGGGGCGGCGGCCCACCAGTCCTCTACGGCACGGCGTGTGCCGGAGTCGGTGCCGTCCCCCGCGGTGACCGCGATGGCATCGGGCGGGTCCGCGGGGCGCGGCGGGACGGACGGAGCCGGGGGCGCCGCAGATGGCGGGGGCGGCACGTCGGATCGCCTCCGGGAGGCCGGAAGGCCCGTGGCGGGAGGTGTCTCCGTGGACGTGGGACTGCCGGACGGCGGCACCTGGCGGTCATCGGGGATGCGCTCGGCGAAGCCGGGGGGCTTGGGGCCGGGCGGGTAGGTCGCCGGGCCCTCGGATGCGTCGGGCGGCGGCTCCCAGGGGGCGCGGTGCCGACTCGCACTCCCGCGGGCCGGGTCCTGGGCACTCGGCCCAGCCCCATCCTGGGGGCCCGACCGGGCCGGGGCCTCCGGTGTCTCCGGGAGGCGCGAGCGCGGTGCGGGGACTGCGGTGCCGGGCCTGCGGTCCCGCTCGTCCGCGGTGCCTGCGTCGGGTCCGGACCCGTCCCGCACCGCCCCCGCCGCCGAGGCGTAGCGGTCGTCCAGTGAGTCCGGGGCCGGTGTGGGACCCGTGTCGTCCGTGGAGTCGTACAGCTGCCCCCACCAGTCGTCCTCGTGACCGGTGGGCCTTCCCCCCTGCTGGCTCATGCCCCCAATTGTCCACCGCGCGGGCCGTATGGAAACGGGGCATCCCGAAAATGGGGGCGCGACCCCGCGCGTCGAGCGGCGTGTCGAGCGGCGTGTCGAGTGAGCTGCCGAACAGATGATGCGAAAGAGGTCGCCGGACGGTTCCACCCCCCACGGGAGAACCGCCCGGCGACCTCGGTGTGACCTGGCCGGGCCGCGGTCTGGGACGCAGACGTGCCGTCGGCACCGACCGGATCGGCCCTGAGTCTGACCTGCCTTCCTGTCGTGGAGCTGTGATCCGGGGCCGACCCGAGCGAACATCGCTGACCTGCGCTTCCTGCCGCCTTCCGGCACCCTGGACGAATGGGAGTGTGGGACCTCCTGCTGGTCGGCCTGGTCCTGCTGTTCGGCCTGGTCGGAGTGCTGGTGCCCGGAGTGCCGGGGTCGTGGCTCGTGTGGGCCGCGGTCCTGTGGTGGGCGCTGAAGGATCCGCAGCCGGTCGCCTGGTGGGTGCTGGTGGGGTCGACCGTCGCCCTGTTCCTGTCCCAGGTGGTGCGCTGGGTGCTGCCGCCCCGCCGGCTGCGGGCGAGCGGGGCCACCCCGCGCATGTGGGCGTACGCCGGGGTGGGGGCGTTCGTCGGTTTCTTCCTGGTTCCCGTGCTCGGCGCGATCCCCGGCTTCATGGGCGGCGTCTACCTCTCGGAGCGGCTCCGCCTGGGCCGTCACGGCGAGGCGAGGGCGGCCTTGCGTACGGCGATGCGCTCGGGCGGCTCCAGTGTGCTGGCGGAGCTGTTCACCTGTCTGCTGATCATGGGGGCGTGGCTGGGGGCGGTGCTGTGGGGCTGACGTAGGACCGCGGCCCTAGTGAGACCTAGGCCGACGATCCGATGTGCGGGAGGCGCGGGCGTGTTTGGGTGGCTGCCATGACCGAATTCAGCGAGGCCGAGCGCGCGTACCTCAGGTCCCAGCGGCTGGGACGACTCGCCACCGTCGACCAGCACGGGCAGCCGCAGGCGAACCCGGTCGGCTTCTTCCCGCAGGACGACGGCACCATCCTGGTCGGCGGCCACGCGATGGGCCGGACCAAGAAGTGGCGCAACCTCCGGAAGAACCCGAAGGTCGCGCTGGTCGTCGACGACATCGTCAGCCTGCGGCCGTGGCGGGTGCGCGGTATCGACATCCGCGGGGACGCGGAACTCCTCACCGGTCCGCACGAGTTGGGCGCGCATTTCAGTGAGGAGGTCATCCGCATCCATCCGCGGCGGATCCACAGCTGGGGGCTGGAGGACTCCTAGAGGGCGCCTTCCAGGGAGAGCAGCGTGGTCTTGCGCTCCAGGCCGCCCGCGTATCCGGTCAGGGTGCCGTTGGCGCCGATCACCCGGTGGCACGGGCGGAGGATCAGCAGCGGGTTGGCGCCGATCGCCCCGCCGACGGCCCGTACGGCCATCCGGGAGGCGCCCACGCGCGCGGCGATCTCGCCGTACGTCGTGGTCGCCCCGTACGGCACGTCGTCGAGGGCGTCCCAGACCCGGCGCCGGAAGTCGGTCCCCTCGGGGCTCAACTCCAGCTGGAACTCCTTGAGTTCGCCCGAGAAGTAGGCGGCGAGCTGCTCCTCGGCGCCCCGGAAGGGGCCGGGGTCGTGGCGCCAAGCCTCCTGAACGGTACGGCCGTTCTTCTGTCCCGGCACGGAGAGCGAGGTCAGGACGCCGGAGGGACCGGCGGTCAGCAGGAGGGCGCCGACAGGGCTGTCGATCGTGGTCCAGTAGGTGGTCATCGGAACTCCAACTCTCCTGCTGCACGCAGGTGTTGCCAGGCATAGGAGCGCCAGGGGCGCCAGCTCTCGGGGACGTCCGGTCCCGGCGGGGCGACGTCCGGGTCGCCGAGGGCGCGGGTGCGGATGACGGCGACGGTACGACCGTCCAGACCGGGCAGGGCGAGCAGCGCACGCTCCGCCTCGTCCCGGTCGGCGCCGGGGTCCAGTCGTACGGTGCCGTCGGCGAGGGCGGTGGTGAGCGCCGCCAACGGCCCGGACGACTCGGCCTCCGCGAGAACATGCGGGTCGGGGAAGAGATGGGTGAGGCTTCCGCAAGGAGCGTCCAGGGTCTTGCCGTATCGCCGCACGAGCCGTTCGGATTCGCTACGGCCCACCAGTGCCCGTACGGCGAACTCCTCGGGGTCGACTGTGCCGGGCGACCGGAGTCCGGGGCGGGCGGCGACCAGCCGGGCGAGCCGTGGGTCCGCGCCGAGCCGCTCGTCGACGGCGTACGGATCGGCGTCGAGGTCGAACAGGCGCCGCAGTCGTCCGACGGCGGTGGTCAGGTCGCGGGGGTCGGTGAGGTGCAGCTGGGCGTCGAGCCAGCCGCCGGGGTTGGCGCCGGAGGCGGTTCCGGTCGTGCCGGTGCGTTCGCGTACGGCGATGATGCCGGTGCCGTGCGGGAGGCGGAGGGTACGGCGGTAGGTGCGCCGCCCGGGTGCCCCGCTCACCTCCTCGACGCCGGATACGGCCTCGCTCTCCAGCAGGTCGAAGACGGCGGCGGACCGGTACGGGCCGCGGTGGGCGAGCCGTAGCGGAATGCCCGCCGTGGGGGTGGCGGCCTGACGTGTGGTGCGTGCGGCGACGCGCAGGTCGCTCGGCGTCAAGGCGTAGATCTCCCGGACCGTGTCGTTGAACTGCCGCACGCTGGCGAAGCCCGACGCGAACGCGATCTCCGTGACCGGCAGGCCGGTGGTCTGGAGCAGCACGCGCGCGGTGTGGGCCCGCTGGGCGCGGGCCAGGGCGACGGGTCCCGCGCCGAGCTCCCCGGTGAGCTGGCGCTGGACCTGTCGTGCGCTGTAGCCGAGGCGGCCGGCGAGTCCGGAGACGCCCTCCCGGTCGACGACCCCGTCGCCGATCAGGCGCATCGCCCGGCCCACGACGTCCGCCCGTACGTTCCAGTCCGCGGAACCGGGCACCGCGTCCGGACGGCACCGCCGGCAGGCCCGGAAACCCGAGCCCTGCGCGGCGGCGGCCGTCGCGTAGAAGCGGACGTTGCGGCGCTTCGGGGTCACCGCGGGGCAGCTGGGCCGGCAGTAGATCCCGGTCGTCTCGACAGCGAAGAAGAACTCCCCGTCGAACCGGGCGTCCCGGCTGCGTACGGCTTCGTACCTGGTGTCTTCGTCCATCACGCCATCCAGTCTCCGCCGTGCGCGGGGGTGGCGCTGGCGGAAATCGGACATGGCGGTGGGAGGAGGTGTGCTGCAGGTGGGTACAGCCAGGCAGACCGTGCCTGCACCCACCCAGGGGCGCGGGGAACTGCGCGACCAGCCCCCACCCAGCCGCAGCCGAACTCAGTACCTGCGCCCCCGCTTCGCCTCCATCGCCGCCTTCCCTGCCGCGCCCCTCTTCTTCCACTCCTTCCGCATCTCGGAACGGAGCCGCGCATCGGTCTTCGCCACGATCCGCTGGTTCTCCCGGATCAGCTTCCGGTAGCTCTCCAGCCGCCGCTCCCCCAGCTCGCCGGAGGCAATCGCGGCCAGCACCGCGCACCCCGGCTCGCTCTCGTGCGCGCAGTCCTGGAAGCGGCACCGCTCGGCCAGCTGCTCGATCTCCGAGAACACCTGCCCGACACCGGTCCCGGCGTCCCACAGCCCGACACCCCTGAGGCCGGGCGTGTCGATCAGCACACCTCCGCCCGGCAGGGCGAGGAGGTTGCGGGTGGTGGTCGTATGACGTCCCTTCCCGTCCACGTCACGGGTGGCGTGCACGGTCATCACGTCCTCGCCGACGAGCGCGTTCGCCAGTGTCGACTTCCCCGCGCCGGACTGGCCGAGCAGCACGGACGTACCGCCGGAGAGGACCGCGACAAGGACGTCGAGCCCCTCCCCGTCCAGCGCGCTGACGGTCAGCACGGGCACACCCGGCGCCGCCGTCTCCACGTCCTGCACGAGATGCGCGAGTGTCGCCGCGTCCGGCACCAGATCGGTCTTGGTGAGCACGACCACCGGCTGCGCGCCGGACTCCCAGGCCAGCGCCAGGAAGCGTTCGATGCGGCCGAGGTCGAGGTCGACGGCGAGCGACACGGCGACGATCGCGTGGTCGACGTTGGCGGCGAGGATCTGCCCCTCGGACCGCTTGGAGGAGGTGGAGCGAACGAAGGCGGTACGGCGCGGCAGATACGTCCGTACGTAGCGTGGATTGCCGCCGGGTTCGACGGCGACCCAGTCGCCGGTGCACACGACGCGCATCGGGTCGTGCGGGGTGACGAACGCGGTGTCGGCCCGTACCACCCCGTCGTCGGTGATCACGTCGCACTGGCCGCGGTCGACGCGGATCACCCGCCCGGGCAGCAGACCTTCGGTGTCGTACGGGGCGAACTCGTCCGCCCATGCCTCGTCCCAGCCGTAGGGAGCGAGCGCGGAGAAAGCAGAACTGGAAGTCAAGGGAAACCCTTCACAAGGGCGGCCCGGCACGCGCGATCGAGCGCGGAGAAATGTGGAAGGTCAGCCGGTGGCCGCAGAGGTGGACTTGATGCACTTCTGGTTGCGGGCAGCGCCCATCGCAAAGACAGCCATCGGTCACACCTCCCGTTGTCCACTCGGCCGGCGGCAGCGGCCGGCAGCCGCTGCGTGAAGCGGATCCAACCCTAGAGGCGCGCACACTCGGGCACCACTGATTTTCCGGCCGGGGCACAGCGCCGAGGGCCATCACACCCTGAACTCACACATCCAGGGGCGTCGCACCCCAGGGCTCGGCCCAGTCGTAGACGAGCGTCTCGGCACCGGCCCGCCAGCGACGAGGAGCGGTGGTGGACAGCCAGTCCAGCGGTTCGACACCACCGGGTGTCCCGCCGTCCAGCGCGAGCCTGACGGCCGCGGCGAGATCCTCGTCCGTACGGTCCGTGCGGGCGGCGGGGTCCACCGACACGAACAGGGCCGTACCGGAGCGCGCCACCAGGTCCAGGAACTGCCGGTTGAGGTTCCAGTCCGTGCCCGGTGTGCAGGGCACGCAGTCCGCGTCGACGGTGAAGAACCTGTTGTGCTGGGCCAGTCGGAAGGCGAGCGTGTTCACGCCCATCCGCCGGGTCCGTTCCCAACTGCGGCCCGAGGTGTCGTCACCGGACCGCTGGACCCGCACCAGGCCCGCGGACAGATGCCCGACCGTGTTGCAGCCGAGCACCACGGTGTCCCCGGCGGCCTCGGCGATCGTGCGGTACAGGCGGACCAGGATCTCGGCGCTGGTGCGGGACCGGTCGGCCAACGACCAGCCCGGCGAGGCGAGTTCGGCGGGGCAGCCGGTGGCGAACCGGCCGAACACGTCGTACGTCGAGAAGTCGTGCTTGATCAGTTCGTACCCCCACTGGCGGAACCGGGTCACGTCCCCTGCGACCGTTTCGAGCGCCACGTCCAGCGACGGGTCGAGGGGGAAGCCGGCGTCCCGCAGCAGGCCGGGCCGGACGGCGGGAGTCTCGGTCCGGGAGAGCAGCGGACGGAACCACAGGCCGGGGCGGGCGCCGGTCTCCGTGATCCGGGCGGCCAGGCCCGCCATGTCGTCGAACACGCCCGGCAGTCCGGTGTTCCAGGGGCCGCCGGGCGCGGTTCCGCCGCCCTCGGTCCAGCCGTCGTCGATCACGCAGTACGGGCGCACGGGATGCCCGTCGGCGAACTCCACGACAGTCCGCGCGTCCCGCAGCACGGCGTCGGGACCGAAGCCGCGCCCGTAGGCGTAGTACCAGTTGTTGCTGCCCACGACAGGGCCGGGGGCGGGCAGCGGGTCCGGGTTCATGGCGGTGCAGAGCGCTTCGTGCGCGGCGAACGGGGTCGGGGCCGCGGCGGTCACCACCGTGGCCACGTCCAGTTCGCGCTCGCCCGGCAGCACCGGCAGGCCGCCGCTGCGCACATCCGCCCAGAGGGCGATGCCGCCCTCCTCGACCGTCCAGGAGCACAGGGCACCGGCTCTGGTCCGCACCCCCCAGCCGGTCGTCGGTCCCCCGGACGCACCGCTGGTGATCAGGGCGTACCAGGGCAGCGCGCGGTCCGGTTGCAGCGTCCGCCACTGAAGATCGCCGTAGCCGCGCTCCCAGGCGTCCCCCAGGATCCGTGCGTCCTCGGGTGCGGTGTGCCGCCAGCGCAGCACGATCCGCGACAGGCCCTCGGCGCCCGCGCGGGCGCCCACCCGCAGACCGTCGGCCGTCCACTCGGCGGTGATCCGGACGCCGCGTACCGTCCAGCTGCCTTCGGTGACCTGGACCGCCGTATGCGGCCGGGTGTCGTCGGTCATGACGTGGACGGAGTCGGGCAGGCACAGCACAGTGGGCTCCTCGGGCGGGACGACGACGGTTCGGGCGCGGCGATGTCGCGGTGTGCTGGTCGTGAACGGGCCATGCGGCAACGGGAGTTCGCCGGCCCGGGCGCGTTCGTCCGAGCTGACGCGCGGCACCGCCGTACCGACAGCGGGCCTCTCCTGCCGGCGTAGGTCAGGCCTGCCGGCGTAGGTCAGGCCTGCGGGGCGGGCAAAGTTCGTGGGTGCACGGGAAACAGCTGCCGGACGCCGTCCCCGCTCAGGTCGAGGGCGAGTTCGCAGAACATCGCGTTGGCCCACCCGAACCAGTCCCGGGTGAACCGGCCGGGGGCGTCGACATGGAAGCTCTCGTGCATCAGACCGGTACCGGCAGTGGTGGCCGCCAGTCTCTCCAGGGCACGTGCCGCCTCGTCCGCGTCACCGGTCAGGCCGGCGGTGGCGATCGCCAGCGGCCAGACATGACCGTCCGGCGTGTGCGTACTGCCGATCCCGGACGCGTAACCACCGCTGAAATACGAGGGGTTCGACTCGGACAGCGCGAAACGCCGGGTGGCCCGGTAGAGCGGGTCCTCGGGTGCGCACCAGCCGCTCAGGGGCAGGCTCAGCAGACTCGGGAGGTTGGCGTCGTCGCAGAGCAGCGCCGCCCCGAGGCCGTCGACCTCGTAGGCGAGGACGGATTCGCCGTCGGCCTCGGCCACCGCGTGCGCCAGGATTCCGGCGTCGATCTCGTCGGCCAACCGCCGGGACTCCTGGGCGAGTTCGGTGTCCTTGAGGACCGCGGCGGCCAGTTCGGCCAGCCCGTGCAGGCTCGCTGAGGCCAGCGCGTTGGCCGGGACCAGGTATCCGTGGGCGCACGGATCGTCGCTCGGCCGGAAGCCAGACCACGTCATGCCGGTCCGCCCGACGCTGGATCCGCGGCCGTCGAGGGGAAGAGTGTCACCGGCGAAGGGCCCGGACGGCCGGACGAACCGGTAGGGCGACTGCGCGTGGGACTGCTCCACCCGCCACAGCCGTACGATCAGCCGGGCGGCTCGGTGGAACGCCTCGTCGAGGTGGTCCTCACGGCCGGTCGCCCGCCGGATGGCGTACGCCAGCTGCAACGGTGCGCAGAGGGAGTCGAGTTCGTACTTGCGCTCCCACACCCATGCGCCCGGCGTGGGCCGATCACCGGGCTCGCCGTGCGCCCCCGTGGGGCCGTCGTTGAAGGCGTTGGCGTACGGGTCCACGAGGACGCAGCGGATCTGGCGGCGCGAGACGCCGACCAGGACGTCGCCGACCTCCGGGTCCGTGGCCACGGCGAGGTAGGGGCGGACCTGGGCCGTGCTGTCCCGCAGCCACATCGCGGGGATGTCCCCGGTTTTGACGAAGACGTCCGGGACCTCGGCCGGCGAAGTGCCCCAACTCATCGATGTGGTCCATGTGTTGGTCAGGCAACCCTCGACGATGTCTGCCGCCGGATTGCCCCGCAGTTCGGTGGCCAGCCGTCGGCCGAGCGTCCTCAGCGAGTCCGGAACCGCCCACACTGTTCCGGATGTTGATCCGGGAAACGTTACCATCGCGCCTCTTGACTCCCTCATGTGACGTGCGCCACCGTGTGATCAACAGGGAATGGAAACGTTACCTTGAGGGAGCTGGAGACCACCAGACGGCCGGGCCGCCTGGTCTGGGTCATCGCCAACTCCTCGGAGGGAGAAGGTGAGCGCGGGTGACAGCCACTCCGCACCAAGAGACGCGAACCACCGCACCGCCTGCGGACCGGCCGCCCGGCCGGGGGCGCCCGGGGCGCCTCGGAGGGCCATGGCGACGGCGACGCAAGCGCTCCTCGGACACCCTGGCCGCGTACGTGTTCATGGCACCGGCAGTCATCGGCTTCGCGGCGTTCGTCGTCTATCCGCTCATCCGGTCCGCCCATTACGCGCTGACCAGCTACAACGGCCTGTCTGACCCGAAGTTCATCGGCCTCGACAACTTCCGCAGGATGTTCACCACCGACCCGTCCTTCTGGCCCTCTGTGCGCGCCACGCTGCTGCTGGTCGTCCTGTACGTGCCGTTGTCCCTGGCCATCGGGCTGGCTCTGGCGGTGTTCTGCAATCAGCGGTTGCGGGGTGTCCGTCTGCTGCGCACGTTGTGCTATCTGCCGGTCGTGCTGCCCGTGGTGGCCACGATCACGCTCTGGAAGTTCGTGTTCAACCCCCAAGTCGGCCTGGCCAACCAGGTGTTGACGTGGTTTCACCTGCCCACCAGTGAGTGGCTGTCCGGTGCGGACTCGGCGCTGCCCTCGATCGTGATCGTCATGCTGTGGAGCGTCGGCTCCACAATGATCATCTTCCTCGCGGCGCTCCAGGCGGTCCCCACCGAGCTCTACGAGGCGGCCAGGCTCGACGGCGCCGGCCCCCGCACGGTGTTCTTCCGGATCACCCTCCCGCTGATCAGCCCGATCATGGTGCTCCAGGTGGTCCTGCAGATGGTGACCGCCCTCCAGGCCTTCAACCAGCCGAAGATCCTCTCGCCGGACGGCCTGGGCGGTCCCGGGTTCAGCACCAGGACCATGATGCTGTCGATCTACGCCAACGGCTTCCCCAAACTCGGGCAGGTCTCCCAGCTCGGTTACGCCTCCGCGCAGGTGTGGGTGCTCTTCCTCGCCATCGTCGTCGTGATCGCCGCCACCGCCCGCTTCTCGTCGATTTGGACCTACAGTGACCACGTCTCCTGACGTCACGAGGGCGCCGGTGACGGCGCCGACGACAGCCCAGGCAGCCAAGCCGCGCGGCAGGACCGTACGCAAGGCGTCCTGGTACGCCACCGCGCTGCTGATCAGCTCGGTGATGATCCTGCCCATCCTGTGGATGCTCACCGTCGCGCTGAAGGGCCCCTCGGCGGTGTTCGAGGTCCCGCCAAGACTGCTTCCCCACGAGTTCCACTTCAAGAACTTCGTCGACGGGCCGAAGGCGATCCACTTCCCGCGGCTGCTGCTGAACTCCCTCGTCATCACCGGCCTGTCGGTGGTCGGCGGCGTGATGACCTCGATGATGGCCGGATACGCCCTGGCCCGGCTGCGGTTCCCGTTCCGGAAGGCGTGGTTCTACGTCTTCGTCGGCAGCATGCTGCTGCCCCCTGTGGTCGGCATCATCCCGCTGTTCCAGCTGTTCAAGGACATCGGCTGGTACGACACCTGGCTGCCGCTGATCGTCCCGGCCTTCCTGGGCGGCAACCCGCTCTTCATCTTCCTTGCCCGTCAGTACTTCCTGTCCATCCCTCACTCCATAGACGAGGCGGCCAAGGTCGACGGTGCGGGCCACGTCCGGATCTTCGTCAGCGTCATGCTCCCGATCACCCGGCCGGCCTGGATAACGATGTCGATCCTGGCCTTCCAGATGTCCTGGAACGACTACCTCAACCCGCTCATCTACCTGTACTCGTCCGAGAAGTGGCCGCTGAGTGTGGGCATGGCCTCCTTCGTCTCCCAGTTCGCCGGCCAGACCCCGGACTGGAACCTCTACATGGCCACCAACCTGCTCTACATGCTCCCCCCGCTGGCCGTGTTCTTCGTCGCCCAGCGCTACTTCATCCAGGGCCTGAGCGCTCTGGGCACCGTCAACCAGCGTTGATCCGCATCCGACCCGCACATGAGCCATGCACCAGCCAGGTATCAGGAGGCCATGATGAAACGATTGATCCGTCTCGCCGGAGCACTACTGGCGGCGGGGGGACTGCTCACCACGGCGGCCTGCGGCGGCTCCTCCGGAAAGCAGTCGGACGGCAAGGCAACGGTCACCCTCATGACCTGGGAGTCCAACGCCACCAACAAAGCCATCGACAAGGCCCTGGCCGGCTTCCACGACCCGAACATCACGGTCAAGCGCATCGACACACCCAACGGCAACTACAGCGACAAGCTCTCGGCGCTGACCCAGGCCAAGAAACTGCCCGACCTGTTCTGGTGCGGCAACGACACCGAGCAGCAGTACACCAGCCAGGGCCTGCTCACCGACTGGGCCCCCAGACTCTCCGGCTCCGGTGACTTCGGCGCCGACAGTTTCGTCTCCTCCACCATGAAGAACTGGAAGACCGCCGACGGAAAGATCGGCGGCGTTCCCTCGCTGATGAACACCTACGGCATCTGGTACGACATCGACGCCTTCAAGGCCGCCGGGATAGCCGTGCCCGCCGCCGGCTGGACCTGGGACCAGATGTTCGACGCCGCCGCCAAGCTGCACGCGAAGGGCGCCAAGTACGGCCTGGTCGCCGACGCCATGACCTCTCTGGACGGCCCCTTCACCCTCAGCACGTACTCCCTGTCCGCCGGTGGCGCGCCGTTCGCCGACTCCGTCCACCAGCCGACGAAGACCACCATCGACGCGACGTACACCGAGGGCGTCGGCAAGGTCGTGGCAGGTATCAAGAGCGGCGCCATCGCACCGCCCGGATACGACATCAGCAACCAGCAGGCCCTGTTCGCCTCAGGGCAGATCCCCATGCTGTGGAGCGGCCAGTGGCTGGCCGCGGGCTTCCTCACCGACAAGCCGAAGATCAAGTACGGGTTCGCTCCCCTTCCCCAGGTGAACAAGCCGGCCACCCTCTACGACGCCGTGGGCATCTGCACCCCGTCGTACACCCAGAACGCGGACGCCACCTTCAAGGTCCTCAAGTACCTCGACTCCACCGTGTGGACCAAGGTGCTGCCCGACTCACCGGTGGCGGCCCCGGCCTATCTCTCGGCTCAGGACGCCTACTTCGGCGCCCTCGACAAGGCCGGTCTGACGACCGTCGCGTCCACTGTCAAGACGGGACTGAACACTCCGTCCACCATCGGCGTGCGCTTCACCACCCAGTGGGCCAGCCAGTCGAACGACCTGATCACCGCCTACTGGCCGGACATCCTCAACGGCAAGAAGCCGCTCTCCGACCTCCAGACGATGACCGACAAGATCAACGACGTGATCAAGAACAACGGTTAGCCACCCGGGCCGGGCAACGGGCCGGGGCTGGAAACGTATCCTGAGGGCGGTCCCGGCCCCCGGTAGGCGATGGAAGGTTGGTCTTCAACTCACGTGAGCAGTCGTCCCCCGCACCGCCAGAACGCCAGGCCCACGATGCGCGATGTCGCGGAGCGGGCCCAGGTCGCCGTCGTCACCGTCTCCCGCGTCGTCAACGGCATCGGAACGGTCCGTGAGGAAACGGCCGAGCGTGTGAACGCGGCGATCGCGGCCATCGGCTACCAGCGCAACGAGATCGCGCGCTCGCTGCGCCCCGGACAGAACTCGATGACCATCGGGCTGCTCCTCGGCGACCTCACCAACCCGTTCTACGCGTCCCTCGCCAAGGCCGCCGTCGAGGTCGCGGGCCGGGCCGGTTACGCGGTCCTCCTCAGCACGGCCGACGAGGACCCGGCGGTCGAACGCCGTGCCGTGGGCGAGCTCATCGGACGACGTGTCGCCGGGCTCATCATCGTCCCCGACCAGGGCGATCACGCCTTCCTCGACGAGATCAACGGCCACGACCACGTGCCCATCGTCTTCGTCGACCGGCCGGCCACCGGCACCGAGGCCGACGTGGTCCTCGTCGACAACGAGGACGGGGGACGCAAGGCCACTCAGCACCTCGTCGACCAGGGCCACCGCCGGATCGCCATCCTCGTCGCCCCCTCCTACTACACCACCGGCCGACGGCTGCGCGGCTACCGCAAGGCTCTGCGCCGCAGTGGCATCACCCCCGACGACGACCTGGTCGTCACCCTGCGCCGCGGCACCACGGAAGAGGCCTGCGCCGCCACCCGCGCCCTGCTCACCTCCGCGGACCCGCCCACCGCGGTCTTCTCCACCACGGGCTTCCTCACCGAGGGTGTCCTACGGGCCTGTCGTGAGCTGGGAACCTCCGTCGCGATCGTCGGCTTCGACGACTTCAAGCTGGCCGACATGCTCCCCACGCCGGTCACCGTCGTCACCTCCGACACCGAGGAACTCGGCCGCCGCGCCGCCCGGATCCTGCTGGACCGCATCGACGGCGACGACGCGCCCTCCAGCCGCACTGTGCTCCCGGTCCAGCTGATCGCGCGCGGCACGGGAGAGATCGCGCACCCGTAGGGCCTGTCCGGCGGATCATGCCGGCGTCGCGGGGTCGTGCACGCCCTCCCCCCAGAGGGGGTGCACCCAGCCCCCATGACCCCGCTCGACTCGGCCCCCCAGCACGGTTTCTTGCAGTCGGCCTGATCCGCCGGACAGACCCTGGTCAGTAGAGCGTCCGCCACTTGGCGCGGGGCCAAGCGAGTACGGCGTAGATCTGCGCGAGTGCCGCCTGCTGGATCGCCTGTGTGCCGCCGGCCGAGTCGAAGTGCACGAGTCCGGTGGCGGGGTCGCGCATGGTGTCCCAGACCTGGTCGGCGTAGTCCGCCATCGCCCGGTGGTAGGTGTCCTTCCCGGTCACCGACTCCAGGAGCAGCAGGTTCTTGAAGAAGATCGAGTTGAAGAACACGGGCTGTGTGAACAGCCGCCCCTGCGTGACGTAGTAGTCGTACGCGGCCTCGGCGATCCGCTCGGCCCGGCGCAGATGGGTACGGTCGCGGGTGATCTCGTACAGCAGCACGGCGACGCCGACCGGCACGCCCTGGTTGTAGGACCAGAAGGTCTTCTCGATGGTCCCCTGCAGGTCGAGGTGGTCCCAGTACAGGCCGCTCGGGCTCTGGAGATGCGTGTTCGTCCAGTCGTGGAAGCGTCTCGCCCAGTCGAGATAGTCTGCCTCGCCGGTGATCTGGTGCAGCCGCAGGGCGAGTTGGGCACCCGGCATGTTGGAGACGGTGTTGCGGTCGTGGCTCCAGTCGGCCTGGGTCCAGAAGACCCCGCCCGGGGCCGCATGCCCGGTGTCGGTGTCCCAGCCGGACCTGACCAGGGCGAAGATCTCCTTCGCGCGGGCCAGGGCGGCGGCGTCCCCGGTCTGCAGATGGCGCTGGATCTTGGCCAGGCCGACCCATTCGTTGTCGTCGTAGAACATGTCGCCGCCCGAGCCGTACGGCGCGACGGGGTAGGAGGCGTAGCCGGGCAGCCCGGTGGTCCCTCCGCCGGCGTTCCAGAAGTGCTCCTGCGCCGCTGCCCGTCGGGCCAGCTCCGGCTCGAACGCCGGGTCCACGGCGGTGAGATCGAGGGCCGCGATGTGCACCTGCGAGAAGGGCCATTCGTACGAGTACGGCTTGTCGTCGGCTGCGGCCGGAGTCTGCTCGCGGACCAGCCCGGAGCCGTCGTTGGTGTCGAAGTGTCTCTTCAGCGCGGAGTACGCGGCCACGGCGCGCGACAACGCCCGGGAGGGGGTCGGGCGTTGGGCTGCGGCCGCCGGGGCGGTGGCCGTTGCTGTGAGCGCGGCAAGGGCGGAGCCGACCATCACTCGCCGGGAGGGATGAAGGGGCATGGCGGGGCCTCCTAGGGTGGATTATGGAAACGTTCCCATCGACTCATGAGGTCGTCAACGCCTCTCACAGCAGCAGTAATTCAGCTCCACGACGAAGTAGTCCAGACCATTGACGGCTGGACCCGACTGGTGGGATCTTCTCGATGGTTACGTTTCCAATGGTGAGTTCGTCCGTTCCCCGCACGGCGAAGCAGGAGACATCGAGATGACCGTCCCTTCCCCCGTCAAGAGACCCCTGAGCGCCGCCCTCACGATGGTGCTGCTGCTGGTCCTCGCCCCCGCCCTGCTGGTGCTTCGCGCCGCCCCGCCCGCACAGGCCCTCGACAACGGCCTGGCCAGGACGCCCCCGATGGGCTGGAACGACTGGAACGCCTTCGGCTGCAGCGTCACGGAGCAACTGGTCAAGCAGACCGCCGACTACCTCGTCTCCTCGGGTCTCAAGGACGCGGGATACCAGTACGTCAACATCGACGACTGCTGGATGACCTCGGCCCGCAACTCCGCCGGTCAACTGGTGCCGGACCCGGTCAAGTTCCCCAGCGGCATCAGCGGCACCGCCGCCTATGTGCACTCCAAGGGCCTCAAGCTAGGCATCTACGAGAGCGCAGGCACCGCCACCTGCCAGGGCTACCCCGGCAGCCTCGGCCACGAGCAGACGGACGCCAACAGCTTCGCCTCCTGGGGCGTGGACTACCTGAAGTACGACAACTGCAACCACCAGAACGTGCCCGACCAGCAGCGCTACACCGCGATGCGCGACGCCCTCGCCAACACCGGCCGCCCGATCGTCTACAGCCTCTGCAACTGGGGCCTCGCCGACGTGTGGACCTGGGGTGCGGGCGTCGGCAACAGCTGGCGCACCACCGACGACATCAACGTCAACTTCTCCACGGTGGTCTCGATCTACAAGGCCAACGTCAAGCTCGCCCCGTACGCCAAGCCCGGTGCCTGGAACGACCCGGACATGCTGGAGGTCGGCAACGGCATGTCGTTCACCGAGGACCGCTCCCACTTCAGCCTGTGGGCCGAGATGGCAGCGCCGCTGATCGCCGGGAACGACATGCGCAGCGCCTCGGCGGCCACCCTCTCGCTGTACGGCAACAAGGACGTCATCGCCGTCGACCAGGACTCCCTGGGCAAGCAGGGCACCGAGGTGTCCTCCTCCGGTGGCCTCCACGTCCTGACCAAACCGCTGGCGAACGGTGACGTGTCGGTGGTGCTCTTCAACGAGAACTCCTCCGCCGCCACCATCACCACCTCGGCCTCCGCGGTGGGTCTCCCGGCCGCCTCGTCGTACCGGCTGAACAACCTCTGGTCCCACCAGATCAGCAGCACCAACGGCAGCATCGCGGCCAGTGTCCCGGGGCACGGCTCGGTCATGTACCGGGTGTCCGTCGGCAGCGGCACCAGCGTCGGTACGACGCACCCGCTGATCGGAGCCTCCTCCAACCGCTGCCTCGACGCCTACGACGGCCGGACCACCCCCGGCACCAAGATCGAGATCTGGGACTGCGGCGGCGGCTCCAACCAGGCCGTCACTCTCACCGCGGCCGGTGAACTCCGGCTCTACGGCGGCACCCAGTGCCTGGACGCCTACGACAACCAGACCACTCCCGGCACCAAGGTGCAGCTCTACACCTGCAACGGCGGCGCCAACCAGAAGTGGAGCCTCAACCCCAACGGCACCATCACCGGCACCCAGTCCGGGCTGTGCCTCGACGTCACCGGAGGCGACAAGCCCGCCGGGAACGCCAACGGCACCCAGATCGAACTGTGGACCTGCAACGGCGGCGCCAACCAGCAGTGGCGCCTGGGCTGACCTCCCGCATCCCCCCACCTCCACGGAGCCGGCATGACACCGACGACAGAGCGCGTTCGCAGAACCGGAGCCGGTCTGATCGCGGCCCTCGCCCTCCTCGTCCCGGCCTGCGGCGGCACTGCGGTCGCCGCCGCCCGGGCGAGCGTGTGCAACCGGTACTGCGACGCCCGTGACCCGGCGCTGTCCCCGCAGGACCGGCAACCGGTGACCACCACCCTCTACTCCCGCACCATCGCGCTGCACTTCGACGACACCGACGCGATGGGCTGGGCCTCGATCACCAACGGGAGCCCGGGCGACGAGGTCTGGCTCGACCGGTCCTTCGACGGCGGCCGCACCTGGACCTCGGGCAGCAAGCTCGGCGACACCACCATCCCCTCGGGACAGAGCGGTTGGCGCACCCTGATGTACAACGTCGACGACTGGAACAACCTTGGCGTCGGCGCCCTGCGCGCCTGCGGCAAGGCGGGTGACCGCACCGAGATCGCCTGCACGCCCTGGGCCCGCACGACCTGGAACGCCGGCAGCCGCCCGACCGCGGCGGCCACCGCGCTGATGCAGTCGTACAACCTCGGCACCGGCCTGTTCGACACCACCGGCTGGTGGAACTCGGCCAACGCGCTGACCGCCCTCATCGACAACATCCGGGCCACCGGAATGGCCAGTTACAAGTACGCCATCGCCACCACCTACGACCGCAACATCTCCGCCCAGGGCGGCGACTTCACCAACGACTACATCGACGACACGGGCTGGTGGGGTCTGGCCTGGGTGGCCGCGTACGACCTGACCGGCGACAGCAGGTATCTGAACACCGCCCGCGCCGACGCCGACTACATGGCGCGGTACTGGGATTCCACCTGCGGCGGTGGTGTGTGGTGGAGCACCGCCAAGACGTACAAGAACGCCATCGCCAACTCCCTCTACCTGGAGCTGAACGCCGCCCTGCACAACCGCATCGCCGGTGACACGACCTATCTGGGCCGGGCCGCCGCCGAGTGGTCGTGGTTCAAGGGCACGGGCATGATCAACGGCTCTCATCTGGTCAACGACGGCATCGACCTGTCCACCTGCGGCAACAACGGCGCCACCACCTGGTCGTACAACCAGGGCGTCCTCCTCGGCGGCCTCGCGGAGCTCCACCGGGCGACCGGGGACGCGGCCCTGCTCACCGCTGGCCGCCAGATCGGGGACGCCTCGACCACGGCGGCGGCCCTCAACTCCGGCGGAATCCTGCGGGAGCCGTGCGAGCCGAGCGACTGCGACGGCGACAACCTCTCCTTCAAGGGCGCGTACATCCGGGGCCTGAACGCCTTCAACTCCCGCTTGCCCGACCGCCCTTACACCTCGTACATCAAACGACAGGCCGACACCGCCTACGCGAACGACCGCAACGCCCTCGACGCGTACGGGCTCCACTGGGCCGGACCACTGGACTCCCTCGACGCTGCCCGGCAACAGAGCGCGCTCGACCTGATGAACGCGGCGAACTGACACACACCGTCACTTCACCGTTCCGCTCTCCCAGGAGTCCGCTGCGTTATGCAACAGTGTCTCACCGTTCGAACTGGACATGACGAGAGCCAGGAATCACTCGATGCGCCCGAGGTCGAGTTCGACCGCAAGCGACTACACATGACGACGTGATCGATGTTAGTGGCACGCCGGCCCCTTCCCGCCCACGGAGATCCGGCACATCGTGAGTGAGCTGGTCGCCACCGGGTTCCTCAAGGGCACACCGAACGGATCGGACGAGTTGCCGAGCGGGCTCGCCCTGACGGACCTCGGAAGCCTCGCGGTCCGGAGCGGCCTCGGCCTCGATTCCGTCGAGGCGGTGACGGAGGCCTTGGCAGCCGTCCCCGCGGACAGTATCAACTGTGCCACGCTGATCTGCGCTGCCCATCTGACCACGGAGTTGGATGACGTCCGGTTCAACCGAATCGGTCGAGCGCCGTACCAGGAACGCGCCCGCCTCACCAAGAGGCTGCGAGAGTGCGGGACTGCCGAACCCGTGCTCTCCAGGCTCATGGGCACGCCGTCGAAGAGTGGCATCGGCACAGGCCGCGCCCGGCAGAGCCTCGCCTGCCTGATGTGGGCGGAGGGAGTCAAGCTCGGGAACATCGAACGCGCGATCAGCGATCAGCAGACGCTCACGAGGCGAGAGTCTCCCGGCCCGGTCCAGCACGCGGCGCAACGGACGGCCGACGTGCTGGCAACGGTCGTCGAGATCGCCTTCCATGTCCACCCGACCGCCGACCTCGGCATCCTGCCTGATGTTCTGCCTGCCCAACTCGAACTGGGCATCGTCGCAGGTCTGGTACCCATCGCCTGGCACGCGGAGATCCCGCTCCTCAGGCCCGTCTACCTCAACCTTGCCCGGGCGGGGCTGACCTCGCCCGCGGACATCCTCACAGCCGATCCTGCATTGCTGCTCGACTGTGTCGGCGGTCGTCCCGAGCAACGGCACGTGGTGTGGAAGGCCGCGATGGCCGCGCAGGAAGAAGCCGATGAGGGGGGTCTTCGGGATCGGTTCCCGTCTGACGGCAACTGACCTCTTGTAGGCCGCGGGCCAGGAGCCATGAAGAGACCTGGCCCGTCGCTGGGACCAGGGGCACGAGCTCTGATCACGGCCCGCCGAAACGTCGACGCCGGCCACCGCCGCCTCCGCCAGGCGCTGAAGTACCGCGTCCACGCGCCGCCGGGCGGTACGCGCGTCACGGTCGAGCAGTGCTGCGATACGCACCAGCCGTTGCCCGAACCGCTCGGCACCAGAACCGTCCAGGGCGAGGGCTCGCCTGCCGAGCGGGACCATCTCCGCGGGCAGTGTGCCGATCAGCTCCAGCAAACACGCTCTGAGCTTGGCGCGCTGCGGAATCGAGCGGCAGCGATACGCACCGCCAGCAGCAGCCGACCACAGTGCTCGACCACCGCGCGGACGACTTGGTCTGCGGCGTGCGCCGCTCGGTCCCCTCCGACCGTACGGAACAGCACATCGGCCTCTGCACCAATCAGGACTCCGACGGACAGGTGTACCGCGTCATCAAGAGCGCTCAGGCGTCTCCGGCTGGCGACGAGGAATCTGCACCCGGGCTCAGCCGAAAGCAACGGAGCGATGTCCGCCATGCTAGGGACATTGTCGAGGACGAGCAGCAGACGCTTTCCACTGAGTTGACTTCGCCAAAGATTAGCCATCGCGTCCGGACGGGATGGTATGCGGTCCTTGGGTACTCCGAGCAACCTAAGCAACGAGTCAAGGATATCTCGTGCGCCACCGGGTGATTCTTCTCCGAAGTCGAAAAAGAAGCATCCATCGGGGAAGGAATCCGCTGCGTTCCAAGCTCCTCGGAGGACCAAGGCGGTCTTGCCCACTCCCGCCATACCACTAACCGCGCACACGGTGCTTCCACAGTCGTCTGTGAGGCAGTTGACGATGCGAGCCAGCAGTTCGGAGCGCCCGACAAAATGAGAGGGCGAGCTGGGAAGTCCGACCAGGGCGCTCATCTTGCTGCGCCTCGTTCCCCTTGGACCTTCACCACTGACGAGCGCCACCAGTTCACCATTTGCTGCCAAGACCTCGTCGCAGACCTTGGCGAACTCGCGGGACGGCATCGCCTGCCCCGTCTCCATCTTGCTGAGATGACTCTTGCTGCAGGAGATCATCCTGGAGTAGGCAGTCAGGCTGAACCCACGCTCGCCACGCCTCCTTCGCAGTTCGCTGCCGAAATCACAAGGAATCTCTTTCACAACTCCTAGCGCCTCCTCAGTTTCTTCGCGGCACAGTCCGCCCCACCGATAACGCCAAGGACGCCCGGCTGAACCAACATGCCCACCCTCACAGGATCGCCCCAGTGCAGGGAAGCAGCATCTCCCAAACAGGGTCGGAATGTTAGGCATTTCCTGTTTCCAACGAGAATTGGAAACAGGAAACCAGGCTGTCCCATGTCACCCGCGCTGCGCGCGAACGACTGGTGGACCCGGGTCATAGAGGGTGGTCGCGCCGGGAGTGACCGGACCGAAATGACGCCGTCCGCGCACAATGGGCCGCAGGCGATGTCCTGACCTGGCCATCTTGGTGTCCTCGGGGCACGGGTCATCCCATGCCGTAGAGGGTCTCCAGGTCGATCAGTTGGACACGAGGGTCCATTTGCGCGGCCGCGTATGCCTTGTCGTTGAAGTCCGCGCCGCTGAGACACATAAGCCGAGTACTGGTGGTGTCGTAGCGTCCAGCTTGGGTGATGAGATCGCGGATGTGGCGAAGGCGCTCGACATGAGCGATGCCCATCGTGTCGTTCCATTTGGCCTCGCCAATGGCCAGAAGCGGTGGCTTGGAGCCGTCGGCGATACCGATGACCGCCACATCCACTTCATGTCCGACGCGAGCCTTGGGATCGTGCACCACGCCGCGTCCGACCCGGGCGGGCAGACCGCCGATCAGTTCCGGGTCGGCGTGGTGCAGCGCCCAGTCGCGGCAGACCTGT
Organism: Streptomyces sp. NPDC019531; assembly: GCF_044903305.1. Classification (NCBI taxonomy): domain Bacteria; kingdom Bacillati; phylum Actinomycetota; class Actinomycetes; order Kitasatosporales; family Streptomycetaceae; genus Streptomyces; species Streptomyces sp. NPDC019531. Next base: position 90,852 of record NZ_JBJDQL010000014.1, on the reverse strand, counting down.
TCAAAATGAGGGCCGAGGACGTTGCTGGTGAAGCGGCGGCGGCTGGCCTGCCAGACCCGGGCTGCGCTGCCGGGGCGTTCCAACTGATCCCAGACCGGTCGCATGATGGCGTGATAGAAGCCGATCAGCGGTTCAGCAATGCGGTAGGTGGGGCGGTTGTCGCGGAAGACGTCGGCATCCCGGTGCAGCAAGCCAGCGTCTTCAAGGACGTTGATGGGGTGCGCAATGTCGGTGGCCTTGCGTTCCAGGTACCCGGCCATACCTCCACGGGTGGCATTGCCGTCGGCGACTGCGGCCAGCACGGAGAGGTACAGGGCAGTGTCTCGCAGGTCGGGTTCTTCCGCGAGTAGATAACGGGCCTCGCGGAACAGCGGAGTCTCCGGGTTGAGGACAGTGCGGACGACCCAGTCGTCGAAGTCGCCGGCGCCGTTCGGAGTGTCACCGCGGGCGAATTCTCGTCGATACGCGGGTGTACCACCGACGATCGCGTTGACCTGCAGGGCTAGGCGTGGGTCTGTGATGTTCCAGAACTCGGCCGCCAGGCGGTGGTCGAGAGGGCGGACAACCAACTCCAGCCCTGCACGGCCACGCAGAGGTGCGTTGCCGGCCAGCAGCCTGCCCATGAACGACAGCGCCGAGCCACAAAGCAGCAGCCGGGTGCGGGAGCCGCTGCGCTGGTCGCGCAGAGTCCGCAGAGCTTCTTGGATGATCGAGGGAAGCTCCGGGTTCGCCTTGGCAAGGTACGGGAACTCGTCGATCACTACAGGCACAGGCCGCTCGGTGCCCAGCGCGAGGAGCGCGTCCACGGCCTCGGCCCAGTCGGCGAAGTGGTACGGACTGGCAGGTCGCACATGCGCGGTAAGCGCAGCACTGACACGCCGCAGGGACTCCGCATCGGCGGCCTCGGTCGCCCCAAAGTAGAACCCTCCCGCGGCACGGCAGGCCGCGTCGAGCAAGAAGGTCTTACCCTGTCTGCGCCGGCCGGAGACCACACCCAGCGTCGCTCCAGGCTGTTCATCTTCGATGAACCGTGTCAGTGCCGACCACTCGTAGTCGCGGTCGAACATCTCGACGGGCTTGTCCATACCCCTCCGATCCCAAGAAGCAGAACCACCGAACTATAAACTGTACCCCTATATCTAAGATGATCACGTGACGATGGCTGGTGAGTCCGGCGGGACCGACCCCGCAGGTTTGCCCAGCGCTTGCCGCCAACTGGGAGCGTCGCGGTCCGGGAGGCGGGTTAGCTTCTCAAGGTTGAGCACGTCCGCCGTCACACCTTCCGCCCAGGACCAAGGCCTGGATCAAGATCGCCGGAGCTCGACAGCACCCGCGGACTGCGCAGCGTGCCAGGTTAAGCGGGTCAAGGAAGGCGAGATGGGCCAAGCGGCACCGTGGGGCTGGCCGCGTAGAAAGGCTCCGCAGCTCCAGGGATTGACAGCCAGGATGCACGTCCCGGAGCCCGCCCTGCCTCCACCCACCGCTGCGCAGTCGCCCCGCTCTCCCAGGCGAGGGCGAGGACCGCTCAAGGCGGCCGAGGTCGGGGTTGCGGCTGGCGACACGGCGACGATCGCGGGGTCCCCGTTGACCGCGAGAGTCTGTCCCTCGGACCACTTGGAGGAGGTGGAGCGTACGAAGGCGGTGTCGGCCCGCACCATCCCGTCGGTGGTGACGAGGTCGCACTGTCCACGGTCCACCCGGACGACTCGTCCGGCAGGAGCCCCTCGGGCTCGTAGGGGGCCGGACGCGTCCGCCCATGCCTCGCCCCAGCACCTCACTCGTCGGCCACGGCAGCCGAGCCGCCGCCGTGAGAAGCGGTCCTCACCGTAGGGGTGCCGGTGCGGGGTGCCGCTGGTTCTCCGGCCCCCTGGGACTCCGTCCAGCATTCACTCGAACAGCCCCGTGCGCTGGTCGTACGGCAGGAGGGGTTGTGGCATGGAAGTCATCGCCCACATCTCCAGGAGACCTCGTGACGATCCACCGCCCGTCCCGCCCCGCCCGTGTGCTCGCCTCGGCCCTGGCAGCCGGTGCTCTGTTGGCCACAGCCGCCTGCTCCGACGGTGGCGACAGCAGCGGGTCGGGCACCGCGGACACCACCGAGATCTCGTCCTCGCCGCTGGCCCAGGAGTCCCCGGCCGCGCTCACCGAGGCAGGGGCGCGGGCCGCGCTGGTGACCGAGGCGGACCTGGAGGACGACTGGAACGAGGTCAAGAACGCGGCCGACTGGCGGGAGAGCCTCCTGGTCGGCAAGGTCGACGTCGCCGATTTCCTCACCGCCAAGGCCGACGCGGCCGACTGCCAGAAGCTGCTCGACCGGCTCTACGGCGACCAGCTCCTGGGCAAGCCGTCCGGGGCGTCCGCGCTCACCGGCTTCGAGGAGGGCGAGTCCCGGCTGCTGTACCAGGTGGCCGCCTACGACAAGGCCGGGCTGAACGACTCCTTCGCCTGGCTGAAGAGCCTACCGGTCGAGTGCGACCAGTTCACGGCGACCGACGACTCGGGCGGAGAGCGGACGGTCCAGGTGATCGAGACCTCCCTGCCCAAGGAGGGCGACGCCCGGCAGGGGCTGCGGGTCACGGTCCGGGGCACCTCGGGCGGGGAGCCCACCACCCTCACCCTCGATGTCGCGGCCCTGCGGGTCGGCACGGACGCGATCACCATCACCAACGGGGGCCTCGACGGCGCCGACAGCGACAGCACCGAGCGCGCCGCGAAGCTGGGAACGGAACGTCTCAAGGACGTCCGCGCGGGCAGGACACCGGCGGCGGACCCCGGCGAGATCGACTGACGTCCGGGTGTCGAGGGTGTTCCCGCGATGAGAGGCATGTGACATAGTACTGGCGTGAGCAAGCCACTGACCTGCGATGTCGTGGTCGTCGGAGCCGGGATGGTGGGCGCTGCCTGCGCCCTGTACGCCGCCCGGGCGGGCCTCGACGTGATCGTCGTGGACCGGGGCCCGGTGGCCGGCGGCACGACCGGCGCCGGTGAGGGCAATCTCCTGGTCTCCGACAAGGAGCCGGGGCCCGAGCTCGAACTCGCCCTGCTGTCCGGCCGGTTGTGGGCCGACCTCGCGCAGGAGGTCGGCGAGGCGATCGAGTACGAGCCCAAGGGCGGCGTGGTCGTCGCCGCCTCCCCCGACGGCCTCGTAGCCCTGGAGAAGTTCGCGACCGGGCAACGGACCGCCGGTGTCGAGGCGGTCCGGTTGGGCGCGGATCAACTCCTGGACCTGGAACCCCACTTGGCGCCGGGACTCGCGGGCGGTGTGCTGTATCCCCAGGACGCCCAGGTCATGCCGACGCTGGCCGCGGCCCATCTCGTACGGATGTCGGGTGCCCGTCTGGTCACCGGCGCGACCGTGACCGAGGTCCTTCGCGGTGCCGGCGGTGCCGTGCGCGGGGTGCGGACCAACCGGGGCGAGGTCCACGCGCCGTATGTCGTCAACGCCGCCGGGACCTGGGGCGGGGAGCTGGCCGCGCTTGCGGGGGTGCGCCTCCCCGTACTCCCCCGGCGCGGCTTCGTCCTGGTCACCGAGCCATTGCCGCGCCTGGTCCGCCACAAGGTGTACGCCGCGGACTACGTGGCCGACGTGGCCAGCGACTCGGCGGCCCTGCAGACCTCGCCGGTGGTGGAGGGGACGGCCGCCGGACCCGTCCTGATCGGCGCGAGCCGCGAACGGGTCGGCTTCGACCGGTCGTTGTCGCTGCCCGCCCTGCGCGCGCTGGCGGCGGGTGCGACCCGGCTGTTCCCCTTCCTTGGACGGGTGCGGGCGATGCGGACGTACCTCGGCTTCCGGCCGTACATGCCGGATCACCTGCCCGCCCTCGGGCCCGACCCGCGTGTGCCGGGGTTGTTCCACGCGTGCGGGCACGAGGGCGCGGGCATCGGACTGTCCACGGGGACTGGGCAGTTGATCGCCCAGGTGATCGCCGGTCTGCCTCCCGACCTCGATCTCGCGCCGTTCCGTCCCGACCGGTTCCCCTTCGAGGAGGCCTCGTGAACCCGCTCGAACTCGTGGGCGCCGAGCCCGGTGCCGCCTTCGCCGTCACGTTCGACGGGCGGGAGATCGAGGCCCTGCCCGGCCAGACCGTCGCCGCCGCGCTCTGGACCGCGGGGGTCACCTCCTGGCGCACCACCCGGGGCGAGGGCCGCCCACGTGGCATCTTCTGCGGCATCGGCGTCTGCTTCGACTGCCTGGTGACCGTCAACGACCGCCCCAACCAACGGGCTTGCCTGGTCCCCCTGCGTCCGGGCGACGCGATCCGCACACAGAAGGGGACAGGCCACGATGAGTGAACCGCGTCTGGCGGTGATCGGTGCGGGTCCGGCCGGGCTCGCGGCCACCCTCGCGGCAGCCGCACGCGGTGTCAGTGTCACGCTGATCGACTCCGCCCAGGAGGCGGGCGGGCAGTTCTACCGACAGCCCGCGCCAGGGTTCGGGGCCCGACGGCCGCGGGCGCTGCACCATCAGTGGCGTACCTGGGAGAGGCTGCGGGACGGCCTGGACGCCCACGTACGGGCCGGAACGGTAAGGCATTTGACGGACCATCATGTCTGGTTCGTCGAGCGCCGGGGCTCCGCCGACCTCACCGTGCACGCCCTGCTCGGCCCGGAGCAGGAGGAGCCGGCCGAGGAGCGCGCCGACGCCGTCCTCCTCGCCACCGGCGGCTACGAGAAGGTGCTGCCCTTCCCCGGCTGGACACTGCCCGGTGTCGTCACGGCGGGCGGGGCGCAGGCCATGCTCAAGGGCGGCCTCGTGCTGCCCGGCCGTACCGTCGTCGTCGCCGGAACCGGGCCGCTGCTGCTGCCCGTCGCCACCGGCCTCGCTTCGGCGGGTGCCACGGTCGCGGCACTGGTGGACTCGGCCGACCCCAGGGCGTTCGTACGGCGGTCCCGGCAGCTGGCGGCCATGCCCGGGAAGGTCGCCGAAGGCGCCCGGTACGGGGGTGAGTTGCTCCGGCACCGGGTACGCACCCTCTTCCGGCACACCGTCGTGGCGGCGCACGGCGACGAGCGGCTGGCGGCGGTGACGATCGCGGCGCTCGACCGGGACGGGCGGGTGCGCGCGGACACCCGGCGGCGCCTCGCCTGCGACGCCCTCGCCGTCGGGCACGGCATGCTGCCGCACACCGATCTCGCCGAAGCCCTGGGCTGCCGTGTCGACGGGACGGACGTGTACGTGGACGACGAGCAGCGCACCGACGTGCCGGGTGTGTGGGCGGCGGGTGAGACCACCGGCATCGGCGGCGCCGCCCTCTCCCTCGCCGAGGGGCACATCGCCGGGCGGTCGGTGGCGGCGCGGCTGGCCGGGCGGGCGCCGGATCCGGGTGAGTGGGCGGCCGTCGCGCGGACCCGGGAGAAACTGCGCGCGTTCTTCGCCGCCTTGGACTCCGTGTACGCGCCGCCCGCGCACTGGGCCGAGCAGGTCACCGACGAGACGGTGGTGTGCCGCTGCGAGGAGGTGCCGGCCGGTGCGGTGCGGGCGGCGGTGCGTGAGCTGGGCGCCGGTGATCCGCGCAGCGTGAAGCTGCTGACACGGGCCGGGATGGGCTGGTGTCAGGGCCGGATGTGCGGGCCCGGGGTCGCGGGGATCGCCGGGTGTGCGGAGACGGCGGGGCGCAGGCCGTTCGCACGGCCGGTGCCGTTGGGGGTGCTGGCCCGGGACGGGGAGGCCGAGCATATGTGATATGTCACACCGCATTGAGAGGAACCGTATGACCAGCACCGATCTTCGTCCCTGGCGCGGAGTGCTCGTCGCCACCGCGCTCCCGGTGGACGACGACCTCCGCGTCGACTACGACACGTACGCCGAGCACTGCGCCTGGCTGGTCGAGAACGGCTGTGACGGTGTCGTGCCGAACGGCTCGCTGGGCGAGTACCAGGTGCTCACGCCCGAGGAGCGGGCCAGGGTCGTCGAGACGGCCGTGGCCGCGATCGGGGGCGAGCGGGTGATGCCGGGGGTCGCCGCGTACGGCTCGGCGGAGTCCCGGCGCTGGGCCGAGCAGGCGCGCGACGCGGGCTGCGCGTCCGTGATGCTGCTGCCGCCCAACGCGTACCGCGCCGACGAGCGTTCGGTCCTCGCGCACTACGCCGAGGTCGCGAAGGCGGGCGTGCCGGTGGTGGCGTACAACAACCCCATCGACACCAAGGTCGACCTGGTCCCGGAGCTGCTGGCCGAGCTGCACGCCGAGGGGCACATCCGGGCGGTCAAGGAGTTCTCGGGTGATGTGCGTCGCGCCTACCAGCTGGCCGAACTTGCTCCGGAACTGGACCTGTTGATCGGGGCCGACGACGTCCTGCTGGAGCTCGCCATCGCGGGAGCGAAGGGCTGGGTGGCCGGCTACCCGAACGCACTGCCCGGGTCCTGCGTCGAGCTGTACCGTGCGGCCGTGGGCGGCGACCTGGCCACCGCGAAGAAGCTGTACGAGCAGCTGCACCCGCTGCTGCGCTGGGACTCCAAGGTCGAGTTCGTGCAGGCGATCAAGCTGTCGATGGACATCGTCGGTCGCCATGGCGGGAGGTGCCGTCCGCCACGGGTCCCGCTGCCGCCCGAGCGGGAGGCCGTCGTGCGGGCGGCCACCGAGCGGGCGGTCGCGGCCGGACTCGTGCAGCCGGGCCCGCCGGCCGGACCCACGGAGGCTTGACCCGCGGAGGCCGAACTCACGGAGGTCGGACCCGCGGAGGCCGCCTTCCCCCACCCCCTCGATGACCAGGAGCGTCATGCGCAGCAAACTCGTCCTGCACGCCGTCGACTCGCACACCGAGGGCATGCCCACCCGCGTGATCACCGGCGGAATCGGCACGATCCCCGGCGCGACCATGAACGAACGGCGGCTGTACTTCCGTGAGCACCGCGACGACATCAAGCAGCTTCTGATGAACGAGCCGCGCGGGCACTCGGCGATGAGCGGGGCGATCCTGCAACCGCCGACCCGCCCGGACTGCGACTGGGGTGTCGTCTATATCGAGGTCTCCGGGTATCTGCCGATGTGCGGACACGGCACGATCGGGGTGGCGACCGTGCTGGTGGAGACGGGCATGGTCGAGGTCGTCGAGCCGGTCACCACGATCCGGCTCGACACCCCGGCAGGCCTGGTCGTCGCCGAGGTCGCGGTGGAGGACGGCAGGGCGAAGAACGTCACGCTGCAGAACGTGCCGTCGTTCTCCGTCGCCCTCGACCGCAAGATCGCACTGGCCGACGGGCGGACGGTGACATACGACATGGCGTACGGCGGCAACTTCTACGCCATCCTGCCGCTGGACCGGTTCGGGCTGCCCTTCGACCGGGCCCGCAAGGACGACATCCTCAAGGCGGGGCTGTCCCTCATGGAAGCGATCAACGCCGAGGAGGAGCCCGTCCACCCGGAGGACCCGTCCATCCGTGGCTGCCACCACGTCCATCTGATCGCGCCCGGCTCCACCGCCCGCCACTCCCGGCATGCGATGGCCGTCCACCCGGGCTGGTTCGACCGCTCCCCCTGCGGCACCGGCACCAGCGCACGCATGGCCCAGCTGCACGCGCGCGGCGAACTCCCGCTGCACACCGAGTTCGTGAACGAGTCCTTCATCGGTACGCGGTTCACCGGGCGGCTGCTCGGCACCACCGAGGTCGCGGGGCGCCCCGCCGTCCTGCCCAGCTTCACCGGCCGCGCCTGGATCACCGGCACTGCCCAGTACCTGCTCGACCCGACCGACCCGTTCCCGGCGGGGTTCGTGCTGTGAGCCCTGACGGCGTCGAGGATAATGCCGGGTGCCGCGTGACATTGCACCACTAGGAGATGCCCTCATGGCCGCCCAGCGATCCAGCACCCCAGCCGCCGCTCCCGCCCTGCCCGTGCTGGGCGGCAAGAAGAGCAGCTACCGGGAGCGGGTCGCCGATGCCCTGCGGGCCGCGCTGATCGCGGGCGAGCTGATGCCGGGGCAGGTGTACTCGGCGCCGGCGCTCGCCGCACGGTTCGGTGTCTCGGCCACCCCCGTGCGCGAGGCCATGCTCGACCTAGTCAAGGAGGGCCTGGTCGACACCGTGCCCAACAAGGGATTCCGGGTCACCGCGGTCTCAGACAAGCAGCTCGACGAGTACACCCACATCCGCTCGCTCATCGAGATCCCCACCGTGGTGGAGCTGGCCACGACCGCCGACCCGGTCTCCCTGGAGGCACTGCGCCCGGCCGCCCGGGAGATCGTCCAGGCGGCGGTGGCCGGTGACCTCATCGCGTATGTCGAGGCCGACACCCGCTTCCACCTCGGCCTCCTGGCCCTCGCGGGCAACGCGCACCTGGTGGAGGTGGTCGGGGACCTCCGTAAGCGGTCCCGGCTCTATGGTCTGACCCCGCTGGTGAAGTCGGGCCGACTGCTGGCGTCCGCCGAGGAACATCTGGAGCTCCTCGACGCGTTGGTCGCCCGCGACGAGGGGGCGGTACATGAGGTGATGACGCGGCACATCGGGCATGTGCGGGGGTTGTGGGCGGCGAAGTAGGAAGCGTTTCGAGGCAAGGCGCGGGCCGGTGGGGGCTGGTCGCGCAGTCCCCGCGCCCCCCAACAGGTGGGTGCAGTCCAAGCATGCCTAGCTGTAACTCCCTCAGGGGCGCGGGGAACTGCGCGACCAGCCCCCACCGGGCCCGCACCCGGCGACGCACCTCACCCGACCGGCGCCTCCTTCGGGCGCCAGGAGGCGCGCCACCGGCACCGGCGCTGGCGCCCCGGCTACCCGCCAAGTCAGGACTTCACGCACTCCTGCCCATTGAGGGTGAAGTCGTATGCCGGGGCGTTCTTGCCCTGCCAGGAGGCGAGGAAGCCAAAGGAGAGCGAACCGTCCGCTGGGACCGACCTGTTGTAGTCGGCGGCGGTCGCGGTGACCTTCGCGCCGCTCTGGGTGAAGCCGGCGTCCCACATCTGGGTCACCTTCTGCCCGTCCTTGAAGGACCAGGTGACCCGCCAGTCGTCGAGGGCCTCGGTGGTGGTGACGGTGACGGCGGCCTGGAAGCCGTCGGGCCACTGGTTGACGAGGGTGTACTCGACCTGACAGGACGGCGTGGCACTCTCGCTGGGTTCGGGTTCCTCGACACCGGCGGAGGAGGTGCCCTGGGGTTCCGGGTCGGAGTTCTTCGCACCCGTGGACTCGGACGGCTTCGCCGAGTTGGTCCGCGAGGGCTTCGCGGAGCCGGGCGCCCGTGAGGTGGCGGCGGGAATGGACGAGCTGGGGTCGGCCACCGGCAGGCCCTCGGCGGTGGTGCCGGGACCGGGCTTGGCGGCGCCGTTCTCCATGTCGTCGCCCGGCATCATCGAGACGGCGAGGGCGAGCAGGGAGACGAGGACGGCCGCGACGAGCAGTCCGTTGCGCACGACCTTCGCCTTCTGCGCGCCGGGGTTCGGCGGCCCGCTCTCCAGGGCCGCCGGGCGTCCTGCGCCCAACCGCACCTCGGCGGCCCGGCGGCGGCGCTCCAGATAGGCGAGTCCGCCCCAGCCGATGACCCCGCCCGCGAGGGCCGCGGGCAGCCCGCCGCCGTGCAGCCTCAGACAGGAGGCGGCCTCCGCGCAGTGCTGGCAGCGCGCGAGGTGCCGGGAGAGGTCGCCCGGGGTCTCGCCCGAGGTGGACCGGGTGACCGCGTCCAGCAGCCGGGCGTAGCTGCGGCACTGGGCGTCCATCGGTGTGTCGAGGTGGTTGCGGTGGCTGCGGTCCCGGAACAGGCCGCGCACCTGGGCGAGTTCGTCGTCCACGGTGGCCGGGTCGAGGCCGAGCCGACGGGCCAGCGCGGGCAGCGGCAGCGCCTCCACCTCGGCCAGCCAGAGCAGTTCGGCGTCCGCCGCCTGGAGATCACGCAGCCCGCGGAGCGCTATCGGACGCTGGAGCGGCGGCCCGGTGTAGCGGAAGGCCTTGTCGGAGTTGAGCCACAGCCTCAGGTCGGGGTCGAGCCGGTGGCCCAGGCTCCGTCTTTCCCAGTCCGCCGCCGTGACACGAACGGCGGTCAGCAGCAAGGGTATTCGGGGCAGCCGGACCGGACGGCGGCCGACGCCGCGGACGGCGGTCTCGGCGTCACGGACCTCGCGCATCCCGAGCGAGAAGGCCTCCGTGGCCAGTTCGGTGGCGGCGGTGGAGCCGGCCGTGCACAGATCGGCGTACGACAGCACGGCATCCCAGCACTCGGAGAACAGCGCGGCCTCGGCGGCGTCCTGGGGGGTCGGCAGGTCGGGCATGGGTCTCCTGCATCGAAAGCGGGGTCAACTCGCCATACTGGCAATGGAGTTGGGGGGAACCTCGCGGCAGGACAGGAGCCTTTCACGTCTCCCACACAACTGACAAGCAGGCTATTCAATTCGATTACCGGGGGTTCGGTCCACAGCCCACGGCACACCGGCGCACGGAGTTGCACCCTCTTGTACGGACCGGAGACGGGAACGTATCAATTCCGACTCACAGGAACCAGTCGTCACAGAGAATTGAGTCCGCAACGGCGCGTGCGCGGTGCTCAGACGGGCACGACATGGAGCACCACGAGCATGGGTGCCCGAGACGGTCGCGGCGATCCCGTGGACCAGGGTCGTCAACGCGGGAGTGACGGGCGCCGCCCGGGAAGGTGTCCGGGGCGAAGGTGGTCCGCCTGTCCGGTGCCCCCGGAGTGGGTGGGCGCGGTGGTCACCAAGTCGGCCCCGGCCCCGGCGTGGACACCCCTTCCGGGCCGCCGGGGCACCGCACTCCTCGGCGCCGGACGCCAGGTGACGCCCTGCGCGACGGCCGTCGAACCCTGAGCCCCCCAGCCCCCAGCCCCCAGCCCCCAGCCCCAGACCGTCGGCCCCTGGACCGCCGGCCCCTCGGACCGTCAGACCTCGGCCGGCTCCGGAGCCGCTGGAAGGCTGTCCATGAAGGAGCTCACCGAGAACACCGCGCGGCCGGGTCCGGGCGGGCCGTATCCGGGAGGCGAGGAGAGCCCGAAGTCCTCCATCGTCTGGCGATAGGCCTGGAGCAGCCGGATGTGGTACTCAAGCGGCGCGCCCTGCGGGTTGGCCTTGCCGAGCGGAGTGGTCGGCTCCGGGCACCAGGTGGTGAAGCGGGGCGTGATCCCCTGCGACATGAAGAAGCGCAGGCCCTCCGTGGTGGACGCGATCGCCTCGTCGACCGTCTTGAAGCCGAACGGCTCCGCCATCTCCACGCCCGCCACGAAGTTGGGGATCACATTGCGCGCCCCGAACACCTCGGCCGAGTCCAGGATCCGCTTGTGCCACTCGTCCCGCCCGACGTACCGCTCCTTGCCCGGGCAGTACATCTTGAACAGGTACTCGTCCCACACCTCGTAGTTGGGGTGGTAGATCTGCACGCCGTAGTCCTTGAACCGCTGCACGTCGTCGCGCGGCAGTGCCTGCGCCACGACCTTCCCGATCCAACGGCCCGGGAAGCGCTCCTCGATGGCCTTGGCGTAGTGGCCGTAGAAGTCGGCCTCGTCCCGCCCGGAGACGGTCTTGGTGATCGCGCCGCCGGTGAGCGTGTAGGCGGTGGACGCCTTCGCGGTGTCGTACCGGTCGATGATCTCCAGGGCTTCGAGGACCTCCTCGACGTCCTTGACCCCGGTGTACGGCCGGCCGGCCGCCTTGTGCTGGCGCCAGTTGTGGTTGATGTCGCAGTACTGGCACTCCTCCTTGGCACCGAAGTACTGGCAGACCCGGAAGACGGTCAGGTAGATGAGATAGCCCCACTGGATGGTGGGAGCGACCTCCATGACGGACTTTCCGTTGGAGAGCGTGTGCCGGTAGTACTCCGGCATCGGCGGCACGCCCACGTCGGCGATCCGCTTCCCGTCGAGGTACAGCCCGAGCACGCCCTCGTCGTCGGCGGCTACGCGATACGGCGAGGCCGGGTTCACCCGCACCGAGACCACGGTCCTGCGCAGGTCGTACGGCCCGCCGGTGAGGATGATCTCCTCCGGCGGGCGACGCAGCGCGGCCTCGCCGAGCTCCGGCAGGGTGCCGTGGTCGAAGGAGAAGATGAAGTACGACTTCGGCTTCACCTCACCGGACTCGTTGTCGCTGAGGGCGGACGGGTCGAAGGCCACGCCACCTCGCAGCAGGTCCTCTTTGAAGACGGCTTCCCGCGGAACCTGCGGGAACCGCTCCATCAGATCCTCGACCAGCGCGGTACGGCTGCCCATCCCGTTATCTCCTCCCGGATCGGACGTACGACTCCTCACGTTATGCCCTCGCTCCGACATCACCCGTGCCGGGTCCCCGCACGGCGACCGATATGTGGCGGTACGGGGGTCTCCGGGGGCAGTACCGGGTCGGGGACGGGCGCGCCCCACACCGAGGTGAGCGGCAGCACACCGGCCCACAGCCCCAGCTCGGCGTCGGGCCCGTCCCCGTCGTCGGGCGCGCCGGTGCGGATCTTGACGGAGGCCTCGTCGAGGGGCAGGGCGAGCAGGGTGGTGGCGGCCAGTTCCTTGCGACTGGGCAGACGCGCGTACGACCACTGCCCCGGGGTCGCGTGTTCGGTCAGCCGGCGCAGGCCCGCGAGCTTCTCCTCCGGGTCGGTGACCTTGCGGGGCACTCCGTGGATCACGGCGCTGCGGTAGTTCACCCCGTGCTCGAACACGGACCGGGCGAGCACCAGCCCGTCCACATGCGTGACGGTGACACAGACGGAGGCACCGCCCGCGAGGCTGCGGCTGGCCACGGACCCGTGCACATACAACTGCCGCTGGTCTCGCCCGTACACCGTGGGCACGACCAGCGGCCGCCCCTCGACCACCACACCCAGATGACAGACGAAGCCGGCATCGAGGATCGCCTCCAGGTCCGCCCGGTCCAGGCTGCCCTGTTCACGCAGCCGGCGATGCCGGGTGAGGTCGGTCACCGGGAGGACTTCGGGGAGCGGCTCGGGGAGGCCTTCGGGGTCAGGTTCGGACGTCATGTCCAGGCAGGCTACCCAGCGGCCGGAGCCAGGGACCACGCGGAGGTCAGGCCCCGCGCTCCAGCGCCTCGAACTCCACCGGGTGCGCCACCGCTCCCCCGGCCGCAACCCGCTCCGCCTCCGCTACGACGGCCAGCCCCAGCCTCGCCAGCTCGTTCCCCTGCGATCCCGCGAGGTGCGGGGTGACGAAGGCGTTCGGGAAGTCATGGAGGGGCGAGTCGGCGGGCAGGGGCTCGGGGTCGGTCACATCGAGGACCGCGCTGAGCCGCCCGGTGCGCAGTTCCCCGACCAGGGCGTCCGTGTCGACCAGACTCCCACGCGCGGTGTTGATCAGTACCGCCCCGTCGGGCATCAGGGCCAGCTCACGGCGCCCGATCAGGTGCCGGGTCTCGGGGGTCTCCGGGGCGTGGACGGTCACGATCTCGGAGGTCCGCAGGAGATCGTCCAACTCCGCCAAGGGGACGCCCAGTTCCAGGGCCCCCGCCTCGTCGACGTACGGGTCGGTCAGGCTCACCGCGAGGTCGAACGGTCGCAGCAGCTCGATCACCTTGCGCCCGATCCGTGACGCCCCGATCACCCCGACCCGTCGTCCGCGGTTGCCGATGCCCCGCTCGATCCCCCAGCCCGGGGAGGCCCGTTCGGTCCGCAGCCGCTCCCGGCGCACGAAGACGTCTTTGCCGGCGAGCAGGATCATGGCGAGCGTGTACTCGGCGACGGGCAGGGCGTTGGCCTCGGCGGCCGAGGAGACCGCGATGCCGCGCCGCCAGATCTCGGGAGTGGCGAAGCCCTTGACCGAGCCGGCCGAGTGCAGGACTGCCCGGAGCCTCGGGGCCGCGTCGAGGACGGCCGTGTCCAGGCGGGGGCAGCCCCAGCCGGTCACGAGGATCTCGGTGCGGACCAGAACGTCCGCGAGCCGCGGGTCGGTGAGGTCCTCGGCGACGATCGCGGGATCGATGTCCACGACGGCACGCAGCCGGGCCAGCACCTCGGGCGGGAAGACGAGCGGCACGTTCTCGGCGGTCATGGCGAACAGCGCCCGGGGTCGCTCGGTCAAGGCGGGGATCCTCCAGAGGGCGTAGAAACCGCTCTCTACGTTAGGTGTCGGGAAATGAGAGGGTCAATGCATACGTGCACCCCGGGAGGAACGACGGACATGTCGGAGACGATCACCAACTGGGCGGGGAACATCACCTACTCCGCCAAGGAACTGCACCGGCCCTGCTCGCTCGACAGGATCGCCGCCCTGGTCGCGGGCGGCGCGAGGGTGCGGGTGCTGGGCAGCGGGCACTCCTTCAACGAGATCGCCGAGCCGGGTCCCAAGGGCGTCCTGCTGTCCATCGCCGACCTGCCGCCGGTGATCGACGTGGACACCGAGGCCCGTACGGTACGGGTCTCCGGCGGCGTCCGCTACGCCGAACTCGCCCGCGTGGTGCACGCCCACGGCCTCGCGCTGCCCAACATGGCTTCGCTGCCGCACATTTCCGTGGCCGGCTCGGTCGCGACCGGCACCCACGGCTCGGGCGTCGGCAACGGTCCGCTCGCCTCGGCCGTGCGCGAGGTCGAGCTGATCACCGCGGACGGCTCCGCGCTGACCATCGGCCGGGACGACCCGGGGTTCGGCGGCGCCGTCACCTCACTGGGCGCCCTGGGCGTCGTCACCGCGCTCACCCTGGACCTCGTTCCGACCTTCGACGTGGAACAGTACGTCTTCACCGAACTCCCCCTCGCCGGGCTGGACTTGGCAGGCTTCGAGACGGTCATGTCGGCGGCGTACAGCGTCAGCCTGTTCACCGACTGGCGTGCACCGGGCTTCCGGCAGGTGTGGGTCAAGCGGCGGACGGACCAGCCGCTCACCGACTTCCCGTGGGCCACGGCCGCCACCGAGAAACTGCACCCGGTGCCGGGGATGCCCGCGGTCAACTGCACCGAGCAGTTCGGGGTGCCGGGGCCCTGGCACGACCGACTGCCGCACTTCCGGGCCGAGTTCACACCGAGCAGTGGGGCGGAACTCCAGTCGGAGTACCTGCTGCCGCGCGAGCACGCCGTCGAGGCACTGCACGCGGTCGACGGCATCCGGGAGACGGTCGCCTGGGTGCTGCAGACCTGCGAGGTGCGGACCATGACCGCCGACGAGCAGTGGCTGAGCCCCGCCCACGGACGGGACACCGTGGCGCTCCACTTCACCTGGATCGAGGACAGGGCGGCCGTGCTGCCGGTGGTGCGCCGGCTGGAGGAGGCGCTGGACGCCTTCGACGCACGGCCGCACTGGGGAAAGGTGTTCACCACGACCGCGGAGGTGCTGCGCGAGCGATACCCGCGCCTCGGTGACTTCCGTAAGCTGGCAAGCGAGCTGGACCCCGAGGGGAAATTCGCCAACGCGTTCGTCCGGGCCGTACTCGCCGACTGACTTTATAAAGCCCCTTTCCTAACCCCTTGTACAAAGTCCCCCGCAGACCATAGCCTTGCGCCGCGCCGGTGCCTCTGACGTCCCGGCCCGAGCTGAAGGGATGGGGGTCGGCCCTGGTGAAGCGCACATCACGTGACATCCGCACCGTGAACCGCTACGAGGTGTTGCGCCAGATCATCGCCGAGTCGCCCACGTCCCGGCAGGAACTGGCGGCGGCCACCGGGCTGAGCCTGGCCACCGTCGCCACGCTCGTGGGCGAACTGCTCGACCTCCACATGATCACCGAGGTCGGGTTCGAGGAGTCCGCCGGCGGACGCCCTCGGGGGCTCGTGGCCGTCAACGCGTCGGGGGGCGCGTTGATCGGCGTCGACATCGCGGAGACATACGTCCATGTCGAGCTGTTCGACCTCGCGCTGAACGTCCTGGCCCGCGCCGAGGAGGACCTCCGCCCCGGCGAGAGCCTCCCCGAGCAGGTGGTCGGCCATGTCGCCGCCGCCGTCGGCTCGGTGGTCGCGCAGGCCGGTATCGAGGGCGCCCGGGTGCTCGGCGTCGGTGTGAGCGTGCCGGGGCAGGTGGACCGCGCCACCGGCATCTCGGAGTACGCCCCCAACTGGGACTGGCACGACGTACCGCTGCTCGACCTGCTCTCCGAGTACATCGCCTACCCCCTCTACCTGGACAACCCGCTGCGCGCCGGTGCGGTGGCCGAGCTCTGGTTCGGGGCCGCGCGCGGGCGCGTGAACGCCGTGGTGGTCAACCTCGGGACCGGCGTGGGCGCCGGACTGATCCTGGGCGGCGGACTGCACCGAGGTGTCTCCAACAGCGCCGGCGAGTGGGGCCACAACACGATCGTCCTGGACGGACGCCTGTGCCGGTGCGGCAACCACGGCTGTGTGGAGACATACGTGGGCGCGCCCGGGATCATGCTGAACCTGCGGGAGTTGAGCCCCGACAGCGAGCTGCTGCACCCCGGCGACCAGACGGCCACCGTGGCCGCGCTGGCCCGGGGGATGCGCACCGAGGACCCGGTGGCGCTCCAGGTCGTCCGGCACACCGCCCGCTACCTGGGCGCCTCCATCGCGCACCTGGTCAACCTGTTCAACCCCGAGGTGGTCGTGCTCAGCAGCTGGGTCGCGGCCGCCCTCGGCGAGCCCTTGGTCGCGGAGGTGCGCGAGGCCGTCGCCCGGCACGCGCTGCCGCGCCCGATGGCCGCCACCGAGATCGTCCTCTCCCCGATCCCCACAGACCCGGCGTGCCTGGGCGCGGCGACGTTCGCGCTCGAAGGGGCGCTCCAGTCGGTCGGGCAGAGGTCGGCGGCAAAGCGCACCACCCCGGCAAGGACGAAGGCGCACCACCCCCGCTAGGAACCGTCCTCGCAAGGCACCACACCCGCTAGGAATCGTCCTCGTCAGGACCACCCCCTGGGCGCCAGCCCCGCCAGGCACCACCCCTGGGCACCAGCCCCGTCACGCACCACCCCCGCCAGGAGCCGTACCGCACCACCTTCATGACGACGGAAGGGATGCACGTGTCTCAGCCCCACCGCAGGAGATCGGCCCTGCTGACAGCCGCAGCCGCGTTCGCTGTCGCCGGACCCCTGATATCCGCTCCGCCCGCGTCGGCCGCCACCCCCACGGTGGCCGAAGTGTCCCCCCACGCGGCCCAGACCATCGACAACATCGGTGCCTCGGGCGCCTGGTGGGTCAACGATCTGAAGAACTTCGACCCGAAGATCCAGGCCAAGGTGGCCAAGCTGCTCTTCTCCACGGACGGCCTGGCACTCAGCAGTTACCGCTACAACATCGGCGGTGGCGGCACCGGCGTGACCTACGCCCCGCGTGCCCCCGAGGACTTCCTGAACGACGACGGCACGTACGACTGGAGCAAGGACAAGGCCGGTCGTACCTTCCTCTACGCCGCCGCCAAGTACGGTGTGAAGGACCTGATCGCCTTCGTCAACAGCGCGCCCGCACAGTGGAAGACCAACGCCAAGAGCTGCGGCGGCTACCTCAGGACGGAGAACGAACAGGACTACGCGAAGTACGTCGCCGACGTCACCGCCCACTTCGCCGGACAGGGCGTGAAGTTCGACTACATCAGCCCCTTCAACGAGCCGACCAACAGCTTCGACAGCTGCGGCCAGGAAGGCATGCTGGTGCCGGTCGACCAACGCGACGACATCGTGCGGGCGTTGGGTGCCGAGCAGCAGGCCCGCGGCCAGAAGACCGGCATCATCGCGGACGAGTCCAGCAGCACGGTCAGCTTCAACACCGAGGTCCCGCAGTGGATCTCGCAGCCCGACACCGCGCAGTACGTCGACAAGCTCGCCCACCACACGTACAACAACCCGGGCGACGACCAGCGGGCGAAGATCTACGAGACCTCCAAGTCGGTCGGCAAGCAGTCCTGGTCCACGGAGATCTGCTGCTTCGGCAAGGGCGGCACGGGCTGGGCCCAGGAGTACGACCCCACCATCGACGGTGGTCTGAATCTCTCCCGGATCATCTACAAGGACTTCGCGACCGCGCACGACTCGGCGTTCCAGTGGTGGGTCGCCCTGTCGGAGATGATCGGCTCCGACCCCCTCGCGAAGAACGACGAGGGCTGGAACGACGGCCTGATCTACTACGACCCGAACTACGCCACGAACGGCAACCAGACCCTGTACTACACCAAGCGCTACTACGCGCTCGGCCAGTACAGCAAGTTCGTCCGACCGGGCGCGGTCGCCCACAACGTGACCGGCGTTCCGGACGGCGTCGAGGTGTCGACGTACGACGACCACGGCAAGTGGGTCGTCGTGGTCAACAACCACAACACCACCGACACCGCGCTGAACCTGCGCTTCAACAGCAAGTCGCCGGTGCGGGCGAGCAAGGCGGTGCGGACGTCGGCCACCGAGAGCTGGGCGAACGTCACCAAGCCCACGGTGAAGGGCGGCTCGGCGACGGCGACTCTGCCGGCCCGGTCCATCACGACGTACGTCCTCGACCAGAAGGGCCACGGCACTTCGGCGGTCAACGGCGCGCTGGCGGGCAAGCAGTCCGGCAAGTGCCTGACCGCGGACACCTCGGGGGCGGCGATCAGCGGCTGCACGGGCGGCGCCGAGCAGGTGTGGTCGTACGACGCGAAGGGCCGCCTCAAGGGCGTGAACGGCTATCTGACGGCGGGGAGTTCGGGGCTCGTGACGAGCCCGGAGCCCACCCGTGACGGCAGTCAGCAATGGTTGCTGAACGCCAACGGCCAGATCGTCGGCGAGGCTTCGGGCCAGTGCCTGGACGTCGGCGGACAGGCGACCGCCGACGGCAGCAAGGTCGGTCTGTGGAGCTGCAACGGCGGGTCCAACCAGGCCTGGTCCAAGCAGTAACCCAGCACATCCTCAAGGGAGTTGCGGGCCGCTGGTGCGGCGGCCCGCAACCCGTGACGTCCGGTATCCCGAACGCTGCACAACGCTTCGAGCAGACTTCGTCCAACCCCTTGCCGAAGGCTTAGCCGAAGGTTAACGTCCCGCACCGCAAGTCCATTTGAGCCATCTGGCGCTGAGCCGCGGAGCCATGGCGCAGAGCCGCAGCCGTATTCGAGACAAGGACGTCAGCATGTCGGCAATGAGCAGCAACAACTGGAACCGTCGAAACGTTCTGCGGGCCGCGATGGGTCTGGCCGCCGCCGGCGGGCTGGCCGCGTGCGGCGGCAACAACGGGCGCAGCGGCGGGTCCAGTTCGGGTCCGACCCTGAACCAGTACTT
Source organism: Streptomyces sp. NPDC019531 (assembly GCF_044903305.1). Lineage (NCBI taxonomy): Bacteria > Bacillati > Actinomycetota > Actinomycetes > Kitasatosporales > Streptomycetaceae > Streptomyces > Streptomyces sp. NPDC019531. The sequence continues at coordinate 71,805 of NZ_JBJDQL010000014.1, read as the reverse complement.
CCACGCGTACGGCGAGGCCGGGACCGAGCAGGCCATCAAGAAGTACGCGAAGGCCTACGACAAGGCGAACGTGACCACGCAGTGGATCACCAGCGCCGACTTCGAGAGCAAGCTCTTCGCGACGCTGCTCACCAAGAACGCGCCCGACCTGTTCGAGTTCCACCCGCAGATCCAGATGGTCAAGAGCGGCCAGGTCGCGGATCTGACCGACATCATCGACCCGGTCAAGAGCGACTTCAACCCGGCCGACATCAAGTCGCACACGGTCGACGGGAAGATATACGGCGTCCGGATGATCGACGACCCGCAGTTCTTCTTCTACCGCAAGTCGATGCTGGAGAAGGCCAAGGTCGAGGTGCCGACCACGCTCGACGAGCTGGCCGAGGCCGCCGCCAAGCTCACCACCGGCAAGGTCAAGGGCCTGTACATGGGCAACGACCTGCACGGCGTCATCAACCCGATGATCTGGTCGGCCGGCGCCGACACCCTCAACGAGAAGAACGAGATCGCGTACCACACCCCCGGCGTCATCGAGGGCATCAAGAAGATGCGCAAGCTGTTCACCAGCGGCAACCTTCTCCTCGGCGCGCCGACCGAGTCCTGGGACCCCTCCTCGTTCAACCAGGGCCTCACCGCCATCCAGTTCTGCGGCATGTGGGCGATGCCGGCGATCCAGGAAGCGCTCGGCGACGACTGGGGTGTGTTCCCCTTCCCGAAGACCGTCGACTCCGGCAAGCAGTCGGTCTACAACGGCGGCTGGTCGATGTTCGTCAACGCCAAGAGCAAGAACGTCGACGCGGCCAAGGAGTACGTGAAGTGGCTGTGGATCGACCAGAAGCAGTACCAGGAGGACTGGGCCACCTCCTACGGCTTCCACATCCCGCCACGCAGCTCGCTCGCCCAGTCCGCCACCAAGCTCAAGTCGGGCAACGCCGCCGAGGGCGTCAAGCTCTTCAACGAGTTCGGGCACTTCGACAACATCGGCTGGACCCAGGCCATGATCACCGCCCTCGAAGACGTCTTCGCCGACTCCGTCCGCAAGGACATGGACCCCGAGGCCGCCCTCGACAAGGCGGACACGGCCGTCAACCGCGAGCTCAAGAAGCTCTTCGGATAGGCGTGCGGACGGAACACGACATGTCGACGACCACGAAGCTCGACCTCGCGGGCCCCGCCCCGGCGAAGGCCTCCCCGGCCAAGCCGCGGCGGGCTCTGCGGGGCAGCCCCACCTTCAACTTCTGGCTCTTCACCGGGCCGTTCCTCATCGGCCTGGCGATCTTCGTCTACGCGCCGATCCTCTGGAGCCTCTGGCTCAGCTTCTTCGACGCCCGCTTCACCGTCACTCCCGACAAGTTCATCGGCTTCGACAACTACACGTACATGCTGACGAACGACGACTTCGTCGGCTCGCTCGGCACCTTCACCCTCTTCGCCGCGTTCATCGTGCCCACCACCTGGGCACTCTCGCTCAGCCTGGCCCTGCTGGTGAACCGGCTGCGCTTCATGCGGGCGTTCTTCCGGTCGGTGTTCTTCCTGCCGACCGCGTGCAGTTATGTGGCCGCCTCGCTGATCTGGAAGATGTCCATCTTCAGCGGGGTCCGCTTCGGCCTGATGAACACGGTCCTCGGCTGGTTCGGGGTCGAGAACATCGCCTGGCTGGCCGACCCCAGCCCGCCCTGGTACTGGTTCGTCATCGTCACCGCACGGCTCTGGCTGCAGTCCGGTTTCTACATGATCCTGTTCCTGGCCGCGTTGCAGAACATCCCGGGCGAGCTGTACGAGGCCGCCTCGATCGACGGGGCCAAGCCGGGCTGGCAGACCTTCCGGTACATCACGCTGCCCCAACTGCGGGCCACCTCCACCGCGGTGGTCCTGCTCCTGCTGGTCGCCGCCTACCAGGCCTTCGACGAGTTCTTCAACCTTCTGTCGAAGACCACATGGGGCCGTCCGCCCCTCGTCGAGCTGTACTACAAGGCCCTGGGCGAGAGCCAGGACTACGGCGCGGGCAGCGCCGGCGCGGTCATCCTGACCGTGCTGATCATCATCGTGACCCTGTTCCAGGGCAAGATCATGGGCTTCGGAAGGGGGGACGAGTCCAAGTGACCACGACCACGCCCGAGATACGCAAGACCAAGAGCCGCCGCGGCCGAGGAGTGATGAGCAACACCGGCCTCTACATCGCCACCGGTGTCGCCGCCTTCCTCTTCCTGGTCCCCTTCTACCTGATCGTCCGCAACGCCCTGTCCACCGATGCGGAGATCACCGGGGAGAACTGGAAGTTCTTCCCCACCCATCTCCAGTGGGGCAACATCGGCGACCTGTTCGGCGACTCCTCGGTGCCCTTCGCCCAGTCGCTGTGGAACTCCACCGTCGTCGCCGTCCTGCACACCGTCGGCGTCCTGCTGGTGTGCTCCCTCGCCGGCTACGGACTGGCCCGCATCCCGTACAGGCACGCCAACAAGATCTTCTACGTCGTCCTGGGCACCCTGATGGTCCCGACCGCCGTGACCTTCGTACCCAGCTTCGTGCTGGTGTCGTCGCTCGGCTGGGTGGACACGTATCGTGGCCTGATCGTCCCAGGCCTGTTCAGTGGTTTCACCTGCTTCCTTTTCCGGCAGTACTTCCTGGGATTCCCGAAGGAACTGGAGGAGGCGGCGCGGGTGGACGGGCTGGGCTACTGGGGCGCCTACTGGCGTGTCGTGGTACCCAACTCGCTGAACTTCTTCGCCGCGATCGCCACCATCACCTTCATCAACGGCTGGAACTCCTTCCTGTGGCCTCTGGTCATCGGTCAGGACCCGAGCGCGTGGACCGTCCAGGTCGCGCTCTCCTCGTACACCACGGGCCAGACCGTCGTCTTCCACCAGATCTTCATGGCGACCGCTATTTCCATCCTGCCCCTGGTGTTCGTGTTCCTCTTCCTCCAGCGCTGGCTGGTCCAGGGGATCGCGCAGACCGGCATCAAGGGCTGACACCACTCTCAGGACCTGGAGACCGATGACTTTCCGCACGACCACAGCCATCGACTACGTCGAGGACGTGTCACCCGGCAGCGGGGCCCTTCCGCCCCGCGCCTGGTACGCCTCCTCCGACGCGAAGGCCCTGTCCCTCGACGGCACCTGGCGTTTCCGTCTCTCGGCGACCGCCGACGCCGAGGACGACTCCTTCGCCGAGGAGGGGTACGACGCAGCTGACTGGGCCGAGGTCACGGTCCCCGGGCACTGGGTCCTCCAGGGCGACGGCGCCTTCGGGCTGCCGATCTACACCAACCACCTGTACCCCTTCCCGGTGGACCCGCCGCGCGTCCCCACCGAGAACCCGACCGGCGACCACCTGCGCGTCTTCGACCTGCCGGAGGACTGGCCCGCTCCCGCTGAGGGCGGGGCCGTCATCCGGTTCGACGGTGTCGAGTCCTGCGCCCGGGTCTGGCTGAACGGCACGGACATCGGCGAGTTCAAGGGCTCCCGCCTCGCGCACGAGTTCGCCGTCGGCCATCTGCTGAAGCCGAAGGGCAACGTCCTGGCCGTCCGCGTGCACCAGTGGTCGGCCGGGTCCTATCTGGAGGACCAGGACCAGTGGTGGCTGCCGGGCATCTTCCGTGAGGTGACCCTGCTGCACCGCCCGGCCGACAGCGTCCTGGACTTCTTCGTGCACGCCTCCTACGACCACCGCACGGGCGAGGGCACCCTGCGCGTCGACTCCGACGTCGACGGGCGGGTGCTCGTGCCCGCGCTCGACATCGATGTCGCGACCGGGGACCCGGCGACGGCCCTGGTGGCCCCGTGGAGCGCCGAGAGCCCCCGGCTCTACGACGGGGAACTGGTCACCGAGGGCGAGCGGGTCCCGCTGCGCATCGGCTTCCGTACGGTCGTCCTCGAAGACGGCCTGATCAAGGTCAATGGCAGGGCGGTCCTGTTCAAGGGCGTCAACCGGCACGAGTGGCACCCGGAGACGGGCCGCACCCTCGACCTGGAGACCATGCGCCAGGACGTGCTGCTGATGAAGCGGCACAACCTCAACGCCGTGCGCACCTCGCACTACCCGCCGCACCCGGCCTTCCTGGACCTGTGCGACGAGTACGGCCTGTGGGTCATCGACGAGTGCGACCTGGAGACCCACGGCTTCACCGAGCAGGACTGGCGGGACAACCCCGTCGACGACGACCGCTGGACCCCGGCCCTGCTGGACCGCGCGGCCCGTATGGTCGAGCGGGACAAGAACCACCCCTCGATCGTCTTCTGGTCGCTGGGCAACGAGGCCGGCACCGGCCGCGGCCTGACCGCGATGGCCGAGTGGATCCACGCCCGGGACTCCTCCCGCCTGGTGCACTACGAGGGCGACTGGAACTGCCGCGACACCGACGTCTACTCGCGGATGTACGCCTTCCACGACGAGGTCGAGCAGATCGGCAAGGGCCTGGACGGCGGCCCGCACAAGCGCCGTGAGCTGCCGTTCATCCAGTGCGAGTACGGCCACGCCATGGGCAACGGTCCCGGCGGCATCGCCGACTACCAGGAGATCTTCGAGAAGTACGACCGTCTCCAGGGCGGCTTCATCTGGGAGTGGATCGACCACGGCGTCAAGCACCCCGAGCTGGGCTACGCCTACGGTGGTGACTTCGGCGAGGAGCTGCACGACGGCAACTTCGTCTGCGACGGCCTGATCTTCCCGGACCGCACGCCCTCCCCCGGGCTCGTCGAGTACAAGAAGGTCATCGAGCCGGTCCGCATCGAAGGCGCCGACGGCACCGTACGCGTCACCAACAAGTACGACTTCGCGGACCTGTCCACTCTCGCCTTCGAGTGGTCGTACCAGGTGGACGGCCAGACGGTCGAGGCGGGCACGCTGTCGGTACCGGCCCTGGCACCCGGTGAGTCGGCGGACCTGAAGCTGCCGGAGCCGCCCACCCACGAGAGCGCGGAGGCGCAGTGGACCGTGCGGGCGCTGCTGGCGTCCGACACGGCCTGGGGGACCAAGGACCATGTCGTCGCGTGGGGACAGTTCCCGGCTTCCTCGGGCGTACGGCCCTCCGTGGCGCCCACCGACCGGCCCGTGCGCGGCGAGAAGCTGATCACCCTCGGCCCGGCGTCCTTCGACGTGCGTACCGGTGCGCTGCGGACGATCGGCGGGGTCGCCGTCGAGAGCCCGCGTCTGGACGTGTGGCGGGCGACGACCGACAACGACGAGGGCGAGTGGAACGGCGGCACCTGCTACAGCAAGCTGTGGCGGAACCTCGGCCTGCACCGGATGCGGCACCGCGTTGACGGGGTGGAGCTCGACTCGCAGGCGTTGGTCGTACGGACCCGGGTGGCGCCCGCAGCCCGCGAGGTGGGGCTGGGTGTGGTCTACCGCTGGACCTCGGACGGCTCGCGGCTGCGCCTGACGGTGTCCGTCGGCCCCGACGGCGAGTGGACGCAGCCGCTGCCCCGGCTGGGCATCCGGCTCGGGCTCCCCGAGGCCGACCAGGTGAGGTGGTTCGGCGGAGGGCCCGGTGAGGCCTACCCGGACACCCGGAAGGCCTCCATGGTGGGGCGCTGGCATGCGACCGTGGACGAGCTGCAGACGCCGTATCTGCGCCCGCAGGAGAACGGCGCCCGCGCCGACGTCCGCTGGGTGGAGCTCGGCGGTCTCAGGATCGAGGGCGACCCGGAGTTCTCCTTCACCGCCCGGCGCTGGACGACCGAGCAACTGGACGCGGCGGCGCATCTGACGGATCTCCGGGCCGGTGACACGGTGTGGGTGAACCTCGACCACGGCCACCACGGGGTCGGCTCGCAGTCCTGCGGTCCCGGCCCGCTGCCGCAGTACCAACTGCGGGCGGAGCCGACGGAGTTCTCGTTCGTGTTCTCGGTGATCTCCCGGTGATCTCCCGGCCGGTGATCTCCCGGTGATCGATTAGTCCAATTCACAGGTCGATTAATCCATTGCCGGATTGATCGACATTCTGCCACGGTCAAGGTGTACCCGCGGCCGGTCGGCCCTCCAAGCCGACCGGCCGCAACTCTTGTTCAACACAAGGGAGTTCACAGCGTGACCGGAAGCATCGAGGTACGCGGTCTGTCCCGTACCTTCCACACCACCGTCCGTCGCCCCGGCCTCACCGGCACCCTGCGCTCCCTGGTCAACCCGGAGCGGGTCGCCAAGCACGCCGTCTCCGACATCACCTTCGACGTGGCGCCCGGCGAACTCCTCGCCCTGCTCGGCCCGAACGGCGCCGGCAAGTCCACCACCATCAAGATGCTCACCGGCATCCTCACGCCCACCTCCGGCGAGGCCCGGGTCGCGGGCGTGGTGCCGTACGAGGAACGTGAACGCAACGCCCGTAACATCGGCGCGGTGTTCGGGCAGCGCACCCAGCTGTGGTGGGACCTGCCGGTGCGGGAGTCGTTCTCGATCCTTCGGGACATCTACGAGGTGCCGAAGGCCGAACACGCGGCCCGGCTCGGGGAGTTCGACGACATCCTGGAGCTCTCCACGTTCTGGGACACCCGGGTCCGCCATCTCTCCCTCGGCCAGCGGGTGCGCTGCGACCTCGCCGCCGCGCTGCTGCACGACCCGCCGGTCGTCTTCCTCGACGAGCCGACCATCGGCATGGACGTGGTCGTGAAGGAGCAGGTGCGGGAGTTCCTGCGGCACCAGGTCGAGGAGCGGGGCCGTACCGTCCTGCTGACCACCCACGACATGACCGAGGTCGAGCGGCTCGCCGAGCGGGTCGTCCTCATCAACCACGGGAAGCTCGTCCTGGACGGCGGCCTCGACGAGATCCGCCGCAAGTTCGGCTCGACCTGGCAGGTCCGGGCGACGCTGGCCGACGCCCACACCGACGTCGTGCCCCTGCCGGGGATCGCGGTGCTGCGCAAGGACGGCCCGCAGGTCGTGTTCGGCCCCGAGAGCCCGGACGGGCCGGACTCCCCCACCGTGCACCAGGCGCTGAAGGCGGTCATCGAGCGGTACGAGGTGACGGGCGTCGCCATCGACGAGGCCGACCTGGAAGACGTCATGCGGGCGGCCTACGTGCACGCCGAGGCGGTCTGACATGGCCACCCTGTACGCCTGGCGCACCGCTCGCGTCACCCCGCTCGGCGAACTGCACGCACCGCCACGGATGACCGCCGTACTGGTCCGGCTGGCCGTCCAGGTGGTCCTGGTGGCCTCCCTGTGGCACGGACTGTACGCCCACACCGGCACCACCGCGGGCCTCGCCGAGGGCCAGGCGGTGACCTACGCCGCGCTGGCCGTACTCGCTTCCCGGCTGAGGGAGTTGGACCAGTACGCGGGCCGGGACACCGTGCTCCAGCACATGCACTTCGGCACGATCGTCTACTGGTATCTGCGCCCGCTGCCGCCCCAGCGCTACCACGCCCTGCGCGCCCTCGGCGAGCAGCTGTACGGCTTCGCGTGGGCGCTCGGCGGATACCTGGTCTGTCTGGCGGCCGGGGTGGTGGACCCACCCAAGTCGGCTGCGGTGGCAGGGGTGTTCGCGCTGAGCCTCCTCCTGGGCCAGTGGGTGCTGTACCACGTGATGCTGATCCTGGACCAGTTGTGCTTCTGGACGGTGCGCAACAACGCGGCGATGCTGATCCTGATCTTCGCGCAGAACCTGCTGTCGGGTGTGTACGCGCCGCTGTGGTTCTTCCCGGACTGGTTCATCACCCTGAGCGGATTCCTGCCGTTCCAGGCCACGTTGAGCGTGCCGCTGTCGATCTACATCGGCCGTATCCCGCTCTCCGACGCCGGTGCGCAGCTGGCGATCCAGGCGTTCTGGGTCGTGGCGCTCACTCTGTTCACCCGTTTCCTGTGGCGGCGGGCCGCCCGCCGCGTCATCTCCCAGGGAGGCTGAGGCCGATGAACGCCGTCCGGATCGCGTGGCGCGTCACGCGTCTCAACTTCCGTGCCCAGCTGGAGTACCGCACCGAGTTCCTGCTGATGATCGCGATCGGGGCGATCTGGCAGGTGTCGGTGATCGTGTTCGCCACCGTACTGCTGACCCGGTTCACCGGAATGGGCGGCTGGGACAGCTCGGAGGTCCTGCTGATCCCGGCGACGAGGATGCTCGCACACGGCCTGTTCGTGCTCCTGCTCGGCCGGGTGCACGGCGCGGGCCGGCAGATCCAGGAGGGCAGGATCGACATCTACCTGACCCGCCCGATGCCGGTGTACCGCCAACTCCAGCTGGCGTTCTTCCCCACCAACGCGATCGGCGACCTGACGGTCGCGGTCGGCCTGATGGTCGGCGCACTGAGCCGCAGCCATCTGGACTGGACACCGGGCCGGATCTCCTACCTGATCGCGGCGATCATCGGCGGCATGTTCCTGGAGGCGGCCCTCTTCACCGCGATCACCTGCGCGGCCCTGCGCTTCCCGGCCGCCGACTACTGGAGCCGCTGGCTGGAGGAACTCCTCGGCACCTTCGGCAGCTACCCCCTGAACGTCCTCCCGACGGCAGTAGGCGCCCTCCTCACCTACGGCCTCCCCCTCGCCTTCGTCGCCTACTTCCCGGCAGCGGTACTGACGGGCCACGGCCACGACACGGGCGTCCCGTACTGGCTGGCGGCGGTGTCGCCGCTGCTGGGGGTGGTGGCCTATCTGGGGTCGCGGGTGCTGTGGCGGTGGAGTCTTCGGCATTATGCGGGGGTGAACGGGTGAGTCGTGTGTACCCGTGCTGTCAAGCGCGTCGAATCGGAGTGAGCAGGGCGGCGACCGCGACGAGTACGCAGCAGGCGCCCGCGGCCAGACCCACCGGTGCGGTGCCCTGCTCTTCCGCCGCCCAGGTGAGGACGGCAGCGCCGATCGGGGCCGCGGCGTAGTGGAGGGTCCAGAAGGCTGAGGTGACGCGGCCGAGGAGGGGTTCGGGGGTGACCTCCTGGCGTAGGGACATGGAGCAGGTGCCCGCCATGCCGCCGCCCGCGAGGAAGAGCGCGCACAACGCCGCGACGGCCGGGACGTCCCTGGCCCAGGCGATTCCGGCGAAGGCGAGGCCGCACAGGGCGACCGAGCCGGTCCAGACCGCACCGAAGCCCAGGCCCCGGCGCACCCGGGCCACCAGCAGCGCACCGGTGATGGTGCCGAGCGCGCCGATCGCCATGACGGTGCCGACCGTGCCGTCGTCGTGGCCGAGGTCGTGCTTGAGGTGGTAGATGACCAGGTCGTTCAGGCCGAGAGTGAGGAAGCTGAACACGAACAGAAGGACGGTGAGTGAGCGGAGCACCGGGTGGCGGCGCAGGAAGGCCACTCCGGTGCGCAAGTCCCGCCACAGGCCGGTGCGTTCGGCGGTCTCGGCGGGGCGGGAGCGGAAGCGCACGAAGAGCGTGCACAGCGCCGACACCCCGAAGCTGGCCGCGTCCACTCCGACCGCGGTCGCGGGGCCGGTCCAGGCCGCGACCACACCCGCGCACACCGGCCCCAGGACCCCGGCCGCTGCCGCTGTCGCGTTCAACCTCCCGTTGGCCTCGGTGAGTTGACCGGTACCGACGAGACTCCGTACGACAGTGACGTACCCGACGGCGAACAGCATGCCGACGGCCTCGCACACCGGCAGGACCGCGTACAGCAGCCAGACCTGCGGCCCGAAGAGCCACACCGCCGGGATCACCCCGTACAGCACCATGCGCACGAGGTCGCAGCCGATGAGCAGCCGACGCCGGTCGACCCGGTCCACGACCACCCCCGCGAACACCGCCGCGGCGACCGAGGCCGCCCCGCCCACCGCAGTCAGCAGCCCCATCCTGGCGATCGATCCGGTCGCCTCAAGGACCAGCAACGGCAGGGCGATCAAGGCGAACGAGTCACCGAGGACGGAGAGGGTCTGGGCGGCCCAGAAGACGGCGAAGTCCCGTTGCCGCCACAGGGGCCGCGACGCCGGAAGCGCACGGCTGTCCGCACCTCCGTCGCGCTGCGTCTCGTACGTCACGCCCCTCCCTCGGATGTCCGTCGGTCACCCTACGGTCGACGGGCGACGGCTCGCACCGGATATTCAGGTCGCGACCAAGTCCTCCCAGTGGTCGGCGAGTTCCGGGATGGGCTGCGGGACGGGGCCGAGGCGTCCGATGTGCGGAACCTCCAACTCGTCGGCCACATGCCTGACAGCGCGATCCGAGACGACGGGGGACCGCTCGGGCAGAACGTAGCGGACACCTGCCTGGCCGGTGGCGGTGTCGGCGTGGTGTGCGACCGGTGTGTAGTCGTTCCAGCCGATGCTCTTGAGCCGGTGGATCTGGTCGGCCCAGTGCTGGGCGTCGCGCAGTTCGCCGTGACACAGATGGAGCAGGTAAAGGCACAGTGCCGCGGTGACACTCCCGGAGCCCGCGGTGTACTGCCACCAGAACTGGGCGCCCTCCTCCTGGTCCGCCAGATGGAGAAGGCAGGCGAAGGTGAGGGCACCGTCGGGGTCGCGGTCGTCGTCGAAGGCGGTGATACGGCGGGCGGCGCCCTCGTGACGCACCGCGCCCCGGCACAGCACGCGCAGATCGTGCGCGGCCCGTTCGTGCAGTGCGGCAGGGGGCGAGGGAGCTCGACGGCCGCCGTGTTCCGCTGTGTCGATGAACCGCACCCAGCGCAGCTCGTGCAGCTCGTGTGCGAGACGCTGCCGTGCGGCCTCCAGGTCGGCGTGGGTGTACTCGCCCTGGAAGACCCGGGATCGGCGCAGGGCCTCCTCGATGCTGCGCGGGGTGCGGCTCACCGGTGAGTCACTCCTTGTCGTCTTCGGGCGCGCTCTCGACCCGGTACCCCATGGCGGACGCGAGCCGGAGGATCGCGGTGCGTCGGGTGGAGCGGACGGTGGCCTCACTGATGCCCATGATCAGGGCCGTATTGCGGGTGTCGAACTCCAGCACGTCACGCAGGACCATGACGTCGAACTGTCGCTCACTCAGCCGCGTCATGCGCCTGAACAGCCCGAGTCCTTCCTCCAGTTCGGTGATCTCCTCCGCGTGCTCGGCGTGGAACTCCCTACGGAAGGCGTCGAGCAGGGGCTGGCTCGCCGCCTTGATGGCGCGCTTGAAGGCCAGGGTCTCGGTCGCGTCCGGGCTGCGGCCCCGGTCGGCGAGTTCGCCGTGGACACGCTCCTTGAACAGCGCCCAGGCGTGGCCGCCGGGGTTGTCCATCCTCTGCAAGCGCGGCCAGATGGTGGCGAGGTACAGGAAGGTGCGGTCGACCAGTCGACGGGCGGCGACTGGATCGTCATCGAGATGAATTCGGCTGTACTCGAAGCACGCCCGGTCGTAGCGGGCCTGGAACTCCCAGAACTCGGGGGGCATCACGGACTCCGGACGGTGCGTCGCGGGTCTCGCGTGGTCGGGTTGCCGGCTGGTCATCGGCGGCCTCCTTCGTTCCAGGGGGCCTGGGCGGCGGATGTCGAGGGGTGCTGAGGGTGCGGTTCGCTCAGGGCACTCGCCCCGATGCGGACTCCGGCGCCCAGAAGGCGCCGCACTAAGAACCACACGTCGGGCGCGAACGAACGCGCCGCGGCGGAGGTGGCCAGCACGAGGCTGACTACGTCGTAGCTCACAGTGACTGTTTCCGTTCTCGTTCGGTCGGCGCCGTAACCGCTTCGTCCCCCGCCCGTTGCGGGTACGGAACCCGGAGCGTCGTTGCTCCGGAGAACAGACAAGCGGACGCCACCCCGAGAATGTGCAGCCCTACGAGCACTTCTTTCTAACGGAGCGTATCTTTCCGCTAACTATTGGCCATAGGTTAATTCGCAGTCGCTTATCGCCAGGGCGCGCCACCCCGAGCCTCTCGCACGCCACCCCTGCCCGAGCTGGGCATCCCCCAAGAGAGGCCAACTTCGATCGAAATTTGCGCGAACGTGACGATGGTCGCTCGATTTTCAGGTGTGTCGCAGGTCACATTTCACTACTGCGGCCCCGACGCCTCGCCGCACCTCCACCACTCCCAGCAGCCTCGGCAAGCCGTCTTGACGTCGGCCCTTCATTGGAGTTCGCCTCACGGAGCTGACGTCGGCGCCGGCCCCTTCTCCAGCTCGGCGAGTCGAGTGAGGACGCGCCTGGGCAGTTCGGCTGCCGTCAGCCGGAAAGGGGTCCAGCGATCCATGGAGTCCCGCTTCATGGATGCGGAGAACCGGAAGCGCCCCTTGCTGTTCGGCTCGCCCACCATCTCTGCGAACGCGCGGCTCGGTACCAGCCATGCCGTCATGACCGCCCCTCGCTCCACGTCCACGGCGACGAACAGCATGTCGAGGTCGGACCGCGGCTGGAACGTCTGCGACCGAACGAAGGCCATCAGCCTGCCCTGTTGCACCTGGACTCCGGTCGACATCCTGGCCTTCACCTGCACGGCCAGGGTCGCGGAACTCCCACGCCGGTGGAAGACGAGGTCCACTCCTTCGTCGTCCACGAGCGAGGTGGAGACGTTCAACTCCCCTCCCGTGGCGAGGATGCAGGAAGCCGCGACCAGGTATTCGGCGGCCTTCCCCATCCGCGCGGCGGCCGGGCTCTTGTCCAGGTACTCCTCGTCGTCGCTCATGGCGTGAATCTACTGTCCGCGCGACAACCAGACCCGGCTCTCCGAAAATCACTAGCCAGCAACCTAGGGGCCCTAGGTAACCTCTTCCCATGAGCCCCCGAGCAGGCCTCACCCCCGACCGTCTCACCGCAGCCGCAGCCGACCTGGCCGACGAGATCGGCTTCGAGAACGTCACCCTGGCCGCCCTCGCCAAGCACTTCGGCGTGAAGGACGCGAGCCTCTACTCGCACGTCAGGAGCCTCCAAGACCTGCGCACCAGGGTCGCCCTGCTCGCCGGCGGCGAGATGATCGACCGGATCGCGGTGGCCGTGGCGGGACGTGCGGGGAAGGACGCGCTGGCGGCGTTCGCGGGTGCCTACCGGGCGTACGCCCTCGCGCACCCCGGCCGGTACGCGGCCACGCAGATCCGCATCGACCAGGCCCTGATCCGCGACACCCCCGCCTTCCACCGCACCGCCGAGATCACCTACGGCATGCTCCGCGCATACGGCCTCACCGAACCCGACCTCACCGACGCGGTACGCCTGCTGCGCGCCACCTTCCACGGCTACTGCGCCCTGGAGTCCGGCGGCGGATTCGGGGCGCCCCGGGACGTACAGAAGTCCTGGGACCGGGCGGTCGACGCCCTGCACGTGGCTCTCACCAACTGGCCCCAGGAGGAGAACACCCATGACTGACCCGCACTACGACATCACCGGCCACGGCCCCGTCCTGCTGATCGTCCCCGGCGGCGCGGGCCACCCCATGGGCCTCGGCCCGATGACGGACGCACTCTCCGCGCACTTCACCGTCGTGACCTACGACCCCCTCGGCCTCGCCCACGGCCGCCTCGGCGAACCCGTCACGGACCAGCGGGTCCAGGACTGGAGCGACGGCGCTCGGCGCGTGCTGGACGCGACGCTTCCGGAGGGCGAGTCGGCGTACGTTTTCGGTACCAGCGCCGGTGCCATTGCCGCGCTCGATCTGTTCGCCCGGCATGCGGAGCGGCTGCGGCACGTCGTCGCGCACGAGCCGCCGTGTGTGGGGGTGTTGCCGGACGGGGCACGGCATCAGGCCGCGTTCCGTGAGGTCTGCGAGGTCTACCGGGCCAAGGGGCTCGCTGCGGCGGGCGCGCTGATGACCGCCGTACTGGAGGAGCGGGAGGCGGGAGAGCTTCCGGAGGGTCAACCACTGTCCCGTGAGGAGGAGTTGGTCAGTCCGATGGCGCTCTCCCTCGCGCATGTCATCGGCCCCTTCACGTCGTACGTCCCGGAGGCGGGCCCCTCGCGAGCTCGCCTCACCCTCGCCGCCGGAAACGACTCCCGTGGCCAACTCCTCTACCGGACCGCCGAGTTCCTGGCCAAGGACCGGCAGGCCGACTTCGTCGAGTTCCCCGGCGGCCACCTCGGCATCCTCCAGGACGCGTCGGGCTTCGCCGAACGGCTCACGCGGACACTGCTCGGGGCCGACGTGCGGTCGTGACAGGTCGCCCATGCCGTCGCCCGTGCGCTGGTCGTCGAGGAGCCGAGGGCCTTGGACCAGAAGTCGGCGAGCACGTAGGCGGCGACGGAGTCGAAGGTCGTGTGGCGGATGGTGGAGGTCATGCGGGGATAGTCGGGGACCGGGTTGATCACGTCTAGGCCGACGGCAACCTTCCCGGACCCTGCGGCGACCTGGGGGTATGACTTCCGCAAGACGCACACCGCGCGACGGCGACACCCCGCGCGACAGCCGCCCTGGCACCCTCCGTGACACCGCCGGCGACTCCTCCGGGGACGCCCCTCGCGCCGGCCACCGCCGGGTCCGCGCCGCCCGTAAGCCCGTCATCGCCGGTCTCGCCGCGACGGCCGCGCTGGTCGGTGCCTGGTACGCGACGGCCGACGCGGCCACCGCTCCCACCCTCGTCCCCACCACCACGGCCGTGACCCTGGCCGCCAAGTTCCCCTACCTGTCAGCCGGTTACAACAACACCCGCGAGTGGACCCGGACGACGACCGCGGTGGCGCCGAACGGCACCTTGCGCGTCGCCTGGCCCGCCTCGGACGGCGTCCACGTCACCCCGCTGACGTCCGCCGGGAAGCGCTCGGGCGCGGACACGGTCGTCAAGGGCGCGAAGGAGGTCGGCGGGCTGGTCGCGCACAACGACGGCTTCGCGCTGCTCACCCGGGTCGCCGACACCAACAAGTGGAAGGAGACGGCGGCCGCGATCGTCCGGTACACGAACGGCAAGCAGACGTTCCGGACGAAGCTCACCGGCACCGCATCGCAGGACACCTCCCCCACCCTCGACGGCCAACTCACCTGGAACGGCTCGAAGTACGGCGCCTACTTCGTCGTGCACGGCGCGGGCGGCTTCGCCGACGGCCACTTCGGCGACAAGTTGACCTACGTGAGCGCCAAGGGCGCCAAGCTCAGCGGGGGTTGGGGCTGGGGGTGCAGTCACAACGAGGGCATCGCGCTGCACGCCGAGACCACCGGCAACTTCACCTCGCTGTGCTTCGACGACTGGCGCTCGGGCCTGTTCGTGTCGACGGGCATCGGCGCCCCGGACGTGGCCCCGGTGGTGCAGCGTGAGCAGTGCTGGGCGGGGTACTGCGGCGGCACCTTCGCCTCCCGCACCGGTGAGCTGGTGAAGTCCGCCACCGGCCGTTATGTGACCGCCTTCGCCTCGCGCGGTGCCGGGTCCGCGAAGAAGAACCCGGACGACTCCAGCGGCCGCGGCTGGACGGTCACGCCGAAGACCAGCACCCACCAGGTCGCGGTGGCCTTCCTCAAGAACCGCAACTCCGGCCCCGGCAAGGCGGTTTACCTCACCAGCGCCAAGACCGTCGAGAACGTCAACGTGCACGTGGCGCCGTACGGCAAGGACCGTCTCCTCGTGTCCTGGGAGTCCCTGAAGAACGCCCAGTGCGCGAGCGGCACCTGCACCGGCACATTCACCGGCACCCACTTCCGTCTCATCGACTGGAACGGCAAGGTCCAGAGCGCGGACAAGGTGGTGTCGGCGCGGATCACCGGTGACATCGCGGTTCAGAAGGACGGCACGCTGACCTGGGCGTACGCTCCGGTGACACCGTCGTACGCGAGTCCGCTGACGGGGGCGTCCCCGACCTCGACGACTCTGCGGATCGCCCGCCTCAAGCCCTGATCGGAGCGGTACTCCGTCGGGGTCAGTCGGCTGCCGTGGTGGAGGGGCCGAGCCGCTCGACCATCTGCCGCATGACCTCGACGGGCAGTGCCGGGTTCCGGGCAGCAGCCTCCGCGGTGTCGTTGCCCCGCAACGCCTGTGTCAGGAGCCGGGCCGGCAGACTTGGATGGCGGGCGGCCGCGCCGCGGATGTGCTCGTGCGGGTCCTCCAGCAGACGTACCGCGGCCGACGGCGACAGCCGCGGGTCGCTGACGGCCCGGTGCCGTACCTCCTCGCTCGGGTCCCGGCTGAGCCGTTCCACCAGCTCGGGCGTGGACTCCGGGTCGTCGAGGGCCAGTCTGCGCATACGGGGGTCGAGGTCGTCGGCGTACCGCACGAGGTCGTGGCGGGGGAAGTTGGGGTGGCCGCGCGGGCGGTCGGGGGTGCTGAGGCTGCCGTCCCACCACCGCCACACCCGCATCAGCATGTCGGCGAGCGCGTCGTCACAGCGCTCGGCGAGAAAGAGCTGAACGACGCGGTCCTCGTCGTGGGCGAGCAGGGCGACGACGTCCGACGGCAGCCGCCGGGCGTGCGCGACGCTTCTGCGGACGAGGGGGTGGACGGAACAGGCGAGGCGGCGCATGGCGGCCTCGTCGTGGTGGAGTGCCACGACCCAGTCGAGCGGGTGGTGGTGAACGCGCGGGTCGAAGTCGATGCGGACGCCCGCCCGTTGCTCCTCGGTGAGGTCGGCCCGTGTCGACACCTGGAAGCGGACGTCGGCGTCGGGATCGTCGGCGAGGAGAGCGACCAGATCCGAGGCGAGGCACGGGTTGCGGGCGAGGCGACGGCGTTCGTCGCGCTCCCCGTGGCGGACCAGGTGTTCGGCGAGGCCGCGCTCCAGAAGGCAGGTCTCCAGCGCCTCGCGCCGCACGTCCAGGGCATCGAACACCGACCGCGGCATGGGCTGCTCCCGGTGGTGCAGCAGCAGAGCCCTCGCGCGTACCGTGCCGTGGGAATCGGCCAGGAGCGCTTCCCGCGCCGCGGCGTCGAGATGCGGCCAGGCCGCCCCACAGGCCTCGGCCCGCACACCGCCGTCGGGGTCGGCCACCAGCGCGGTCGAAAGGGCGGCGGGCAGGTTCTTGAGGCGGGCGGTCTCGGCGCGTACGCGCGGTGACGGATCCACGGCGAGCCTGCGGGAGGTGTCCTCGTCGATCTCGGCCCGGCGGTCCGCGGCCAGCATGGTGAGGATCCACCGGTGCCGCTCGTTGCGTTCGCCCAGGATCACACGGCCCCACTGCGCGGGGGTGAGGTCCGGCGAGGTCTCGGCCGCCCGCCCCCTCAACTGCCAATCGGGGTGGGCCAGGGCCGCGTCCACGACCTCCGTCGGCAGATGGCCGTAGAGGACGGAGGGGTAGCGGTCCAGGAGCCGGATACGCAGGTCCACCGGGGCGGCCGGGTTGTACGAGAGCCCGCGCGCCCACGCGTCGAGCTGCCTCTGCATGGGTTTCGGCCCCTTGAACAGCGAGGCCCAGGCGGCGTTCCGGTCCCCCGGTGTCTCGTCGGCGACCGCCCGCGCGGCCTCCTCCCGCCGCTCCCCGATCCGGTCGACCGCGACGAGCCAGACCGCGTACTCCTCAGTCGTGACCCCCACTATGGCGTTCCCGTCCAGGGACAGGGTGAGGAACTCCGGCTGTCCCGGCCGCTCGCCCAGCACTCCGGCGAGATCCCAGCCGTCGATGAGCCGGACGCGGGTCCAACGTCGGCTCCCGGCGCCGGAGCAGGCGATGAGGAACAGGCCGTCACCGGCGAGGATTCCCGCCTCCGACGCCAGCCGGTGCCACTCGGCGTTGAGTTCCGTGATCAGGTCCGGCCGGTCGTCCGCGACCGCCACGGTCGGCTCGGTCTCCCACCCTATGACGTGACGCCACAGGAACGGGGGCGGCGGCACCTCCTCGACCCGCCCGTCCCCCACGACCTCCAGCCCGGCTCTGCCCAGCAGTTCGACCTGTTCGTCTCTCCCACCCATGATCCTCATACTGCCCGAGGCGGCTCAGTCCCCGGCGGCGATGTCCACTCCGGAGCGGTCCAGCCGGACCCGCACCTCGGGCCCTCCCCTCCACAGGACCGTCAACTCCCCTGCCGCTTCGGCCCGTACAGTCACTGTCTCCCCCAACGGCACGGCGTCCGCCGCACCGGTCAGCCGGGCCAGCGCGACGAACAGCGTGTCGCCGTCCGCCGTCACCCCGCCCAGCTCACCGTCCAGACCCAGGGCGGGCAGCAGTTCGGCCCGGACACCGTCCCGCGCGGCCCACCCGGTCACGCGCACCGACGTCCCCGGCTCGGCCCCGGACACGAGGAAGACGCGCACTTCCACGGCACCCCGCGCGAGTACGACACCGCACACCCGCGCACCTCCGGCCGCCGTGTGCCGCGAAGCCGCCCACCCCTCCCCCACCCCCAACGGCTCGATCCCCGTACGGCTCGGATCGCCGCCCACGATCAGGCTGTTGTCGTACGACGGCGAGGGCTCCGTCACCGTGGAGTAGGCGAGGCGGGTGTAGTACGGGTCGTAGCGGACGTCCTCGCTGCCGTGGTTGTGGAGGCGGACCAGGCCGTCCGAACTGGTGGACTGGAGAAGCCAGTTGGGGGACGTGATCGGCGTGACGGCGTCGGAGCGCTCCGCCGGGCCCGGCTCCTCCACCGCCGTCCACACCTCGTGGTCCGCCGGGAGGAGCAGGCCGAGGAAGCCCTTGCTCGCCCAGTACGGGGAGGCCGGTCCCGAATAGCCTTGCAGGACTGTGGGGTTGGGTCCGTGCCAGCCGAGGGTGAGGAGGCCGTTCGCATCCACCGCGTCCCGGTCCAGGAAGTACTTCAGGGCTCCGGAGGCCAGGCGTCGGGTCTCGCCCGGCGGCAGCGGGGTGTGGCCCGTCAGGGCGCCCAGCCAGAGCGGGGCCGTCGTCGCGAAGCGGTACGTCAGTGAGCGGCCCTGGTGCATCGGGGCGCCGTCGGCTCCGAACAGACGGGCGTAGTCGTCGAGATGGCGGGAGAGGCGGTCGCCGTACAGGGCCGTCAACCGGTCGTCCTGCGCCAACCAGGCGTGCAGCACCGGGTAGAGGTGCATGGCCCAGCCGTTGTAGTAGTCGAACTTGCGGCCGTCGCCGTCGGTGTACCAGCCCTCGCCGACGTACCACTTCTCGATCCGCTCCAGGCCGCGGTCGATCGCCTTGCGGGACGCATCGGGTCGGTGTCCCACCGACGAGAGGAAGCCGGCGACCGTGACGGGGAACAACTCCCAGTTGCAGGGCCACGCTTCAGCGGTCAGCGCGTCGCCGAGCCAGGCCGCCGCCCGCTGCCGTACGGCGTCGTCGAGACGGTCCCAGAGCAACTCCCGGGTCAGGCGCAGCGCGAGTGCGATCGACGCGGCCTCCACCAGCGGCTGGCCGCGGTCCTCGATGCGGGGCCAGACGCCGGAGACTCCGGCGGCGAGGCCCTCGGCGTACCGCTGGAGCGCGGTCTCGTCCCGGCGGAAGGCCGCCAGCAGGAGCGTACGGGCGTAGCCCTCCAGGCCGTCGGAGAGACGTCCTGACCAGCTCTGTCGGTCGCCGGGGAAGTGGTAGAGGGCATGGTCCTCGGTGGCGTACGGCGCGACCGCGGCGAGCAGGGAGTCGGCGGCGGCCTCCCAGTGGGCGCGGGTGTAGCCGGTGTGCGGACTGAGGATGCGGTCGTCCGGGGGCAGGTGCATCGGTTCTCTCTCCGGGTCGTGCCGTACAAACCTGGGGCGCCCCGGTTCCGGTCGGGACGCCCCAGGCGTCTAGCCCACCCTCACCAGGCCCTTCGGCACCAGATGCCGTGCGACGAGTTCGTCGCGCACCAGGCCCGCGTACACGGTGGCGCCGTGCATGGACGTGTGGGTGTTGTCCTTTTTCTCGTTGTAGAGGTAGATCGCCTTCGAGCCCTCCACACCCAGGGACTCCACCAGCGACTTCGTCTTCGCCGTCAGGTCGATCAGCGGGACGTCCTCCTCGGCGGCCACCGAGCGGATGACCGCGGGGTGGTCCACCCCGAGACCGTTGACCAGCAGCGCGGTGTTGTTGTTCAGCGTGCCGTCGGAGTTGAACCAGCGTCGCACGATGGGCGTCACGAGGACAGGGTTCCCGCCTTTCTCCCTCACACCCGCGACCAGTGTCTCCAGGTTCGCCCGGTACGTCGCCTCGTCGGTGGTCTTGTCGTTGTGGGCGAGCTGGACCAGGACGAGGTCGCCGGGGCGGATCAGCGGCTGGACCGTGGCCCACAGACGCGGCTCGGACAGATACGTCACCGTGCTCTCGCCGGAGTCGGCGTAGTTGGCCACGGAGACGCCCTCGCGCAGGTACTGGGGCAGTTGCTGGCCCCAGCCGGTGTAGGGGTCGGCGGGCTGGTCGCAGACCGTGGAGTCGCCGACGAGGAGGATCTGGCGGACGTGCCGGGCGGGGGTGACCCTGATGTCGGCGAGCGCGGGGGCCGTGCCGCCGAGCGCGAGGTCCAGTCCGGGGGTGCCGTCGGGGCCGGTCGGCTCGCCCTCCGGGGTGCGTACGTTCACGGTGAAGCTGCGGGCGGCCCGCTCGCCGGCCGGGACGGCGGTCTCCGGCAGCAGTGAGCGGCGGGTCTCGCCGGTGATGGCCGTGCTCGACGCGGCGTCGCCGCCGAGGAGGACCTTCACGTCGTACGTTCCGGGCGGTACGTCGAAGTGGCAGGCGTTCCCCGTGCAGTTCGCGATTCCGAGGGCACGTCCGGTATGCGCCTGCGCCGGGGCGGCGAGGCCCGCGGCCAGCGTGACCGCCGCCAGCAGGGCGAGGTTGAAACGTCTCATTCGAGGATCCTCCGACAGACGACAGGGCCTGGCGGCTGGACCGTACCCCTATGGGCAAGCGCTTTCTAGACCTTGAACCAACTTCACCAGATTGCCAACCTCCAACTGGCGAAAGCCCTTTCGCGAAATCGATTCAACTGTCACTCTCCCAAACACC
This sequence comes from Streptomyces sp. NPDC019531, assembly GCF_044903305.1. Classification (NCBI taxonomy): domain Bacteria; kingdom Bacillati; phylum Actinomycetota; class Actinomycetes; order Kitasatosporales; family Streptomycetaceae; genus Streptomyces; species Streptomyces sp. NPDC019531. The sequence continues at coordinate 51,210 of NZ_JBJDQL010000014.1, read as the reverse complement.
GGCACCACCCCCACACGTCTCGAAGGAGGCACCCCCATGTCCGAATCCGCCGTGAACAGACCGGTCGGACGCCGTACCTTCGTCCTCGGTACCGCGGCCGCCGCGTCCGCCGCCGCGCTCGCCGGGCCGCTCGCCGAGAGCGCGTCCGCCGCGAGCTTCGGGTACAGCGACGACGGCTCGAACTACGTCGTCGACACCGGCGCCAGCCTGGTCTTCAAGGTCAGCAAGACCAACGGCGACCTGACCTCGCTGGTCTACAAGGGCACCGAGTACCAGGGTTACGGCGGTAAGAACTCACACATCGAGTCCGGCCTCGGCACCTCGACGGTCACGATCAAACAGTCGGGGACGACGATCCTGATCTCCGTCGCCTATGGCACGCTCCGGCACTACTACGCGGCCCGCAGCGGCGAGAACAACGTCTACCTGTGGACCAACCGGGCCGACACCTCGGTCGCCTCCACCCGCTTCATCCTGCGCGTCAAGGCCGGCCTGTTCCTCAACGACGAGCCGGATTCCTACACTTACGCGCCCACCACCATCGAGGCCTCGGACGTGTTCGCCAAGTCCGACGGCCAGACCCGCTCCAAGCACTACTCGAAGCTGCGGGTGATGGACTACAACTACATCGGCTGGACGACCGGCAGCGTCGGTTTGTGGATCGTCCGCTCCAACCACGAGAAGGCGTCCGGCGGCCCCTTCTACCGCTCGCTGCTGCGTCACCAGAGCGCGGACGGCGGCGGTCTGTACGAGATCCTGCACTACGGCCAGAACCAGACCGAGAACGAGCGCTTCGGCCTCCAGGGCCCCTACGTCATCGCCCTCACGGACGGCGGCGCGCCCTCCTCCTCGCTGTACCCGGGCACCCTCACCACCTCCTGGGCGGACTCGCTCGGCATCTCCGGATACGTCGCCTCGGGCGGCCGGGGCCGGGTCGCGGGCGTGGGCATCACCGGCCGGAACACGGCGTACCCGTACACCGTCGGGCTCGCCAACTCCGCGGCGCAGTACTGGGGTTCGGCCCGCTCCTCGGACGGCTACTTCTCCATCGGGGGCGTCCTGCCGGGGACGTACACGCTGACCGTCTTCAAGAGCGAACTCGCCGTCTACACCACCTCGGTGACGGTGACCGCCGGCGGCACGACCACCCTGAACTCGATCGCGATCCCGTCGTCCAACGACCCGAGCAACGCGAGCGCGATCTGGCGGATCAACGACTGGACGGGCACCCCGAGCGGCTTCAAGAACGCCGACCTGATGACGTACGCCCATCCGTCCGACGTCCGTGCCGCGTCCTGGACCGGCAATGTCGTGATCGGCAGCGGCACCGAGACCTCGGCCTTCCCCTGCTACCTCTGGAAGGACGTCAACAGCGGCCTGATCGTGTACTTCAAGCTGACCGCGGCCCAGGCCGCCGCCGCGCACACCCTGCGGATCGGCGTGACGACGGCCTACGCCAACGGGCGCCCCCAGGTCGTCGTCAACGACACCTGGACGTCGGCGATCCCCTCCCCGCCCACCCAGCCGAGCACCCGGTCGCTGACCAACGGCTCCTACCGGGGCAACAACTACACGTTCACCTACAGCGTTCCGGCCAGCGCCTGGCTCACGGACACCGGCCAGTACAACACGCTGAAGATCTACGTGGTGAGCGGTTCGGGGACGACGGCCTATCTCAGCGCGGGCACGTCGATCGACGCGATCGACCTGCTCGCGTGAGTGCCACCGCTCAGGCGGCAACCTCCGGGCGGGGAGCGGCGACTTGAAGGCATGACTGAGCCGAACACGCACCGCCGCTCCCCCTCCTGGCGCCGTACCGCCGCCGTGACCGCCGGTACCGCGGCCGCCCTCGGGCTGGCCGCGGTGTCGCTGGTGCCCCACGCGGACGCAGCGACCGTCATCACCGTCGCCAAGGACGGTTCGGGCCGGTACACGACCGTGCAGGCCGCCGTGAACGCGGCGGCCGCCGGGGACACGATCTCCGTCGGGAAGGGCACGTACACGGAGATCGTCAACGTCCCGGTGAGCAAGACGGGGTTGACCATCCAGGGCGCCACCGGCAACGCCGAGGACGTCGTCATCACCTACGACCGGGCCGCCGGGTACACGAATTCCAGCGGCACCAAGTACGGGACGCTGGGCAGTTCGGTGGCGACCTTCTCGGCGAGCGGTCTCACGGTCAGCGGGATCACCGTCCAGAACACCTTCGACAAGGCGGCCCACCCCGACATCACGGACACCCAGGCCGTCGCGGTCACGGCGCAGGGCGACCGGCAGACCTTCACCAACGACCGGTTCATCAGCCGCCAGGACACCGTGCTCAACTGGTCGCCGTCGTCGACCGGTCAGTACCGGCAGTACTTCTACTCGTCCTTCATCTCCGGTGACGTGGACTTCGTCTTCGGCAACGCCACCGCCGTCTACGACCGGGTGAACATCCAGCTGCGCAACTCGGGCGCCGCGACCGGCGGTCTCAACGGCTTCCTGTCGGCGCCCAACACCAGCTCCGCCAAGACGTACGGAATCCTCGTCACCGGCAGCTCGGTCACCAGCTCGGCGGCGGCCAACACGTACTACCTGGGCCGCCCCTGGCATCCGACCTCGGATGCGGTGGGCCAACTGGTGATCCGGCAGACGTCGTTGCCCGCCGCTGTGAAGGTCGCCGGACCCTGGACCGACATGAGCGGCTACTCCTGGAAGAACGCCCGGTTCTTCGAGTACAAGAACACGGGCGCGGGCGCGACGGTGAACTCCAACCGCCCGCAGCTCACCGACTCCCAGGCCGCGAGCTACACGGCCCAGAAGTACCTGGCGGGCACGGACGGCTGGAATCCGGTCCGATAGCCCCGAGGGGCTCGGATTCGGGTCAACTACCCCGCGTCCACTGCTGGTTGGTCGCTCCGCTGCACGTGTACGTGATGATCGCGGCGGAGTTGGCGGTGGACGCGCCGTTCACGTCCAGGCATTCTCCGGTGGTCCGGGCCTTGATGTTGACGTACGAGCCCGAGGTGACCAACGACCACTGCTGGGTGGTGGCGCTTGAGGAGCAGTTCTCCTGGGTCACCGTGGAGGCGTTCTCCTGGAGGCACAGCGAGCTGCCGCGGCCGACCAGCTGGTAGTAGCCGGTGCCGAGGTCCTTGAACCACCACTTCTGGTTGGTGCCGCTGTTGCAGGTGTACTGACTGACCGCGATCCCCTGCCACAGCGACTGGTTCGGCACGTCAGCACACTTGGCGCTGTTGCGTGCGATCAGCGTGTTGTACGTGGCGCTCGTGCCGCTGATCGTCCCGGCGGCCGTGTCGACGCCGATCTGCGGGTACCAGGACATGGACATCGTGGTGGAGGTCGGGAAGGTCAACGGCAGCCACACGTACCGGGAGTCGTTGACGGTGCCGCCGAAGGAGTTGCCCCAGCGGTCGCCCATGTAGAGGTACGAGGTGCCCGAAGTCCCTTGCACGGGAAGGACGTACGCGGTCTGCGAGTTGTAGGTCGTGGAGTCGCCGACGTTCGCCATGGACGTCCAGGGACCCGCCAGGGAGGTCGCCGTCGCGTACTGCTGCTGGTTGGCGCTCCAGCCCGTCGCGCCCGACGTCAGCATGAAGTAGACGCCGTTGCGCTTGAACAGGGCCGGGGCCTCACGGTGGCCGCCCGCCCATGGGTTGGCGACCAGGCTGTCGATGGCCGTGTAGTCGGCGGTCAGCTTGTAGACGTGCAGGTCGTAGTTCTCGTTGGCCGCCGAGACCATGTAGCCGGTGCCGTCGGTGTCGACGAACGTCGTGATGTCACGGGACATGTGGCTGCCGAGCGGGCGGAAGCTGCCTTGGTAGGCGTAGTTCCCGTCGACGGTGTCGGAGACGGCGACGGCGGCGCGGGCCTCGCTGTAGTCGGTGCCGTTCTCCTTGTGCATCCACATCACGAACTTGCCGGTGGACGCGTTGTAGATGACCTTCGGGCGCTCGATGTAGGCGGTGCCCAGTTCGGAGGCGGAGGACTGGGTCAGGACGTGGTTCCTGAACTCCCAGTTCTTCAGGTCGGTGGAGCGGTAGGCGTCCACGTACCGGAAGGTGTTGTCGGAGTTGCGGTCCTCGCCGAACCAGTAGTAGTAGGAGCCGACCTTGATGACCCCGCCGCCGTGGGCGTGCAGGGCGTTGCCCGAAGTGTCGGTGAACTGGACGCCGTTCGGGATCGTCAGGGTGGCCGCCTGGGCCGGCCCGGCGGTGACGAGGGCACCGGCGAGCGCCAGGCAGAGGGCGAGCAGTACCGCGTACGCACGTCTCATGACACGACCTCCGTGTCCGTGGCGGTGTCCGCCACCGGTATGCCGAAGTCCGGGGTGCCGTCCGCGTGCCAGCCGAGCTTCTGGACACGGGTGTGGCGGTTGGGGTCGTTCAGCGGATCACCGACGATCTCCTTGTACTGGCGTGCGTGATAGACGAGGACGTCACTGCGGCCGTCCTCGGCGACGGTGAAGCAGTTGTGGCCGGGGCCGTACTGCTTGGTGGTGTCGTTGCTGGTGAAGACCGGCGTCGGCGACTTGGACCAGCTCGCCGGGTTCATGAGGTCGGCGTCCGAATCGGCCGTGAGCAGGCCCATGCAGTAGTGCCAGTCGGTGGCACTGGCCGAGTAGGACATGAAGAGGCGGCCGTTGCGGGCGATGACGGAGGGGCCCTCGTTGACCTTGTAGCCGATGCACTCCCAGTCGTACTCCGGGGTGGAGAGCCTGATCTGATGGCCCGTCAGGGTCCAGGGGTTCGCCATCCTCGACAGGAAGATGCCGGTGTTGTTGTCCAGGCCGGGCTCGTGCTGGGCCCAGGCGAGGTAGCGGGTGCCCCGGTGGGTGAAGGTGGTGGCGTCCAGGGAGAAGGTCTCCCAGGCGGTCCTGATCTGGCCCTTCTCCACCCAACTTCCCTTGAACGGGTTGGGGTTGGCGTTCTCCAGGACCCAGATCCGGATGTCCCACACGCTCTCGGCGGGCGCGGAGGCGAAGTAGACGTACCACTTGCCGCCGACGCGGTGGATCTCCGGGGCCCAGATGTGGGCGCCCATGACACCGGTCGGATGCTTGGTCCAGATGACGGACTCGTCGGCGGTCGCGAGTCCGTTGATGGTGCGGGAGCGGCGCAGGATGATGCGGTCGTACTCGGGGGCGGTGGCCGTGAAGTAGTAGAAGCCGTCGGAGTGACGGTGGATGTACGGGTCCGCGCGGTTGCGGACGAGCGGGTTCACCAAGGGTGCGGCCCGCTTCGGGTGTGGGGTGGGGATGGGAGCGGCTTCGGCGACCGTGGGGGTGGCGGCCAGGGCGCCGGCGGCTACGGCACCCTTCAGCAGCAGTCGTCGGTTGGGGACCTCGGGGGCGCGGCTCATGCGGACTGCCTCTCGGGTGGGGGTGTCCTGAGAGCGATGTTCGATATTGAGAACATCTGTTGTCATTGCGAACAGCCGAAAGGTAAGGCTGGGGAACGAGGAGGTCAACGGGTCCGACGAGACCAAAAGAAGGCGCTTTCTGTTTTCGGTTTTCTGTTATCGGCGCCCGCCTCGTCCGTCTCCGATCATGTGCGCAGCCATTTCCACAGAACAGCAGCGGCCGCCGGAGCCCTGGCGGCGGTCGCCCTGACCGTCTCCGCTCCCCCGGCGCTGGCCGCCGGCTCCCGGGACGTCACCGCCGACGTCCTCGCGGACCGGGACGTGACACTGACCGGCGACACGGTCGTCACCGTGCCGGCGGGGACGACGACCTACGACGGGGTGTTCCGCGGCGTGGGCACACTCACCGTGCGCGGCGGCGGAACGTTGGTCCTCACCAAGGACAGCGACTTCACGCTGCCGAAGTCCGGACAGCGGCAGACGGTGCGGACGCTCGGCGGCAACCACCCCTACGTCACCACGACCAACCCCGACCCGCCCGCGATCACGGTCGAGCGCGGGGCGACCCTCCAGTACGGCAACGGCGGCACCACGGGCCTGATCGGCCACTTCCCGTACGGCACACCGGCGTTCCGGCTGAACCAGGACAACATCCGGGTCGACGGCACCCTGCGGCTGTCCCTCAAGAGCGCCTACAACCTGGGCGCAGTCAGCGGCTCCGGCCTGATCACCCAGCCGCGCTTCCTCTGGGGCACCTGGGACCTGACGTCCGGATCGTTCTCCGGTGTGATCGACAACGGTACGCAGGCCAACGCCGGGCGGCCCGAGTACGCGACCTCGTTGCCCAACCTGCGCAAGGTCCTCAACCAGGGCACCTGGACCGTGGACACCCCGCTGGGCCGGACCGTCACCCAGCGGATGGACTTCTACCAGCGCGAGTACGGCAGCGACATCAACGTCCAGTCCCGGCCGGGCAGCAAGGTGATCCTCACAGGTCAGTACAGCTGGTCGGACCAGGGCGGCGACACCGACCCCTCGCTCAGCGACCCCGCCCTGAACTGGACGCCCGCCGCCAAGAACGTCAACAAGCGCGGCACCAACATCAAGGGCGCGAACGTCCAGTGGGGCGACGGGACGACGAACCGGGTCTTCATGCCGGGCACGGCGAAGACGGTGTACATCAACCTGCTGGCGGCGAGTGAGCGGTCGAGGCTCACCTTCGACTACAACGGTCCCGTGACGCTCGGCGCCCCGATCGGTGGCGGCCGGTACCACGACACCCTGTCCGCGCCCGGCGCGGGTGACATCGTCATCAAGGGGACGAAGGGCAACGACGTCACCTTCGCGGCCGTCCAGTACTACGACGGCGCCACGACGGTCGAGAAGGGCGCGGTGCTCCGCCTCGGCAGCGGCAAGTCCGGCGGTGACGGCGGGCTTTACACCGGAGGCAGCCTCTACAAGGTCGTGAACAACGGCTCGCTCGTCCTCAGCAACACGAGCAAGTCCCTGACCCTGCCGCGGATCAGCGGCAGCGGCTCCCTCACGCAGGCGGGCGCGGCGACGACGACACTGACCGGCGGGGCGATCACGTACACGGGGACGACAACGGTCAAGAAGGGCACGCTGGCCCTGCGGGGTGGGGCAACTCTCGCTCGCAGCAAGGCGATTCGGCTCACCTCGGCGGCGGCACGGCTGGACGTGGGGACGGCGGGTCTGCGGGTGGCCTCCTCGCTGTCCGGCAAGGGCACGGTGAAGGGGGCGGTCACCAATGACGGTGTGGTCGCGGGCGGTCTCACCGTGTCCGGCGGCTACACGCAGCACGCCAAGGGGGAACTGGTCCTGGGAGACAGTCCGTTGACAGTGTCGGGGCCGGTACGGCTGGCCGGTGACCTCGACCTCTCGGCAGCCGGGACCGACCCCGCCCGCAGGATCACCGTGCTGAACCACAAGGGCACTTCGAAGACCACGGGCGGCTTCAAGGGCCTCAAGGAGGGCACGCGGCTCAAACTGGCCGACACGACGTACCAAATCAGCTACCGGGGCGGGGACGGCAACGACGTCGTACTGACGGCGGTCACGGCGAGCGCATCGCCTGGTGTGCGCGCGGACACGTCGTCGTCGCCGGGGACGGCGGCTGCGGCACCGCACACGACGGGTGCGGTGGCCGAGGGGTTGGGGTGGTGGCCGTATGTGCTGGCGCTCGGGCTGCTGGGTGGGCTGGTGGTGCCGCCGACCCTGCGCAGGGCCGGTAAGAGGCGCGGTGGACGGCATGCGGCGCGCGGCTAGGGAAGGGGCACGCCCGCCCCTTGAGCGCGGCCGTCTGCGGCGCCGTCGTGGCTCGTCACGCAGTTCCCCGCGCCCCTGGGTGGGACTGCACACCCCGTTCATCTGTCGCTCGGGGCCTTCGGGAAGCCCAACCGGGGTGCCAGCGCACGCGCCTCGGCCGCCCACCCGGCGAGGAACTCCAGGGCCAACCCCCGCTCCCGGTACCGGAGTTCCGCCGAAACCTCCCGCTCACCCCCGTAGTGCAGCTGCCGTTCCTCCCCTGCACGCGCCAGCATCAGCCCGGTGAGCCAGTCGTACTTGACGGCCGACGCGCACACTCCGAGCCGTACGAACCGCTCGTCCCCCTGCCACCCGCTCGCCCGCAGACCCTCCAGATAGGCGTGATAGGCCGCCGCCGCGAACCGGGGCAACCGGGCGGCGGGGACGAACAGGTCGAAGACCGAGTCGGGGAGGTAGTTGCCGAGGTCCTCCCCGAGCGCGCCGTCGCCCGCGAACGCCCAGTCGAACATCACGCTGTTCGCTCCGTCGGCGCGGACGTTCGCCGGCCAATGGTCGAGGTGGCACAAGGCACGCGGCAGGGACTCCATGATCTGCAGGAACCACTCGCGGTCGTGGTGGAGACGGACCATGTCGTGCCGCAGCCCGGCGGGGAAGTGATCGCGGACCAGGGGCTGTTGCCAGGCCTCGTCGTCGTCGAGGAGCTCCAGGCCGAGGGTCTTGGCGCCGATGTACTCCCGCAGGAAGCGCCGGGACAGCCAGGGTTCGTCACATGCGCCGACGGCGCCCTGGGCCAGCCCCATCCGGTGGGCGTGCCGTACGTGCGCGTCGATCGACCAGCGCTGGGCCGCCTTGCCCCGGACCGTCTCCAGCCACAGCGCCACGTCTCCGTCCGCCCGCTCGACGCACGCGAGCAGGCGGGGTGCGCGGATGCCGTACGGCTCCCAGGCCTGGGCGAGCCCCGAGGTGTGGACGTCCGCCTCGCGCCGCCAGTAGTTCCAGTGCCGGGGGTCGTCGGAGGCGGCCCAGTGGTCGGCGGAATCCTTGGTGCGGGTGAGGACCTTGAGCACGGCCGTGCGCTCGTCCGCGGTGACGCTCCAGACTCCGGCGGTGACGCCGTTGAGGGAGTTGTGGGTGAGTGAGGAGAGGAAGGCCACCCCGGTGCCGGGGCCGAGGACCTCGACGACCTCGGAGGACACGACGTCGATGTCAAAGTCGGTCATGCGCAGAGGGTAGTCCCGCATGGTGGGCATGGTGTTCGCGCAGCGGACGGATACGGCCGTCTCGCGACCCGTCGACTAGCGTCGAGGCATGACCAGCGACATCCCTGAAGCCCCTGCCGCCCACCCCATCGCCTTCGCCGAGGCCCTCGCGGCCGGTCCTGTCGTCCTCGACGGCGGCATGTCCAACCAGCTGGAGTCCGCGGGCCACGACCTGAGCGACGAGCTGTGGTCGGCGCGGCTGCTCGCGGAGCGGCCCGAGGCGATCACCGAGGCGCATCTCGCGTACTACGAGGCGGGCGCGGACGTGGCGATCACGTCCAGCTACCAGGCCACGTTCGAGGGGTTCGCGAAGCGCGGGATCGAGCGCGAGAGGGCGGCTGAACTCCTCGCCCTGAGCGTCGAGTTGGCACTGGAGGCGACGCGGCAGGCAGCGGCGAAGGGGGTCCGGCGACCGCTGTACGTGGCCGCCTCGGCGGGGCCGTACGGCGCGATGCTCGCGGACGGCTCGGAGTACCGGGGCCGGTACGGGCTGAGCGTGGCCGAGCTGGAGGCCTTCCACCGGCCCCGGCTGGAAGTCCTGGCGGCGGCCGGGCCCGACGTGCTGGCGCTGGAGACCGTCCCGGACACCGACGAGGCGGAGGCGCTGCTGCGGGCGGTCCGCGGTCTCGGCGTCCCGGCCTGGCTCTCCTACTCCGTCGCGGGGGACCGCACCCGTGCGGGGCAGCCCCTGGAGGAGGCCTTCGCCCTGGCCGCCGACGCGGACGAGGTCATCGCGGTCGGCGTCAACTGCTGCGTCCCCGGGGATGCGGCCCCCGCGATCGAGACCGCCGCGCGGGTGACCGGCAAGCCGGTCGTCGTCTATCCCAACAGCGGGGAGTCCTGGAACGCGGGCACGCGCGCGTGGGAGGGCAGTTCGTCGTTCGCCCCGGAGGAGGTTCGCGGCTGGCAGGAGGCCGGGGCACGGCTGGTCGGAGGGTGCTGCCGGGTGGGGCCAGAGGCGATCTCGGGCATCGCGGAGGCGCTGCGCTGAGGGAAGAACGGTGCGTCTGTTCTCCGTAGGGCTGTTGATGGCTTGCGGCCGCGCTTTTCGTTGTGGTTGCTCGCGCGGTTCCCCGCGCCCCTGGGGGGCGCTACCCGCCCCATGGCCTCGGCCCCTTCGCCCTGCTAGCCTCCGCTCGGGAACCGGTTTCCATCGGTGTTGCCGCTGTTCCGGAGGGGGGCGATCAGGGATGACCAGGAAGAGTGAGGACACGAGCCGGAGCACGATCCGGGATGTGGCGGCGCGGGCCGGGGTGTCCGCGTCGACCGTGTCGCGGGTGCTCGGTGGGGTGTATCCGGTGAGCGCGGCGACACGCACGCGTGTGATGCGGGCCGTGCGGGAGATGGACTACGTCGCGGACGCGCGCGCGAAGGCGATCGCGGGCGTCGGCACACCCACCCTCGCGTTCGTCCTTGAGGACATCACCGGACCGTCGTTCGCGCTGATGGCACACGGTGTGGAGCGTGAGGCGACCCGGCTCGGACATCTGTGTCTGGTGTGCAGCACGGAGGGCGACGTCGAGCACGAACTGGAGTTCGTGGAGATGATGCGGGCCCAGCGCGCGGCCACCGTGATCCTGGTGGGCGGCGCCGCCGACACCGTCGAGTACCGCGAGCGGACCCGCCGTATGGCCGACTCGCTGGCGTCGGCGGGGTCCCGGCTGGTGCTGTGCGGCAGACCGCCGCTGGGCCCCGGCGCGCCCGTCACGGTCATCGAGTACGACAACGAGGGCGGCGCCTACGCCCTCGTGGCCCACGTCCTGTCCCAGGGCCACCGTCGGGTGCTGTTCCTCGGCGGCAAGGCCGACCACACCACCGCGCAGGGCCGTGAGCGCGGCTATCTCGCAGCGCACCGCGCCCGCGGCCTTGACCCCGACCCCGCGTTGCTTCTGAACGGCGACTTCACCCGTGACTCCGGCCACCGTCTGGTGCGCCGGGCCCTGAAGGACGGCGTGGAGTTCACGGCCGTGGTCGCCGCCACGGACATGGTCGCCGCGGGTGCCCTCACCGCCCTCCACGAGGCCGGCATCGACGTGCCCGGGGAGGTGTCCCTGGCCGGCTACGACGACATCCCCTTCGCCCGTGACCTGCACCCGGCGCTCACGACGGTCCACGTGCCCTACGAGGAACTGGGCCGCCTCGCCGTACGCACCGCGCTGGGCCGTACGGCGGAGGACCCGGCCGAGCACCTTCTGCTGGGCACCCACGTGGTGGTCCGGGATTCGGTCACACCGACCGGAACCTGAGACGGACGGCCCCGCACGGGCGGCCTGCCCCGGCCCGCGCGGCGGCCAGATCTCAGTGCCGCCGCGCCAATCCCGTGCGCCGCAGCCGTCGTACCACCGACCGCAGCTCCGCCGTCCGCCCCGGCCAGCCTTCCGCCGGTTCCGACACGGGCGCGCTCTCGGCCGTGGTCGTGTCGGCGGTCCACACCGCGAAATCACCGTCCCGGGGGCCGGATGCGAGGTAGGGGTCGCCCTTGCCGAAGATCTGGACCGGATGTGTGGCGTCCCAGGGCTGCCAGCCGGGGTCGCCGTCGGCGGCGAAGCGCACCCACGCCCCGTGCATGGCGTCGGCCAGCTCGGTCGGGGCGCCCTCGCCGGCGAGCTTGGCCGACTCGGGGGTCTCCCCGGTGTCGAAGACGAAGCCGAGCTCAAGGGCGTGGCAGGCGCCGAGGCCCGGGAGGTTCGAGGGCCAGGCGAACTCGTAGACGTACGACGTGCCCGGCCGGGCCTCCGCCAGACGGTGCAGGGGGATGCGCAGCAGGTGGTCGGTGACCATCTGGCCGACAGTCTCTGCGGTGCCGGCCTCGGGGTGCAGGGCGCGGTAGCCGCGGACCACCTCGGAGCCGCAGTGGCAGCGGGCCATGGCACCGGCGAGGGCGACCGGTCCGAGCCGGTCCACGCGCTCCAGGAGACCGCCGGGGACGAGCCAGAGGCGGTACTCGTCGCTGGTCCAGCCCAGCATCAGGTCGACCCCGCGCGCCACTGAGCCCTCGACCAGCGCCTCCAGGGGGTCGCGGGGTACGAGGTCGCCGTCGACCACGATCCCGAAGGCGGGACCGCCCAGGACCGGGCTGCTCAGCCGGCCGACCTCGGCCTGGGTGCGCAGCAGGAGGTCCCGGTCGACGTCGGCGAAGGCCGCCGCGGTGGCGGGGATCTTCAGCCGGGTGGCCATCCGGCGCACCATCCGCCGTACCTTGTCGCGGTCGCTCGCCTCGGGCGGCCCGCTCTGCAGGACCGCGCGCCGGAACAGGCCCTGGGCCTGCGGGGCGGCCAGCAGGGCGCCGACGCTGATCGCGCCGGCCGACTGCCCCGCCACGGTGATACGGCCGGGGTCGCCGCCGAAGGCCTCGATGGACTCGTGGACCCAGTGCAGAGCGGCGAGCTGGTCGCGCAGGCCGGGGTTGGCGGGGGTGTCCGGGAAGAGGCCGTAGCCCTCGACGCCGAGGCGGTAGTTGACCGAGACGAACACGACGCCGTCCCGGGCGAAGGCATGCCCGTCGTACACGGGCACCGCGGACGAGCCCCTGGTCAGGGCGCCGCCGTGCAGCCACACCAGGACCGGGAGGCGGCCACCGGGGCCGGGCTGCGGTGTCCACACGTTGAGATTGAGGTAGTCGTCGCCGGGCACCACCGGGTCGGACAGATACTGCGCGAAGGCGTCGGAGTACGGCGGTTTCGGCGCCGTCGGCCCAAAGTCGACCGCCTCGCGCACCCCGTCCCAGGCCTCCGGGGGCACGGGCGGCCGGAAGCGCAGGGCACCGACCGGGGGTGCCGCGTACGGGATGCCACGGAACACCGCCACGCCCCGCTCGTACCTGCCGCGTACCGCGCCGTACGGCGTCCCCGCCACGGGGTCCCCGTCGGGCGTCCTGGCCACGGGATTCGCCTGGTCTGCCGTCATCCGCCCACCAGCCCTTCGCCGCGCTCGTGCACCGCTATCACCAGAGCACCACAGTCGCTCCGGGTATTCCGGTGCACGAGCGGGGTTCAGGGCTATTTGGCGTACATCAGCGTGCCGAAGCCCAGCTGGTCGAAGCCGCCGCTGGTGGTGCCGTAGTCGCCGCCTCCTCCCTCGGGGGCGACAAGGTCGTAGTACATCTGCGAGATGTACTTGTCGTCCAGGTACAGGCGCCGGTTGTAGTGGAAGTGGAGCATCGCCCAGACGGGACGGACCTGGCCGCGGGAGGCGGAGGAGATCACGGTCTGGGAGGAGGCGGCGCACGTCGTGCCCGTGCCCCAGTTGTAGGTGGTGAAGGGGACGTCACTGCCGAGGTTGTACTTCGCGACGTACTGGGCGGCCTTCATGAAGCGGCGGCTGTCGTAAGAGTAGAGGTCGTCGCCCTGGTTCCAGGCCATCTCGCACACGGCGCCCATCTGGCCCATGCCCATGACGGTGTGACCCTGGTCGCGGCCGGACTCCTGCCACTGACCGAGGGCATAGCCGTCGGAGTCGGTGTACAGGTAGGGCACCGCGTGTGCGATGGAGCCGTTGCCCGCGCCGGACTTGAAGTAGGTGACGGCCTGGTCGTACTTGGCGCTGTCCTCGTTGAGGATGCCGATGGCCAGGATCGAGGCCATGTTGCACAGGTCCCAGTTGGCCCAGTAGTTGGTGATGCAGGCGCCGTTGTGGTGGGTCAGGAAGTCGTTGTTGAGCGGGTAGAAGACCCTCGCCATCATGTCCTGGGCGGCGGCGAGGTCGAAGCCGCCGTAGTCCCGCATGAGTTCGCAGGCGTTGGCGAACTGCCAGCCGTAGATGCCGGCCGCGAGGAAGCGGTCCGCGTTGCCGGTGACCGTGGTGAGCGTGGTCGACCAGGCGTTGAGGATGTTCGCCGCGCAGACGGCGTTGGCCTCGGTGCCGCCGACCTTCCAGCGCAGGGCGTTCTGGTAGGCGGCCGCGATGTCGTTGTAGAGCAGCGAGTAGTTCTCTCCGGTGCCGCCGCGGATGATGGTCGCCGTGGCCCGGTTGGTCCAGGTGGACTGGGAATGGGAGTTGGCGACCAGCTTGTTCCAGCCGGAGAGCCAGGGGTCGTTGCCCGCGGCGACCCTGACCTTGGCCCGGTTGATGTCCCCGGCATTGTGGAGCATCCCGGGGTGGGTCCAGGTCGAGGGCGCCGCGTCCGCCGTGCCGGCGGCGAAGGCACCGCTGCCGAGAGCGAGCGCGGCGCCGAGACCGCCGGCGGTCCTGAGGAGACCGCGGCGGCTCAACTCGGCGTGCTGGAGGTGCTGGTGGGGGGAAGTGCGGCTCATTCGGTGCATCTCCGTTCCGTGGGGGGAATCAGATGGGGATGATGCTCACCTCGTCGAAGGTGGTGGTGCCGAGGGCCAGCGGACTGCGGGAGCAGACCACCAGACCCACGTAGTAGGGGGCGTCACCGAAGCCGGGGATCTCGCCGGAGGCGAGGTCGGTCCAGGTGGCGCCGTCGTCGGTGGAGACGGCTGCGGTGAAGGCGGTCCCGGTGCGCCTCAGCCGCAGGAGTGTGGGGAGTTGGACGGCGCCGCTGCCGGTGAAGGCGGAGCCAGCGGCGACGGTCTTGCGCAGCATGAGCTGTGCGGTGGTGCCGCCGGTGACGATCGCCCCGGCCGCCTGGTCGAACGGCGACAGCGACTTGGCCATCAGCAGTCCGACACGGTCGGCGGTGGCTCCGGTACGGGAGACGAGGCGGGCGGTGACCTGGCAGTCACCGGTGACGGGCTGCCGTACGAACTGCCCTGTCATCCCCTGGTTGTTGGCGGTGAGATCCACTCCGGCACCGCGCACCACGAAGGTCCCGTCATCGTGGGCGGTGCTGCCGGGGGTGAGGATCGCGGCCACACCCAGGGTCCCGAAGGCGCGGTCGTCGAGGACCACGTCGCCGAGGTCGCCGTACGTCCACGGGGACGGCGGGGGTGTGCCCACCGTGAGGGTGAGGCTTGCGGCGCCGTCGCCCGCCGCGTTGCCGGCGGTGGTGGTGACGGTGAACTCGCCGGTCTCGCGCGGGGTTCCGTGGATGAGGCCGGTGCGCTTGTCGACGCGGAGGCCGTCGGGGAGGCCGGTGGCGGTGAAGCGGACCGGCTCGTGCGAGGCGCGCAGGACGTGCCGGAACGCGACCCCCTTGTTGGCGAACGCTTTGGCGGCGGAGGTGAGTTGCGGTACGGACGGGGTGGGCATCTGCGCGGCGGCCGGCTCCGAGAGCGGTCCGCGTCCGGTGGTGTTGGTCTTGGCGACGGCGTAGTGGTAGGTCGTCCCGGGCACACCCGTGGCATCCGCGTACTGGATGCGGGTGCCGGACCCCACCGGGCCGACTCCGGTCGCCAGGGTGAGGTACGGGCCGTCGGCATCGGTGGCGCGCAGCACCTTGTACCGGGCCGAGAGGTCCGGGTCGGTCCAGGCCAGCTCGACGGCGTCGGCACCGCTCACCGCGCTCAAGTCGCCGGCGGTACGGGCAGGGTGGGGCACCGACCAGATCTCGTCGCCGGACGCGGAGGTCACGGTGACGTTGTCGAAGGCGCCGGTGCCGGTCTCGGCGTAGTCCTTGTCGACGCCCAGGCAGGAGGTGAGGAGCAGGCCCGCGTATGCGGTGCGCCCCAACTCGACCTCGGCGGAGCCGACTTCGGTCCAGCGAATGCCGTCCGGGGAGATCGCCCCGGTGCAGCGACGGCCGCGCCGGGTCAGCCGCACCCAGTAGGGCGTGCGCAGCCGGTAGCCGTCACCCGCGGCCTCGACGTAGGGCGCCTCCAGCGGAGTCGCCGACTCCGGCAGCACGCCGAGGCTGGAGATCGGGAAGGCCGCACTCGTGGTGATCGCCGTCTGCTGCGAGGGCGGTACGGGTGTGCTGCCGGTCCCGGAGACGGCGGCCCCCGTGGTCGGCCGCGTCGAGAAGACCCCGCTCCAGGTGTGCAGCGGCAGCCCCTGGATCACCATGGCCGCGTGCGCCGCGTCCGCGTCCAGGGATGCCCGCACACTGACGCCGATCTTGGAGTACTGCGAGCTCAGCGGCCACACGATCCGCGCGGTCACCGTGCCGTCGCCACGCAGGGGCAGATGCACGAGCCGGTGGGTGTCGTCGGTGCCGGACGCCTCCAGCACGAAGCGCTCGCCGTCGAAGACCGCCGAGCCGGGGATCCTGACGTCCCCGATGTCCTGGGTCGACCAGGGCTCGGGGAGACCGGCGGTCGCCGAGCAAAGGGCCGAATCGTCGCTGCTGCCCCGGGAGTTGGTGGCGGTGACGGTGTAGTGGTACGTCCGCCCCGGGCGCACCCGGTCGTCCGTGTACGTCGGCTTGCCGACGCCGGTGGCGATCTCCTCGTAGGGCCCCTCGGGCCGGGTGGCACGACGGACCGTATAGCCGGTGGCCCAGGTGGACGGCAGCCAGTTCACGGTGACCCGGGTGCGGTCCCCGGCCGCCGTGATCCCCGCCGGAGGGGTCGGCACGGTCTCCGAGGACGCTGTCGTGGTCGCGTAGGCGAAGGTCCCCCAGCTGGGCACGTCGTCGTTGCTGCCCTCGACGACCCGGGCGCCCCCGGTACCTCGGAAGACGGTCGCCTTGGTGTACGGGGTGTCGAGGCCGCGGACGCCGGCGTAGTGGGCGTAGGCCATCTCGTAGACCGGCGGGATGTTGCCGCGGCTGATCGCGGAGACGGCCGTCTTGATGTACTTGCCGGTGCGGTCGAGGTCGGGGGTGAAGGGGACGTCGTTGCCGAGGTTGTAGCGGGCCGCGTACTCGAAGTTGGCGAGAATACGGTTGTCGTCGTAGCCCCACAGGTCGACGCCCTGGTTCCAGGCGACCTGCGCGATGTCCCCGGTCATCCCCAACGCGAGCTGCTCGTGCCCCTGGTCGCGGCCGGCCTCCTGGCCCTGGCCCGCGTCGGTGACGATCCGGTGCGCGATGGAGCCGTTGCCCGCGCCCGCCGCGGCGAACCGCAGCGCGTCCTCGAAGAGGGTCGGCTCCTCGCAGAACACCCCGATGGCCAGGATGGTCTGCATGGCCGTCAGGTCCCAGTTGCCGTTGGCGTAGAGCATGTAGCCGGAGACGGCCGGATACCAGACGTCCAGGAAGGAGCGCTCGCAGCGGGCGATGTCCGCGTCCGTCCAGCCGTCGTAGCCGGTGTGGCGGAGCAGTTCGGCCGCGTTGACGAACTTGAAGGCCTGGAGGCCCGCGCCGAGGGGGCCGTCGGCACCAGTGACCATGGTCAGGGAGGCCGACCAGGCGTTGAGGATGTCGCGGGCCTTGTCGGCGTTGGCGCGGTCGCCGGTGACGGCCCACATCAGGGCGTTCTGGTAGGCGGCGGCCGAGTCGGCGACGGCCTGGTTCATGAAGTTGGAGGGGCCACGGCCCCAGGAGGTGATCTGTCCGGTGTTCTGGACGGTGTACGTCGACTTCGAGCGCGCATGGGCCGCGAACGCCAAGTAGCCGTCGTAGACGGGGGATTGCTTGGCGGCGACCGCGTCCTTCATGCGCGCGAGGTCCGCGGCGCTGTGCAGCAGGCCGGGGTGCGCGAAGGCGCGGCTGCCGGATTTCTGGTCGGTGGCCCGGGCGGTGCCGGGTGCGAGCAGTCCGCTCGCACCCGCCACCAGCAGCAGGGCCGCTGTGCCGCCGAGGAAGCCACGACGGCTCGGAGCGATGGTTCGCGGGGGCATGGTGCTCATGATGTGGCGACCGCCTCGGCCTCGGCAGTGGTGATGAACTTCAGGTTGGTCACGTGCTCGTTGGAGATCCACTGGATCGTGTCGGTGGTGTAGTACCAGCTCGGCTTCTTCATCGAGTCGGCGACGACCAGCCCGTTGATCACCAGGTTCTCGAAGGTGACGTCCTTGATGGCGTGGTCGGCGTCGTAGCCGAGGAAGAGCGAGGGCTCGGCGTTCGTGCCCGTGTAGCTGAGGTTCTTGACGTAGACGTCCTGGATGCCGCGGCCGACCGAGGTGTTGTACTTCGTGTTGTACATGACCTTCATGTAGATGACCTGGCCCCAGCGGAAGTCCTCGATCCGGACGTCCTCGATGCGGACGTTCTTGATCAGGTTGGAGTCGCCGGGGTTGAGGGCGATGCAGCCCTGGTAGTTCATCTGCGGTTCGCGGTGGTCGAGGATGTCGAGGTTCTTGAAGGTGAGCTTCTTCAGGACCTCGGGGTTGTCGGTGTTGCCGTGCGTGCCGACGTTGATGGGGTGGGCGACGTCCGCCCAGAGGGTGGAGTTGCGGACGGTGACGTTGGTGGTGTCGCCGTAGTAGTCCCAGCGGTGGGTGTAGATGGCGATGCAGTCGTCCGAGTTGCGCATGAAGACGCCGTCGATGACGACGTCGCTGGAGCAGAAGACGTCGATGCCGTCGCCCCAGCCCTTGGAGCTGAAGGAGCCGAGGCCCTTGATGGTGACACCGGTGGCCTCGCCCAACTGGACCGCGTAGCCGTTGGGGTTGAGCACGGTGACCGCGCCGATGGAGATGTTCCGCGAGTTCTCCACGAGGGCACCGCCGGCCACGGTCCCGGCGAGCACACCGCGTCCGGCGATCCCGGCGTGCTCGACGTTCCGGAAGATCACGGTGGCCTTGAGGACGGCTCCGCCGTCGAGGTACACGGTCTTGCCGGAGGGGACGAGCAGGTTGCCGTCGGCGGTGGTGTGGACGCCGGGGCCGTAGTAGAGGACGTTCGGGTCGTCCTCGGCCGGCCGCTTCTTGTCGATGGCGCGGGCGAACAGGTGGAGACAGTCGAAGATGTCGTCGTTGATCTGGACGACGACGTTGCGCGGCTGGTCGAGCGTGAACACCAGGGTGTCGCCGCCGACTTCGGGGGTGATGCCGTACGAGTCCGGTCGCACCCTGACCTTGCTGGTGCCGCCCTTGAGGTAGGTGACCTCGACCTCGACGGAGCCCTGGAAGTCGAAGTACGCCAGCGAGGAGTCGTAGGTCTTGCTGGAGCCGGTGGTCGGGTTGATCTCGCCCAGCTGGGGCCGCCAGATGTCCAGGGTCTGCCACTCGCCATCGGGGGCGGTACGGACGCGGACCCGGAAGCTGGTGTTGGTCGGCATCCCGGAGGGGCGGGGGTAGGTCACCAGCTTCGGTGCGGCAGCGGCGGCGGTGTCGTCGGCCCGTGCTGCCGTGGCCGTCAGGTTGGTCAGACCCGCGGCGAGCGCGGTGGCGCCGGCCGCCTGGATGGCCGTACGGCGGGACAAGGGCGGGTTCATGCGTGGCTCCTTGCGAACAGATGAGGGGGGACGGCTGGTTGAGACCGGTCGTCGACATGCCGGCGACGAAGCCGCGCTGGGCGACGAGGAAGATCAGCAGGATCGGGACGACCGATGTCGGTCTGCGCCTGCTTGATCAGGTCCACGGAGATGTCGTCGACGTCGGCCATCACCGTGACGGTCTCGCCGGCGACGCCGACCGCGCTCGACACCTTCATCGCGCGACCGCTCAGCGTTGCCGCCCCCGCCGCGGCACCGGCATGTTGGTCCACGACACACCCACCTCCTGCTCTGTCCGGTCATGGAAACGCGGCAACCGGAAGACAGGAAGACAGGAAGACAACCGGTTGCTGCGTTGGGGCAGAGCTTCTGCCCTGTCCGGAAACGGCGTCAAGACCATTGACGGGTTTTCGAAAAGACTGTGTAACCTCGCCGACACCGAGGGCGGATGGAAACCGGTTGTTTGATCCACCCGTTCACCGATTGACCACCCCTCGACCTCAGACCTACGGTAGATCTGCTGTAGAAGGCGTTTTCAGAAACCGTTTCTACCAGTGCGTCAGGAGTGACATGCCCAGCCCTCAGCCACCCAGGGCCGTGTTCGCGATGGATCCCGTGCACCTCCCCCTGCTCTTCCCCCCACCCCTGATGACCCGGCTGAGCGAGGCGGCCGACCTCGATCCCGCGCTCGTCGTCCAGGACTTCACCGACCCCGCCGCGGCGGACGCCCTGGCCCGCGCCGAGGTCCTGATCACCGGCTGGGGCTGCCCCCGCCTCGACGCCGGCGTCCTCACCGCGGCCCCCCGACTGCGCACCGTCCTGCACGCCGCGGGCTCCGTCCGCCCACTGGTCGGCGAAGAGCTGTGGAAACGCGGGATCGCCGTCTCCAGCGCGGTCACCGGCAATGCCCTGCCGGTCGCGGAGTACACCCTCGCGATGATCCTGCTGTGCGGGAAGGACGCGTTCGATCACCGGGAGCGGTTCCGGGTCGGCCACGTGTATCCGGCTCCGGCGGAGACCGCGGACACGGGGAACGCGGGGCGGCGGATCGGGGTCATCGGGGCGTCCCGGGTGGGCCGGCGGTTGCTGGAGCTGCTGCGGCCCTTCGACTTCACCGTGCTGTTGCACGACCCGTACGTCAGTCCCGCGGAGGCGACCGCGCTGGGGGCCGAACCGACGTCGCTGGAGGACCTGTTGCGGCGCAGCGACATCGTGTCGCTGCACGCGCCCGACATTCCGGAGACCTACCGGATGCTGGACGGGGCGCGACTCGGGCTGATCCGGGACGGGGGCGTGCTCATCAACACGTCACGGGGGGCGCTCGTCGACCCCGACGCGCTGACCGCCGAGCTGGTTTCCGGGCGACTGCGTGCGGTGCTCGATGTGACCGAGCCCGAACCGCTGCCTTCGGAGTCACCGCTGTACCGACTGCCGAACGTGTTTCTCACACCTCATATCGCCGGGTCGCTCGGGAACGAGCTGGAGCGGCTCGGGCGGATCGTGGTGGAGGAGCTGGAGCGGGTGGGGGCCGGGGAGGGGTTGGTGCATGAGGTGCGGTACGCGGACATGGCTCGGGTGGCTTGAGGTGATGCGGATTGCGGGGTTCCGTGGGGGCGACTGGTTCGCCTGCTCCGCGACCGGGGTTCGCCTGCCCCGCGACCGGTTCGCCTGCCGCCGGGCTCCTGCCGGTGTCCTGAGTGCGGTGGAAACTGGTGGGCGCTCGCCGACCCTTTGAGGCTCGCACCGCCCGACCAGGGCCGGAGTAACAATGGGATACGGTTTCCGAACCCTGGGTCCTGTGGGGCCGGGGCACTATCGCTAAGGAGCCGCAAGGGTGAGTCAGCGCAAGGCGTCCGGGGACGTCGGACGGGCCACCATCCGGGACGTGGCGGAGCGGGCCGGGGTGTCCGTGGCCAGCGTTTCGCGGGTGCTGTCCGGGAACTATCCGGTCTCCGAGGACCTGCGCCGCAAGGTGATGAAGGTCGTTCGTGACCTGGACTACGTCACCAACGCCCATGCCCGGTCGCTGGCCGGCGGGGGTACGCCCACCGTCGCGATCCTCATCAACAACATCACCGGTGCGGCGTTCGCCCACGTGGCCAAGGGTGTTGAGGGGGCCGCCACGCTCAGGGGATGGCTGTCGTTGGTGGGAACCACCGGGGACGATCCGGAGCGGGAGCTCACCCTCGTCAACCTCATGCGCCAGCAGGGGGTCGCGGCCGTGGTGCTGCTCGGCGGCGCCTACGACTACGACGAGTACCAGCTGCGCATGGCCAGGTTCGCCCGTTCCCTGGACGCCGCCGGGTCGCATCTCGTGCTCGTCGGCCGGCCTCCGCTCGAAGGCGACGTACCGGCCACCACGGTCGACTACGACAACGAGGGCGGCGCCTACGCGATGGCCAGCCATCTGTTGTCGGCCGGGCACCGGAAAGTGCTCGTGTTGCCGGGGCACTCCGAACTCACCACCGCCCAAGGGCGGTTGGAGGGGGCGCGGCGGGCCTTCGAGGCGTACGGCGTGCCGTTCGAGGCCGGCATGGTGCGCCACGGGCCCTACGACTACGAGCACGGGTACGAGGCCGTCGAGGAGTGCCTGCGCGACGGGCTCGGTTTCACCGCCGTCCTCGCCGGCACGGACGTCGTCGCGGCCGGCGCCATGCAGGCCCTGCGCGCGGCCGGGCTACGGGTGCCCGAGGACGTGTCGATCGTCGGGTACGACGACATCCCGCTCGCCTCCCAGCTCACCCCCCAGCTCACCACCGTCCACGTGCCCTACGAGGAGATGGGCCGGGTCGCCCTGCGTGCCGTCGCCGATCGCCGCGAAGGGGGCGGAACCCGGCGCAGGGGGGCTGACGGGGACCATCTGGTGCTGGGCACCCATGTCGTCGTACGGAACTCCGTGCGGCCGCCCGCCCAACCCCGCTAGCGGGAAGAGGAAAGAGATCGTTTCGTAAACGGTTTCTCGTAAGCCATCCGGATCGGGGCGAGCCGGAGAAGCGGCTCGGCCGGGCCGTGTCTCCGTCCCGCCAAGAGCTCTCTGAGCTGGCAGTACGTCAATCCCGGGACGTCATGCGGCGCGCACTCGGTCCTAACCTCACGGACAAAGCGGCGTAACAAATTGCCGTCTACCTCTTGCTAACCACAGGACCGTCGGCCTAACGTCCCAGCAACCGGTTACTACAGCTTCTGCTGCGCCGACCCCCACAACCGCGAGCCGATGAACTTCCGGCCGCCGTTTCCGGTCCGACACCGAGCCGCCGCCCCCCTCTCCTCTCCGAGACGCCCTACTTCGCGAAGGAACACGGTCAGATGAACTTCAGCAGCCCCCGGAGAAAGGTCGCCCGCGCCGCCGTTGCGGGACTCGCGCTGTCAGGTCTGCTCACCGCGTGCGGCGGGTCCGACTCCGGCGACCCGCAGTCGTCGGGCCCGGTCACCCTCCCCTTCTGGGGCTGGGCCAACGGCCAGGATGCCGTCGTCAAGGCGTTCAACGCCTCGCACAAGGACATCCAGCTGAAGTACACGAAGGTCACCGACCAGTTGACCATGCAGAAGCAGTTGACCAACGCGGTGAAGGCGGGCAACGCGCCCTGTCTGGTGCAGAACACCGCCGAGTACGTGACCAGTTGGGTCGCGCAGGGCGCGCTGGCCGACATCTCGAAGTACGTCGACGGCGAGAAGGCCAAGTTCAACACCGGGTCGTGGGCGAGTGCGCAGGTGCAGGGGAAGTCGTACGGCGTTCCCACCAGCTCCTCGCCGAACTTCACCATCTATCGCACCGACATCTTCAAGAAGTACGGCATCGAGGCGCCGACGACCTGGGACGAGTTCATCGCCGCGGGCAAGGTGCTGAAGAAGCACGGCATCAAGATCACCAACTATGCCGGTGAGGACCCGAGCACGCTTGAGGTGCTGGCCATGCAGGCCGGGGCGCACTGGTACTCCATCGACGGCAACTCCTGGAAGGTGGACTTCCAGGACGCGGGCACCCTGAAGGCCGCCAAGGTGATCCAGGAGATCGTCGACAACGACCTCAACAGCAAGCTGTCGTTCGCCGACTACGCGGCCGTGCAGCGCAACTACGACAACGGCGGGACCGCCACCCGGCAGATCTCGACCTGGCAGATGGCCGGCATGGTGCAGAACTTCACCAAGTCGTTCGGCGACTGGGCGCTGTCGCCCTGGCCGGCCTTCGCCGGTGAGGCCGCCAAGACTCCGGCCGGCACCAACCTGACCGGCAGCGTGACCCTGGTGACCAAGGACTGCAAGAACCAGGAGCAGGCCGCCGAGGCCGCGCTGTGGATGTCCACGAACACCGGCGCGGTCAAGACGATGGCGAGCCCGGAGACCGGCAACGGCGTGATGCCGGCGCTGGCCGACAGCAACTCGTATGTGCCCGAGGCGGTCTCCGAGAAGCTGCTCGGGTCCAACTACCAGGCGGGGCAGCAGATCGTGAAGGACAGTCTGAAGACCGTCACCACCGACTGGACGTTCGGGCCCGACTGGACCGCCATGTTCACCGAGATGCAGGCCGGCTGGGCCAAGGTGGTGAGCAAGGAGCAGACGGTGACCGAGCTCCTCGCCCACATGCAGGAGTGGACGGTCAACGACCTGAAGTCCCGCGGCATCAGCGTCAAGGGCTAGAGGCTGAGGGCTGCTTCTGATGATTCGCTCTCTGCGCTGGAAGGGTGCCGCCTTCACGGTGCCCTTCCAGCTCGGCTTCGTCTTCCTGTACCTGCTGCCGATCGGGTACGCCGTCTACCAGTCGCTGTACCGGTCGCAGTCCTCCGGGCTGGGGCTCGGCGGCGCGACCGATGAGTTCTCCGGGCTCGACAACTACCAACAGGGGCTGACCGACTCGGCGTTCATGGGCTCCGTGCTGCGGGTCGTGCTGTTCGCCTGTGTGCAGATCCCCGTCATGCTGCTCGTCAGTCTGGTGCTCGCGCTGCTCCTGGACGCGCTGTCCTCGAAGGCGGCCGGGCGGTTCCGGATCCTGCTGCTGGTGCCGTACATGATTCCGGGCGTGGTCGCCGCGATCGTGTGGCTCAACCTGTACAGCCCGGATGTCGGTCCGCTCACCCCGCTCGGCGAGGTCTTCGGGTTCTCCTGGAACTTCTTCGCGCCCTCGATGGTGTGGCCGTCCATCGGCAACCTGCTGACCTGGCACGGCATCGGCTACAACATGGTCATCATCTACTCGGCGCTCCAGGGCGTACCCCGTGAGCTGTTCGAGGCCGCGCGCCTGGACGGGGCCACGGAGTGGCGGATCGCGCTGAGCATCAAGATCCCGTTCGTGCGGGGCGCGTTGGTGCTCACCGGCATGCTGTCGATCATCCAGATGCTGCAGATCTTCAACGAGCCCGCGCTGTTCCGCAACGTCACCCCGCAGACGGTCAGTGACTCCTTCACCCCGATCATGATCATCTACAACCAGGCGTTCAACGCGGGCAACTACCACTACGCGGCGGCGCTTTCGGTACTGCTCGCCCTGATCCTCGGTGTCGCCTCCTTCCTGTTCTACCGGTTCACCTCGAAGGAGGCCGACTGATGACGCTCACCGAGGAACGCCCTCGCAGGACGCAGCACGTCCGCCGTCTCAACACACCCGACTCCGCTGCCCGTTCACGGGGCGGGCAGCGGTTCCTCCTGGTGGGCCTCTCCCTGGCGAGCGTCTACAGCCTGTTTCCGGTGTGGTGGCTGATCGTCGCCTCCACCAAGGACCGCACCGGGCTCTACCAGTCCAACGGCCTGTGGTTCTCCGGCTGGCATCTGTGGGACAACCTGCATCAGCTGTTCACCTATGAGGACGGCATCTTCCTGCGCTGGACCGCCAACTCGTTCCTGTACGCCGGTGTCGGCTCGCTGGGTGGCACGCTGCTGGCGCTCGCGACCGGCTACGGTCTCGCGCGCTTCGACTTCCCGGGCCGCAACCTGGTGTTCGCGTGTGTCGTCGGTTCCTTCCTGATCCCGATCGCGCTGCTCACGCTGCCGCTGTATCTGCTGTTCTCGGAGATCGGCCTGGTCGACACGCCCTGGGCGATGCTGGTCCCCTGTCTGATCAACCCGTTCAGCGTGTACCTCGCCAAGGTGTACACCGAGGCCACGATCCCCTTCGAACTCCTCGAAGCGGCCCGTATCGACGGCGCCGGCGAGCTGCGGATCTTCTTCAGCATCGTGCTGCGGATGATGACGACGGGCGGCGCGACGGTCTTCCTGCTGGCCTTCGTGAACACCTGGAACGCCTTCTTCCTGCCGCTGACCGTGCTGCGCGGCGAGAACAACTGGACGCTCAACATCGGCCTCTACAACTGGTCCGGCAAGCGCCTGGAGTCGGGCGTCGACCTCACCAGCCTGGTCCTCACCGGTGCCCTGCTGTCCATCGTCCCGATGGCGATCATGATGGTCGCGATGCGCCGCTACTGGCGTTCCGGAGTCACCCTCGGGGCCCTCAAGTGACCCTGCTGCACAACCCGGTGATCCGCGGCTTCGCCCCCGACCCGTCGATGGTCCGCGTCGGTGACCGGTACTACGTGGCGACCAGCTCCTTCGAGTGGTTCCCGACGATCCCGCTGCACCGCTCACGCGACCTCGCGCACTGGGAGTACGCGGGGCATGTCGAGGGCGCGGTCCCGGGCGACTCCCTTGCGGGCGTCCCCGATTCGGGCGGCATCTGGGCGCCCTCCCTGAGCTGGGACGGCGAGCGCTTCTGGGTGGTCTACTCGATCGTCCGCTCGGTGGGAACGCCGTACTTCGACACGGACACCTATGTCTCCACGGCCACGGAGACGGCCGGCAAGTGGACGGCACCGCGCAGGATCGCGAGCCACGGCTTCGACCCCGCGCTCTTCCACGACGAGGGCCGACTGTGGCTGCTCAACCTCCAGAACGACCATCGTCCCGGCGGTCGGCGCTTCGCCGGGATCGTGCTGACCGAGCTTGACCGGGAGACGCTGGCGCCCGTCGGTGACGCACACCTGCTGCTTCAGCACGAACGGCTCGTCGAGGGGCCGAAGTTGATCCGGCGGGACGGCTGGTACTACCTGGTCCTCGCCGAGGGCGGCACCGGTTTCGAGCACGGTGTGCTGGTGGCCCGCAGCCGGGAGATCACCGGGCCGTACGAACTGGACGACCGTCCGTTGCTGACGTCCCGGGACGATCCCTCGCTGCCGCTGCAGAAGGCAGGACACGGTGAGCTGGTCCAACTGCCCGACGACAGCTGGGTGTTGAGCCACCTCGCGGCCCGCCCACTGCACACACCGGACGGGCCGCGCTGCCCGCTCGGCCGGGAGACGGCGATCCAGGCGGTGACGTGGAACGCGGAGGGCTGGCCGAGGATGCGACACGGGGGTGCGCATCCGGCGGTCGAGGTCGACGTACCGACACAGCCACGGTCGGTGGGCGAGGTCGACGTACCGACGCAGCCACGGTCGGTGGGCGAGGGCACCGTACCCACACACCCGCACCCGGAGGACGAGGGCACCGTACCCACGCACCCACGGACCGAGACCGCCGTACCCACACGTCCGGGGGGCGACGTGCCCGCGCCTCCGCGCCCCGCGGCCGAGGTCGACGTACCCACGGATCCGTACCCGTCGGAGCAACTCGCGACCCCAGAAGACCCAGAAGACCCGTTGGGCTGGCCCTGGAGTTCCCTGCGGGCCGCTCCCGACCCGTCCTGGGCGGACACCGCCGTACGTCCCGGCTGGATCCGGCTGCGCGGGCGGCACGGACCGGAATCGCGGTGGGCGCACAGTCTGCTCGCTCAGCGGATCACCGAGCACCGGGCGGAGGCGCAGGTCGTCGTGGAGGCGCGGCCGCGCACCTTCACGCACGCCGCCGGGCTGGCGCTCTGGTACAACACCGAGTCGTATCTGGCCCTCGACCTGACCTGGGCGGAGCCCGAGGGCGAGGAGCAGCGCGGGCAGCAGTGGCGGGGCGGCGGGCGGACCGTGCTCAGCCTGGTCGAGCGGGACGAAGGGAACACCCGGCAGGTGGCCGTGCTGGACGCCGACGCGGAAAGCGCGTTCACGCTCGGTGTGACCGTGGAGGAGGGGGTGGCCCGTTTCTGGTACGCGCGCGGCACGGACGACACCGACGACGACCGCGTCCGCACTCCCGTCGGTCCGGGGCTGGACTTCAGCCGGCTCTCCGACGATCACGGATCCAAGCTGCGGTTCACGGGTGCGATGGCCGGAATCCACGCGGTGGACCTGGTCGACGCGGCCTTCACGGCTGACTTCCGCGGGTTCCGGCTCAGCTGTGGATAGCTCGCCGGCGCGTTCGAAGTTTCGAAAGTGACGGAAACACCAAGACCTGCGAAGCCCGACCTCTTCCCCACTTCACTGGGCGAACCTAGGGTAGGAAGCGCTTACTGTTTCGCGCTGACAGTTTCCGCGCTGGTCGAAACTTTCATGGCCCTCGGGCGGGCCGGAGAGGTGGTTCCCGATGGTCCGCACGGGAAGTGCGAGCGTGGCTGCCGGTCCGACGCTGGCGGTCGTGGCCCGGGAGGCGGGCGTGTCGGTGCCGACCGCGTCCAAGGTGGTCAACGGCCGGGAGGACGTGGCCCCGGAGACCCGTCGCCGGGTCACCGAGGCACTGGACAGACTCGGCTACGTCCGCAGACCGAGGTTCGACGCGGCGAAGGCATCGGGGATGGTCGACCTGGTCGTGCACTCGCTGGAGACCTCCTGGTCGGGGGCGGTGCTGCACGGAGTGGAGGCGGCGGCCCACGACGCGGGCCTTGAGGTGGTGGTCTCGGCCGGGCTGACCCGGACCCGGGCGGGGCGCGCGGACCGCGGCTGGATGGACAAGCTCACCGCGCGCGGCTCCTCCGGAGTGCTGTTCAACCTGGCCGAGCTGACCCCTTCGCAGTACGGCTGGCTGGACCAGCACCGCATCCCCTACATCCTGATCGACCCGGTCGTGGAGCCACCGGTGGGCGCGGTCTCCGTGGGCGCGGCGAACTGGCAGGGCGGAGTGACGGCCACCGAGCACCTGCTCGCGCTGGGCCATGAGCGCATCGCGGTCGTCGCCGGGCACCACCGCAAGATGTGCAGCGGGGCGCGGGTGGCGGGCTACCGCTCCGCGCTGGCGGCGGCGGGCATACGGCAGCGTCCCGAGTACGTCCGTCACGCCGCCTTCGACGAGAGCATCGCCCACCGCCGCATGCTCGAACTCCTCGACCTGCCCGAACCCCCCACCGCGGTCTTCGTCTGCTCCGACCACATGGCCCTCGGCGTGTACGAGGCCCTGGCCGAGCGGGGCCTGCGCGTCCCGGACGACATGAGCGTCATCGGCTTCGACGACCTCCCCGAGGCCCGCTGGACCAGCCCACCCCTCACCACCGTCCGCCAGCCCCTGTCGGAGATGGCGGCCACGGCGCTGCGCCTCCTGGTCCGCATGATGGAGGGCGACCGCCCGGAGAGCACCCGCACGGAGCTGTCGACACGCCTCGTGGAACGGGCGAGCACGGCGCCGCCGCGCGGCTGAATCAGGGTCTGCGCCCGGTGCCCCGGCGTGCGCCTCCACGCCGGCCCGTCTCGGGAACTGGCCGGGGCGGACGGGCGTCGAACGTTGCGGCACGGAAGGGGGGCCGCTGTCCCGGTCAGGGCGGCGGCGAGCACTTTGCGGACGACCATGACGCGCCGGCGGCCACTGCCCTATTGGCTTCCGAGGAGGTCTCCCTTTCCGAACCGCCGTGGTTCCCCCCGTGGTTCCCCCTGGGGCGGCTCGCTTCGCTTGGCACGGCGCAGCGCCACAGTCCCGAGGTGCGCACGGCGAGACCTCCCCGCGTCCCGGGACCGGCCGGGGACGGTCCGTCCCGCTACGGCGGAGTGGTCCGTACCCGGTGGATGACCGGTGTGTCGCCGTACAGGTGTTCCATCGTGCGGTCGGCGGTGCGTAGCCTCGGCGCGGTGAACGCGATTCCCGCACACCTCGACCATCTCGTCCTCGCGACCCCCGACCTGGCGGCGACGGTCGCCGATTTCACCCGGCGCACCGGGGTGACGCCCGCCCCGGGCGGTGTGCACGTCGGTCTCGGCACCCGCAACCACCTGGTGTCCCTCGGCGGCACCGCCTACCTGGAGATCATCGGCCCGGATCCGGACCAGCCGGAGCCGATGGGCCCGCGCCCGTTCGACGTCGGCACCCTCACCACCGCCCGCACGGTGACCTGGGCGATCAGCCCGCCCGACCTGGACACGGCGGTGGCGACCGCCCGGGCCCGTGGCTACGACCCCGGAGACATCCGCCCGATGAGCCGTCGCAGACCCGACGGCACTCTCCTGCGGTGGCGCCTGACGGACGGCGACACCCAGCACCCCTCCGGTCTGGTCCCCTTCCTCATCGACTGGGGTACATCCGCCCATCCCACGACCTCGAACCTCCCCACCACGCCCCTCCTCTCCCTCACCGCGACCGCTCCGACGCCGGCCGAGATCCTCCCCCTGCTGGCCGCACTGGACACCGAACTCACCCTCACCGAGGGCCCGTTGGGCCTCTCCTTCACGGTGGACACCCCCCAAGGGCCGGTGACCTTCGACTGACGTGTCCGATTCCTTCAAGACCCGGGGCCCGGTCCCTGCCTACGGTGGCCCCATGACTCCACGATTCGACGCCATCGGTCTGGTGGCCTCCGACATGGCCGCCTCGGTCGCCTTCTACCGGCGGCTCGGGTTCCCGTTCCCCGAAGGGGCCGAGTCACAGCCGCACGCGGAGGCCGAACTCCCGGGAGGTGTGCGGCTGATGCTCGACACCGAGGACACGGTCCGCTCCTTCCACCCCGCCTGGCAGCCACCGACCGGTGGCAGCCGCACCGGCCTCGCACTGCGCTGCGCCGACCCCACCGAGGTCGACTCCGTCTACGAGGAGCTGGTGGCAGAGGGCTTCCACGGCGAACTCAAGCCCTGGAACGCCGACTGGGGCCAGCGCTACGCCTGTCTGCACGACCCCGACGGCAACGGCGTCGACCTGTACGCCCCGCTAGCCGACGGCGAGTAGCCGCCCGAGCGGCAGCCCCGTCAACTCCCGTACATCCCGGGCGAGATGGGCCTGGTCCGCGAACCCGCTCCGCACCGCCGTCTCCGCGAACGGCACCCCGGCCCCAGCCAGCACGAGCGCCCGCCGCAACCGCAGGATGCGGGCGAGGGTCTTCGGCCCGTACCCGAAGGCGGCGAGCGAGCGGCGGTGCAACTGCCGTGCGCCGAGGCCGAGTTCATCGGCGATCACGGCGACGGGACGACCGGCGTCGAGGGATGCGACGAGGGCACGGAGAACGGGGTGGGGTGGATCGGCTCGCTCCAGGGCGATCCCTTCGAGGGCCGTGGCGGGGTCCTGCGCCTTTGCGATACGGCCACGCAGCCGCCGTACCTCGGAAGCCGGCCAGAGATCGGCCAACTCGACACGGAGGTCCCGCAGTTCGTGTGCGGGCACGCCCAGGAACGCGGGCGCGGAACCGGGCGCGAAGCGCAGCCCGACCCAGCTGCTCGGGGCACCCCCGGTGACGTAGGCACGAGTGTCGGGCCCGGCGACGAGCAGTCGCCCCTGGTTCCAGAGCAGATCCATGCACCCGTCGGGCAGGACGCGTCCGGCACCGTCCCCGGCCCAGATGACAGCGCCCTCAAGCCTGGACGCACGTTCCACGTACACAAACCCAGGTTACGACGCACCCTTCAGGGGCGCGGGGCTGTATCTACATGCGGCTCAGCCGCGTGTGCGCGACCAGCCCCCACCGGCCCGCGGCCGAGGACGTACCCCCCGTCAGGAACCCTCCGGCTTGTGCGGGGGATGCGTCGTTTTCGCATGGGTCCGCAGACGGGACGACACATCCTCCGGCGGCAGGAAGCGCGACCACCTCTCCGGGAACTCAGAGGGCATGTCGGGATCCTCCGGGTCCGGGTCGGAGTCACGGATCGCCGCCGCCCGGGCGACATACTCCGCGACCTGCGCCTCCCGCATCCGTTCGTTCGCCGCGCGCGCCGCCGCCGTGGCCGCCGCCGGCCACACGCGGTCGATCGCGGCGTTCACCGCGGCGCCGACCAGGACCGCGAAGGCCGAGACCCCGATCCACAGCAGCACCGCCACCGCCGCGGCCAGTGAGCCGTAGATCGTCGCGCCCTCGATGGTGTTCTGGAGGTAGATGCGGAGCAAAAAGCTTCCCAGCACCCACATCGCCAGGGCCACCAGCGCGCCGGGGACGTCCTCGATCCACGGTGAGCGCACCGGTACCGAGACGTGGAACAGCGTCGTCAGGAAGGCGATGGACAGCACGATCACCACGGGCCAGTACAGGACCTGCACCAGGGTCTCCGACCACGGCACGATCCGTACGACCGCGTCCGGCCCCGCCACCACCAGCGGCAGCGCCACCGACCCGAGCAGCAGCCCCGCGATGAACAGCGCGAACGCCACGAGCCGTGTCTTGACGATGCCCCGGACCCCGTCGAGGCCGTACATGACGGTGATGGTGTCGATGAAGACGTTCACCGCGCGCGATCCGGACCACAGGGCGAACAGGAAGCCGACGGAGATGACGTCGGGACGGCCGCCCTTCATCACGTCGTCGAGGATCGGCTGCGCGATCTGCCGTACTCCCTTGTCCGACAGCACCGTGCGCGCGGCGTGCAGGAGGTTGGCCTCCAGGCTGGTGATGGTGTCGGTGCCGGTCCAGTCGTCGACGTAGCCGAGCAGGCCGATGAGGCTGAGCAGCAGCGGCGGCACCGACAGCAGTGAGAAGAACGCGGCCTCGGCGGCGAGCCCCAGGATGCGGTACTCGATGCACGAGTTGACCGTGTCCTTGAGCAGCAGCCAGGCGGTCCTGCGCTTCGACACGTTCCGGTAGAGGGCACGCGCCCGGTGGAGACGGCCGGAGGGCCGCTGAGGGGATTCGCTTGCTGGCTGCACGACCTAAAGGTATCCGCCGTGGGAGCGTGCACTCATCCCCCGGTCCCGGTCCGGGGCACATCCGTGCGGGGAACGCCCGCTCGCGTTCGGTTCCGTCATGCGGCAGAAAACGTCGGGCAACTCCGCGGAAATCGTCAAGGAAATCGAACCCCTTTTCTGTCATGAACCCGGTGGCTGAATTTATGGCCCCCGGAAACCGGAATGCCGGATGACATATGCGCCATCCGTGAGGCGAGTTCCCCGGTGACGCCATCGAACGGCACGAACGGGTCATACCGCCAGCGAACGGTCGACCAGCAAGAAACCGCCATTGACTGAAACGTGCTTGACCCGTTCATGAGCACCTCGAAAGAATTCGGATTGCATTCTCAGGGCCCTGACCAAGGCTCGAACCGACCGCCCCGCAACCGCCGCGTGGTCACTCCAGGCGCATACCGAACCGCTCCTCCTCCTCTCTCATTCAGTGTCTCACGGCACTTCTTTTTCTTCCGGCACACCGGAACCACGGGGGTTCTTCATCATGGTTTTCCGCTGCGTGCTGAACAGCGGGCACTATTCCGTCGTATTCCTCTCTGGAGAATTCTCATGCCTGCTCCGTACGTACCGAAACATGCCGTGCCGCGAATCGTGGGGGTCGATGTGGCACGGGGTCTCGCGCTGCTCGGAATGTTCTCCGTTCACGTGTTCGGCGCGTTCGACGCGGCCGGGTCACCCACGCCCGCCTGGATGTTCGCGGGCGGCCGTTCCTCGGCGACGTTCGCCGTGACGGCCGGGATCGGACTGGCGTTCACGACCGGCGGACGCCGGCCGGTCACCGGTCGGCCCGCGGCCGCCGCGGTGGCGGCACGGGCCGGTGTCATCGCGCTGATCGGGCTGCTGCTCGGTTACGCCTCACGCGCCGCGGACCTGGACGTCGACGTCATCCTGGCGTTCTACGCCCTGTTGTTCCTGATCGCGATCCCGCTGCTGGGCCTCGGCCCACGGGCCCTGGCGGGTCTTTCCCTGACCCTGGCCGCGGGGGCACCGTTCGCCGTCCACGCGCTGCGGGGCGTACTGCCCGAGCCCGTCTTCGACGGCGACCCGACCCTCCAGGACGTGGTCACCGACCCGCTCGGCCTGGTGTCGGACCTGCTCGTGCACGGCGGCTACCCGGTGCTGGCCTGGACCGCCTATCTGTGTGCCGGACTCGCCATCGGGCGGCTTGACCTGACATCACGAAAGGTCGCGTCCCGGCTCCTCGGAGGCGGCCTCGCCCTGGTGGCGGGTGTCTGGCTGGTGTCGTCGCTGGTCCTGTTCCGGTTCGATGGGCTACGGCACCTGTGGCGCGCGGAGTTCCCGGGCGCCTCCCGCGCCGAGGCGCTGTGGGACAGCCCGGACGGCGCGACCTGGTGGGCGCTGCTCTCCCGCGCGCCGCACGCGACCACGCCGTTCGACATGTTCCTCACCCTGGGATCGGCGGCGGCGATCCTCGGCGGCGCCCTGCTGCTGACCAGGAGCGCCCTTCTCACGCGGGCGCTCACGCCGCTCGCTGCGGCGGGCAGCATGCCGCTCACCCTCTACGCCGCCCATGTGCTCCTGCTCGCCACCGGCGCGCTCTCCGGCTCCCCCGAGCTCCTCTACGCCGTGATGACCACCGGAGCGCTCCTGTTCGCCCTCTCCTGGCGGCACGTCGGGCGTGGCCCGCTGGAAACGGTCGTCGCAGGCGCGGCCCGGCGGTGTCGCGAGGCCGTAACACCGCCGCCGACCCCGGAACCGGTGGACAGCCCGGCCCGACTTAGCAGGCACACCGAATAGTCCATAAGGCCAAAAGTAATGATCTAGGAGCTCAAGTGGTGGTAAATCCCGGCGAGATCACGACAGTCGCCCCGGTGGACGGCACCGCGCAGGTCTTCGCCGAGGTGCTGGCCGGTGTCGTGAAAACGGATCAAGTGCCCCTCGACAGCCACTTCTTCGACGACCTCGGCGCCAACTCGCTGGTCATGGCGCAGTTCTGCGCCCGGGTCAGGAAGCGGGACGACCTTCCGCCCGTGTCGATGAGGGACGTCTACGGCCATCCGACGATCCGCAGTCTGGCGGCGGCGCTCGCCGAGGCCCCGGCCGCCGAACCGGCGCCCGCACGGCCGGCCGAGCCGCCCCCGCCGCCGGGCAGCACCGCCCGCTATGTCCTGTGCGGGGCCCTGCAGTTCCTCGCGTTCGCCGTGTACTGCTTCGTCGCCGGTACCGCCCTGGCCGGGGGGTACTCCTGGATATCCGGCGGTGACGGGGTGCTCTCCGTCTATCTGCGCTCGCTGGTCTTCGGCGGCGCCCTGTTCCTCGCCGTGTGCACCCTGCCGGTGGTGGCGAAGTGGCTGCTGGTGGGCCGGTGGAAGGAGACGGAGTTCCCGGTGTGGGGCCTCGCCTACGTCCGCTTCTGGCTCGTCAAGGCGCTGCTGCACGCCAACCCGATGGTCCTGTTCACGGGCAACCCGCTGTACGTCCTCTACCTGCGGGCCCTCGGCGCCCGCATCGGGCCCGGTGTGACGATCCTGTCCCACTCGGTGCCCGTCTGCACCGACCTGCTCACCGTCGGCGCCGGCACGGTGATCCGCAAGGACGCCCTGTTCCTCGGCTACCGGGCACACGCGGGCCGTATCCGCACCGGCCCCGTCACCCTCGGCCGGGACGTCTTCGTGGGCGAGAAGACCGTCCTCG
This sequence comes from Streptomyces sp. NPDC019531, assembly GCF_044903305.1. Classification (NCBI taxonomy): domain Bacteria; kingdom Bacillati; phylum Actinomycetota; class Actinomycetes; order Kitasatosporales; family Streptomycetaceae; genus Streptomyces; species Streptomyces sp. NPDC019531. The sequence continues at coordinate 16,553 of NZ_JBJDQL010000014.1, read as the reverse complement.
ACATCGGCACGTCGATCGGCGACGGCGGCCAGCTGGGCCACTCCTCCGCGCTGTACGACGGCGCCGCGATCCCCGCCGGCGAGCGCTGGCACGGCTCACCGGCCCGCCGTACCGACGTCGACCACGTCCGCGTGCCCGCCGCCCGCTGCACCACCCCGCGCCGGGCCGGCTACGCCCTGGTGGCGCTGCTCCAGACGCTGCTGGTGTACGTCCCGCTCGGCCTCGGCGGCGGCTTCCTGCTGATGGACCTGATACCGGCGCTCGACCCGCTGCTCGAACCGAACGCGAAGGAACTGACCTCAACGGCCTTCTACGCCCAGGCGCTGCCCCTGTCCGTCGCCCTCTTCATCGGTTCCGTGGCCCTGGGCCTCGTCACCGTCACCGTGCTGCCCCGGCTGCTGAACCTGACGCTCAAGGCGGACCGGGTCTATCCGCTGTACGGCTTCCACTACTCGGTACAGCGCGCGATCGCCCGCATGACCAACATCAGGTTCTTCAAGTGGCTGTGCGGCGACAGCTCGTACATCGTCCACTACCTGCGGTCCATCGGCTACGACCTCTCACACGTCGAGCAGACCGGCTCGAACTTCGGCACCGAGGTCTCGCACGAGACGCCGTACCTGGCCACCGTGGGCAGCGGCACGATGGTCGCCGACGGTCTTTCGATCCTCAACGCCGAGTACTCCAGTACATCGTTCCGGGTCTCCCGGGTGGCGATCGGGGGGCACAACTTCCTCGGCAACCACATCGCCTACCCGGCCGGCGGCCGTACCGGCGAGAACTGCCTGCTGGCGACGAAGGTGATGGTCCCGCTCGACGGCGAACTCCGCGAGGGCGTGGGCCTGCTGGGCTCGCCTCCCTTCGAGATCCCGCGCACGGTGGAGCGCGACACCCGCTTCGACCACCTGCGGGAGGGCGACGAACTGCGCCGCCGTCTGTCGGCCAAGAACCGCTCCAACGCCCGCACGATGGCCCTGTTCCTGTTCCTGCGCTGGCTGCACTGGTTCCTGCTGACCCTGCTCGGCTTCGCGACCGTCGATCTCTACGGCGGCCAGGGCGTTGTCGGCGGCCTGCTCATCGGCGGCTATCTGATGGCCGGCCTGCTGCTGGCCACCGGCTACTGGGTGCTGGTGGAGCGCGTGATCACCCGGTTCCGGCCGCTCCAGCCGCGGCTGTGCTCCATCTACGACCCGTACTTCTGGTGGCACGAGCGGCTGTGGAAGGTGCCCGACCACCATCTGGCAGTGTTCAACGGCACCCCGTTCAAGAGCCTGGTCTGGCGGGCGCTCGGTATGCGCCTGGGCCGCCGGGTCTTCGACGACGGCTGCTATGTCACCGAGCGGACCCTGGTCGCGATCGGCAGCGACACCACGCTGGGCCATCACTCCAAGGTGCAGGCCCACTCCCAGGAGGACGGCACCTTCAAGTCCGACCACATCGTCATCGGCGACGGCTGCACCCTCGGGGCGGGCGCGCTGGTCCACTACGGCGTCCAGATGGGAGACGGCGCCGTGCTCGGTGCCGACGCCTTCCTGATGAAGGGCGAGGAGATGCCGCCGGGGGCGCACTGGGGCGGGAATCCGGCGGTGGCGCTGCGACGCGTCCCAAGCGCCTGAGCTGCCTGCACTGCCTGCACTGCCTGCGCTGCCTGCACTGCCTGCACTGCCTGCACGAAGAAAACAGGGGGAAGAAAGTCATGGAAACTGTTCCGCACCGACGGCCCGGTCCGATACCGGACGTCATGGAGTACGCGGTCCGGCTGCCCGAGGGCACACCGACCGATCCCGCCGCGCTGCTGACGGCCCACACCAGGGTCCTCGCCGCCCTCTCGGGCGAGGCGGAGAACGCTCCCGGCGACGACCTGCGGGTCACCGTCACCGACGGCACCCTGCGACTGCGCTACCGCGCCGGGGTCCTGGACTCCGAGGCCGCCGCCCGCATCGCCGGATACCACCTCACCGCACTCACCCACCCGGACCGCGCAAGCCTGTTGTCCGAGGACGAACTCCGCTTCCAGCTGGAGGAGTTGGCGGGCCCGGAGCGTGAACTCCCGGACCGGCGGGTGCACGAGCTCTTCGAGGAGCGGGTCGAGAAGCACCCGGACGCCGTGGCCGCCGTACAGGGCGAGCGGCAGTGGACGTACGCCGAGCTCAACTCCCGGGCCAACCAGGTCGGTCGGGCGCTGCTGGCCCGCGGCCTTGAGGCCGAGGGTGTCGTCGCCGTCGTCATGGAACGGAACCTGGACTGGATGGCGGCCGTGCTCGGCGTGCTCAAGGCGGGCGGGGTGTATCTGCCGATCGAGCCGCACTTCCCGGCCGAGCGGGTGACGAGGACGCTGTCCCGGGCGGGCTGCGGGCTCGTCGTCACCGAGCAGGACAGCACCGGCTCGCTCTCCGGCACGACGGCCGGGACCCTGTTCGTGGACGCCGCGTACGCCGAGGGCCACCCGGACGACGACCTCGGGATTCCGGTCGCGGCGGGTCAACTGGCCTACATCTACTTCACGTCCGGCTCCACCGGTGAGCCCAAGGGCGCGATGTGCGAGCACGCCGGCTTCCTGAACCATGTGCTCGCCAAGGTCGAGGACCTGGGGATCGGCGAGGACGACGTGGTCGCGCAGACCGCGCCGCAGTGCTTCGACATCTCGCTGTGGCAGCTGCACGCCGCCGTCATCGTGGGCGGGCGGACACTGGTCATCGACCAGGAGACCATCCTGGACGTCCCGCGGTTCGTGGACACGGTGGTCCGGGGGCGGGTCAACGTGCTCCAGATCGTGCCGTCGTATCTGGAGGCCGTGCTCGCCGAGTTGGGGCAGCGGCCGCGCGAACTGGCCGATCTGCGCTGTGTGTCGGTGACCGGCGAGGCGGTGAAGCGGGAGCTGGTGCAGCGCTGGTTCGCCACCGCGCCCGGCATCCGGCTGGCCAACGCCTATGGTCTGACCGAGACTTCGGACGACACCAACCACGAGGTGATGGACCGGGTGCCGGACGGCGACCGGGTCCCGCTCGGGCGGCCGGTGCGCAATGTGCGGGTCTACGTCGTCGACGAGGACCTGCTCCCCGTGCCGCTGGGCGCGCCGGGCGAGATCGTCTTCTCCGGGGTGTGCGTGGGGCGCGGCTACGTCAACGACCCCGAGCGCACCGCGGCCGCGTTCATGGAGGACCCGTACCGGCCCGGTGAGCGGCTCTACCGCAGCGGTGACGTGGGGCGCTGGCGGTCCGACGGCAGGCTGGAGTTCCTCGGCCGCCGGGACACCCAGGTCAAGATCCGCGGGTTCCGCGTGGAGATCGGCGAGATCGAGAACGCGCTGCTGAGGGTGGACGGGGTGCGCGACGGGGCCGTCGTGGTCGTACGGGGCGCGCAGCTGGCCGCGTTCTGCACCGGGCCCCAGCCGGTGGCCGCCGACACGGTGCGGGAGCGGCTGGCCGCGTCGCTGCCGTCGTACATGGTGCCCGCCGTCGTGCACTGGCGGGAGTGGCTGCCGCTGACCGCCAACGGCAAGACCGACCGCCGCACGCTCACCGCGCTCGCCGAGGATCTCGACGCCACGGTGGCGGGCGAGCCCGTGACGGACGGCGAGCGGCGGCTGGCGGACGCCTGGGCCGAGGTGCTCGGCGTGCCCGTCGACCGGATCGGCCGGCTCGACCACTTCTTCGACCGCGGTGGCAGCTCGCTGTCCGCCGTGCGTCTCGCGATCGCCCTGGACCGGGCGATCACCCTCAAGGACGTCGTCCGTCACCCGGTCCTCGCGGACCTGGCGGACCTGCTCGACCGGCGCAGCTGAAAGGAACCCCGAGATGTCATCCACGAGTCTCCTTCCGTACCTGGACCTGGCCCCCGGCACTCCGCCGATCCTGCATGCCAAGTCCGTTGGCGACCCGGCGAGTTGGGCCGCGGAGCACCATGACCCGCTGCACGCCCTCGTCCTTGAGCACGGCTCCGTCCTGGTGCGCGGTCTGGGTCTCGCCGACCCCGCGACCACCGAGGCCGTCTTCCGGCGGCTCGCCGAAGGACTGATGCCCGACCGCGAGCCCTTCGCGCCCCGGCGCCGCTACGCGGACGGCGTGTACTCGTCCACCAAGTGGCCGCCGAACCAGCAGATGTGCATGCACCACGAGATCAGCTACGGCCTGGAGTTCCCGAGCGTGCTGCTGTACGCGTGCCTGGAGGCGCCCGGGTCGGGAGGTGCGACCGCGCTCGCCGACGCGTCGGCGGTACTGCGAGACCTGCCCCGGGATCTGGTCTCCCGCTTCGAACGCGAGGGCTGGATGCTCACCCGCGCCTACCACGAGGACATCGGGGCGTCGGTCGAGGAGGCCTTCGGCACGGGCGACCGAGAAGCCGTCGAGCGCTACTGCCGCCGGCACGCCATCGAGTTCGCCTGGCAGAGCGACGGCTCCCTTCACACCCGGCAGCGGCGCGGCGCGGTGCTCCGGCACTCCGACTCCGGCCTGCCCTGCTGGTTCAACCAGATCGCGTTCCTCAACGAGTGGACCATGGAGCCCGAAGTGCACGAATACCTGGTGGAGATGTACGGCGCCGACGGACTGCCCTTCAACACCCGCTTCGGCGACGGCGATCCGATCGACGTGGACGTCGTGCGGACGATCAACGAGGTGTACGACACCCACACCGTGCGCGAGCCGTGGCAGGACGGCGATCTGCTGCTCGTCGACAACATCCGTACGGCGCACGGCCGTGAGCCCTTCGAGGGGCCGCGCGAGGTGCTGGCCGCGCTCGGCAACCCGGTGCTGCGCGCCGACGGCGAGGTGAGCGGCGTATGAGCACCGTCGGCGCCCCGTCCTTCGCGCTCGTCACCGGCGAGCAGGTCCAACAGGCCCTGCACGGAAGGGAACCGGAGATCGCGGACCTCGTGGAGGCCGTGTACCGGCTGCACGGCGCGGGCGACTCGGTGAACCCGCCGTCGTACTTCCTGAAGTTCCCGGACCGTCCGTCGTCCCGGATCATCGCGCTGCCCGCCTCGCTGGGCGGACCGCTCAGGGTCGACGGTCTGAAGTGGGTCTCCAGTTTCCCGGAGAACATCAAGTCCGGGCTGCCGCGCGCGTCGGCGGTGCTGATCCTCAACGACCCCGAGACCGGCTATCCGTTCGCCTGTCTGGAGAGCTCGGTCATCAGCGCCACGCGCACCGCGTCGTCGGCGGCGCTGGCGGCCGGGAAGCTCAGCGCGGGACGGGTCCGGCCGAGCCGGGTCGGGTTCATCGGCACCGGGCTGATCGCCCGCTACATCCACACCCATCTCACCGCCACCGGCTGGGAGTTCGAGGAGACGGGCGTGCACGACCTGTCCGCCGAGAGCGCCGCCGGGTTCCGCGGCTATCTGGAGCGGTCCGGGGCACCGGGGAAGGCCGTCGTGCACGACACGGCCGAATCCCTCATCCGCTCCAGCGACCTGGTGGTCTTCGCCACGGTCGCCGGCAAACCGCACGTCCACGATCCGTCGTGGTTCGGCCATCACCCCCTGGTCCTGCATGTCTCCCTGCGCGATCTCGACCCGGAGATCCTGCTCGCTTCCGCCAACTTCGTCGACGACGTCGAGCACTGCCTCAAGGCCGAGACCTCCCCGCATCTGGCCGAACAGCTCACGGGGAGCAGGGACTTCATCGAAGGCACGCTCGACGACGTGCTGACCGGACGGGTGACCGTCCCGACGGACCGGACGGTGGTGTTCTCCCCCTTCGGCCTGGGGGTGCTGGACCTCGCCGTCGGCCGGTTCGTCCACGACGAACTGGCCCGGCGCGGCGAACTGCACGTCGTCGACGGGTTCTTCAACGAGCTGCGCCGGTACGGCTGAAAGACCTGTGGCGCATGAGGAGGGGGGCGTCATGCCCGTCATATCCGATCCTTCGGAGTTCAACGAGTCAGACCTCTACGTCGACCTGCGGGCCGCGCTGGAGCTTGCGCTGTTCCTGAAGTGCGAGGGCTTCAACTTCGCCGGGTCGATCAAGCTGAAGGCGGCCCGGGAGATGGTGGACGCGGCCGAGCGCGACGGCATCCTGCGGCCCGGGTCGGTCCTGGTCGAGTCGTCGTCGGGGAACCTGGGGGTGGCCCTGAGCATGATCGCGGCGAGCCGGGGTTACGGCTTCCTGTGCGTGACCGACTCGCGCTGCAACCTGGCGTCGATCCGGCTGATGGAGGCGCTCGGCAGCCGGGTGCACATCGTCAGGGAACCGGACCTGCACGACGGCTACCTGGGCGCCCGGATCGCGTACGTGCGGGCGTTGTGCGCCTCGGACGAGCGGTACGTGTGGCTCAACCAGTACCGCAACGAGGGGAACTGGCGGGCGCACTACCGCACCACGGCCCCGGAGATCGCGCGGCGCTTCCCGGACCTGGACGTCCTGTTCGTCGGGGCCGGCACCACCGGGACCCTGATGGGCTGCGCCCGCTGGTTCTGGCAGTGGCGGCGCCCGGTGCGGATCGTCGCCGTCGACAGCGTCGGCTCGGTCACCTTCGGGGGGCCGCCCGGCGTCCGGATGATCCCGGGGCTCGGCACCAGCGTGCCGCCGCAACTGCTCGACAAGTCGTACATCGACGACGTGGTGCTGGTCGAGGAGCCGGACACCCTCCAGATCTGCCGCCGGCTGGCCGCCCGGGGCTTCATGTTCGGGGGCTCCACCGGCACAGTCGTCAGCGGCGCCCACCAGTGGCTGTCCGCCCACGGCCGCCGTGGCCTCACCGCGGTCGCGATCGCCCCGGACCTCGGCGAGCGCTATCTCGACACGGTGTACCGGGCGGGCTGGCCGCACGGCATCCCCGAGGCGGACCCGGTCCACCAGACGGCGGAGGTGATGGCCCACCTCGCGTGAGCACGGCCCCCGCCCATGGATGCGGACGCCCGTCCTCCCCCAGGGCGGGCGTCCGCGGCGCCTCCGGGGAAGCTCCTCGGGCGGCACCCCCTGCACTGCACGCCTCGGGCCGACGCCGCGACACACACGGTCCGGGGGCCGACACGGGGGTCCCGGTACGAAGGGGATTCCCGGGCCGCCGCCACAGCCCACGCAGTGGGGCGCGGTCGCGCCCGCGGCCGACACGAAGCCCACGAACCCGGCGCTGCGGCCAACACGATGCCTCGGCGAACTCCACGGGCACACATGAGACCCGAAGACAGACAGCACAGGCCAACGCAGAAGCCACGAGCGGGCCCCACAGCACAGAAGGGGATCTCAGACCGGCGCCACAGCCCACACGGGGCCCACGGAACGGCTCCCCGGCACAACACGGGACCTCAAGACCAACTCGCAGGCCGACACAGAAGACACGGGCCCGGCCCCGCAGCACAGAAACAGAAGGGGATTCCCACGCCGGCGCCACAGCCCGCACGGGGTCGCCGGTCCCGCCCCGGGGTCCACGAACCGGCACTGCGCCAGCACAGGGGCACGGACCCGCCCCACAGCCATACGGAGGCCCGCGAACCGGCACTGCGGCCAACACACGAGCCCACCGGTCTGCTCCCCGGCCGGTGCGGAGGTCCGTCGACCAGGTCCGCGACAGTGCCGGAGACCCGCGGGCCCCTTCCGCGATCAGCACGCCACGCGCCGTCCGTGAGGTGACCGACCCGGTACCCCGGGGTACGTTCGCAGACATGGCAGGCAGCACGCACATGGTGACCAACCAGCCCCCGCCCCTGATCGGCTACGACGTCTACTGCGCCGACCGCGCTCTGAGGGCGGCCGTCGAACGGCACCTCGACCCGGGCCTGCTCGACGAGGTGCACGGTGAGCTGTCGGCGCTCGGCCGGGCCTGCGGCTCGGCACAGGTGCAGGAGTGGGGCGTCCAGGCGAACGAGAACCCGCCCCGGCTGCACACCCACGACCGCCACGGCCACCGTATCGACGAGGTCGAGTTCCATCCGGCCTGGCACCGACTGCTCGGCAAGGGCGTCTCGGCGGGCCTGACCGCCGCCTGGTCCCGCCCCGGGGGACACGTCAGGCGCGCGGCCGCGTTCCTGCTGTGGACGCAGGTCGACGCCGGCAACTGCTGCCCGCTGTCGATGACCCACGCGGCGGTCCCCGCCCTGCGCACCGACCCGGACCTGGCCACCGAGTGGGAGCCCCGCCTGACCTCCATGGTCTACGACCGCGAACCGCGGCCCGCCCATCTCAAGGCCGGGGCGCTGTTCGGAATGGGCATGACGGAGAAGCAGGGCGGCAGCGACGTCCGGTCGAACACGACGTCCGCACTCCCCCTCCCCGACGGCGAGACCTACGAGGTCACCGGCCACAAGTGGTTCTGTTCGGCCCCCATGTCGGACGGCTTCCTGGTCCTCGCCCAGGCCCCGGGCGGACTCACCTGCTTCCTCGTCCCCCGCGTCCTGGAGGACGGAACCCGCAACACGTTTCTCCTCCAGCGCCTCAAGGACAAGCTCGGCAACCGCTCCAACGCCTCCAGCGAGGTCGAGTTCGACCGGACCTGGGCCCGCCGGGTCGGCGACGAGGGGCAAGGGGTCCGCACCATCATCGAGATGGTCGCCGCGACCCGGCTCGACTGCGTCCTGGGCTCGGCGGGACTGATGCGCCAGGCCGTGGCCCAGGCGATCCACCACTGCACCCATCGCGAGGCCTTCGGCGGCAAGCTCGTGGACAAGCCGCTGATGCGCAACGTCCTGGCCGACCTGGCCCTGGAGTCCGAGGCGGCGACCACCCTCGCCCTGCGTCTCGCGGCCGCCTACGACGAGGGCGACGAGCAGGAGCGGGCCTTCCTGAGGATCGCGGTGCCGGCGGCCAAGTACTGGATCACCAAGCGCTGCACCCCCCTCACGGCGGAGGCCGCCGAGTGCCTGGGCGGCAACGGCTACGTGGAGGAGTCGGGCCTGCCCCGCCTGATCCGGGAGTCGCCGCTGAACTCGATCTGGGAGGGCGCCGGCAACATCCAGGCCCTGGACGTCGTACGGGCCCTGCAACGAGAACCCCAGTCCCTGAACGCCTACCTCCTGGAGATCGGCGAGTCCCGGGGCGCCGACCACCGTCTGGACGCGGCGACAAAGAGCCTCTTCACGGAACTGGCCGACCTGGACGGCATCGAGGGAAGGGCAAGGCGCCTCACCGAACGACTGGCGCTGGTCCTCCAGGGTTCGCTGCTGGTGCGGTACGCCCCTGCGGAGGTGGCCGACGCGTTCTGCGCATCCCGCCTGGGCGGTGACGCGGGAACGGCCTTCGGCACGCTGCCGCCGAGCCTGGATCTGGCGAAGGTGGTGAATGGGGCCAGGCCGCAGGCCTGAGCCCCAGGGGCGCGGGGCTGTATCGATCTGCGGCTCCGCCGCGGGGCGCGAGATACCACCACGGTCCCGCAGACGCCGACGCACCGATCGAGGCAGCCCCTACCGCGGAAGTGAACGGGGGTGGTGCTGCGCCGACACGGCACCACCCCCGATATGGCCCAGAGGCCGAGACACGCCGCTGCGAGACGGCGTTCGCTCAAGTTTCAAACAGGCCGGACCGCACCACCAGGGTTGCAGGGGGTTGCAACTTCCTGGCGTCTATGAGCGGACTGTGTTCCTCACTCAGAGACGAACGGCACTATTGGACGGACAGTCAGAACGGACCGGAAAGGACGGACCCGTGCCGCTCTCGCCGACACATGTGACCCAGCTCGCCGCCGTGGACTCGGCACGCGCGGCCCGGGTGCTGAGCGACGTCCGCTCCGCCACGCTGTCCGGCCGGCGTGCGCCCATGGCTCCGCGCCCCGTGATCGAGGAGTCCTGGGGCCGCATGCTGCGCGGTGGCGTCGACCCGGACCACGACTTCCGGTCAGGTCTGCTGCCGCCCGATGAGGTGCAGCGGCGCCGCGAGGGCACCCAGCTCCGGCACGTCCTGCCGGTGCTGCGGGAGGGGCTGTTGTCGGTCGCGGACCTGGCCCACCACATCATGGTGGTCGCCGACGAGGACGGCCGGGTGCTGTGGCGGGAGGGCAGTTCCCCCGTGCTGCGCAAGGCCGACGGCACCGGCTTCGCACTCGGCGCCGACTGGCGGGAGAACGTCGTCGGCACCAACGGCATAGGCACCCCGGTGGTGGTGCGCCGCCCCGTACAGGTCTTCGCCTCCGAGCACTTCGTGCGCTCGCAGACCTCCTGGACCTGCACCGGCGCCCCCATCAAGGACCCCCGGGACGGCCGGCTCATCGGCGTGGTCGACGTGAGCGGCCCACTGGAGACCATGCACCCGGCCACCCTTTCCTGGGTCGACTCGGTGGCCAAGCTCGCCGAGGCGCGGCTGCGCGAGCTGCATCTGACCTCGCTGGAGCGACTGCGCGCGGTGGCTGCGCCGGTGCTCGCCCGGCTCGGCGGCCGGGCCCTGGTGGTCGACAAGGGCGGCTGGACGGCGGCGGTGACCGGAATGCCGTATCCGAACCGGATCGCGTTGCCCAAGTCCCCCTCGGCGGGCCGCCGGTGGCTGCCGGCGCTCGGGCTGTGCGCGCTGGAGCCGCTGGCGGGCGGCTGGTTGATCCGCGCCGCCGATCAGCCGGAGCCGCAGAGTGTCACCCGGATCGTCCTCGACCTCGCGCATCAGCGCCGCTGGACGGTGACGGTGTCGGGCGGCGCGGGCAGCTGGAGCCACGAACTGAGTCCCCGGCATGCCGAGTTGCTCTACCTGCTGGCCCTGCACCGTTCGGGCCGCAGTGCGGCGGGCCTGGCCGAGGACATGTTCGGTGATCCGGGCCGTACGGTGACCGTGCGGGCGGAGATGTCCCGGGTACGGCGGTATCTCGGGGCGTTCCTGGAACACCGGCCGTATCGTTTCTGCGAGGACGCCGAGGTCGAGGTGCTGCTGCCGGAAAGCCCAGGTGACCTGCTGCCGCACTCGACCGCACCGGCCGTGCTCGGCGCCCGTGCGTCCGAAGGTACGGACTGACCATCCCTAGTGTGCGACTTCCGCATAATTGCAGGGTCTTCGTCCCCAACCGCGCTTCACTGCCGTAGCATCCCCCTACGGGCCGCCCCACCTGCTTCTCGGTCAACGTACGGATCATCAGGCGCAGTTGGCCCGCCTCGGGAGGACGTATGAAGCAACGTGGCAGACACCGCAGGCAGAAGCGGGGCCGAGCGCTGCGTGCCTTCCTGGCCGGGACCGCCATAGCGCTGACCGCCGCCGCCACCATGATCAGCGCCTCACAGGCCACGGTCGCCGCCAATCCCGGGACACTCAAGGCGCTCACCTCGGCCGCCGAGACCGACCCGCTGCGGCTCAGGGAGTCCCAGGTCCCGCAGGGTTCCCTCGACCGCCTCTCCTCCTCGATGGGACGTCCGGTCGGCGTCTCAGCCGTCCTCGACTCCGCCGACCGGAGCCTGCGCGACGCGACCGGCTGCACGGCCGGCGAGCGCAGGGCGCTGCCCGTGGCACCGGCGGCCACCGCCGCCTACTGCTGGGACACCGCCGACACCCGGTCCTGGCGGGCCGGAGCGGTCACCACCTCCGGGGACGCCGACGACGACGGCCTGTGGGGCACCAACCGCGTGATCCTCTCCGCGTGGAGCCGAACCGGCACCACTGCGAACGGCGGGGGCCTCGCCCGGGTCGCCTTCGTCGACGCCGACAATCTGAACCGGCTCACCTACTCCTGGGTCCTCCTCGCCGTCCCCGTGGACGGCGGGCGCGACTATCGCGGCCTCGTCTCGCAGGTCTCCGGAATGGTCTGGTACCAGAACAAACTGCTGGTCACCGCGAGCGGCGACGGCGGCGACGCGCTGTACGTCTACGACATGAACCGCGTCCAGCGGGCCACCGTCGACAGCAGCTTGGTCGGCAAGGTCCGCGGCGGCTGGTCGGCGAACGGTGCCCAGTGGGTCCTGCCCGCCGTGGGCTCCTACCGTCTGACGTCCGAGGCGGGCGCCGCCCGCCCCGACTACCTCTCCCTGGACCGCAGCACCGCCCCGGACAGCCTGGTCGCGAGCGAGTGGGTCTCCGGCGACGGCGACACGGCCGGCCGCTTGTGGCGCTACGACTTCAGTGGCGACCCGGGTCGTTCCGGCCTCCTGGCCACCGACACCGGCGGCTACGCGCGCGTGGCCGAGGCGTACGCCACCAAGGCCTCCGGCTCCGGCCCGGTCCTGTCGTACGACTCCCAGTGGTACCTGGGCCGGGCGGCCGAGACGGAAGGCGACCACGGCACCCTGTGGCGCCAGAACGGCTCGACCCCGGCGAAGGCCGCCCGCTGCGGCGCGGACGAGACCCGAAGTTGCTGGAGCGGAGAGTCGGAGTCCCTGTCGTACTGGGAACAGACGGGCGATGTGTGGTCCCAGTCGGGCAGGACGCTGTTCGCAGTGCCACTGGCGTCGATCGACAGATCTCTGGGCTAGATGATTCCCTGGCCCTCATGCCGAACATCCCCGTGACCACCTGGTCCCTGGAACAGACCGCTCCCACCGACCTCCTCCCCACCGAAGCCCCGCAGGGCGACGTGCAGGTCCGCCGTGCCGAACTCCCCTCCCCCGAGTTCAGCCGCTACCTCTACGCCTCGGTGGGCGGCGACATCCGCTGGACCGACAGGCTCTCCTGGACGTACGTCCACTGGCAGGAGCACCTGGAGCGCCCCGGCGTGGAGACCTGGGTGGCCTACGACCACGGCACCCCCGCCGGTTACGTGGAGCTGGAACCCCAGGACGACGGCGTCGTCGAGATCGTCTACTTCGGCCTGATCCCGGCTTTCCGCGGCAGGCGGATCGGCGGTCACCTTCTGTCCTACGGCGCCGCCCGCGCCTGGGACCTCGCGGACCGCTGGCCGGGACTGACGGACACCAAGCGGGTCTGGGTGCACACCTGCAGCAAGGACGGCGAGCACGCGATGGACAACTACCAGCGCCGCGGCTTCAGGCTCTTCGACACCAAGGTCGAGGAGGAGGCGGAGGTGCCCGCACCGGGCCCCTGGCCTGGGGCTTACCCGGCCTGACCTGCGGGAACAAGGGGCCTCGGAACCTTTGTGACCAATGACACCCTCGTCTCGCCTGACGAGACAAGGGTGTCCACATGGCGGATAAAGCTGGACTGTGTCCAGATCGCCGTGCCACGCTTCCGTCATGTCTGGAACTGGAATTGCCTTGGTGAGTCGGCGGCACGTCGACCTCGGCCGCATGTCCAGCGCCATCTGTCCGGTGCGCTGACGAGCCGCAGCGTCACCCGACACATCCTCTCGTTCTCCTCCCTGCGCAACGACGCGCGTGTACACCCATGCGCCCGTACGCGCAGGTATGAGCCGCTTCCCGCCTGTCCCGAAGGACGTAACAACCATGGCCGCCACCCCGCAGAACCCTGCTGCCGCAGCGCCCCGCCGCAAGGTGAGCCGTCACCGCGGTGAGGGTCAGTGGGCCGCGGGGCACCACACCCCGCTGAACGGCAACGAGCAGTTCAAGAAGGACGACGACGGTCTCAATGTGCGGACACGCATTGAGACGATCTACTCCAAGCGGGGCTTCGACTCGATCGACCCCAACGACCTGCGCGGCCGTATGCGCTGGTGGGGGCTGTACACCCAGCGCAAGCCCGGGATCGACGGCGGCAAGACCGCGATCCTGGAGCCGGAGGAGCTGGACGACAAGTACTTCATGCTGCGGGTGCGGATCGACGGCGGACGCCTCACCACCCAGCAGCTGCGCGTGATCGGTGAGATCTCGCAGGAGTTCGCGCGCGGCAGCGCGGATGTCACCGACCGGCAGAACATCCAGCTGCACTGGATCCGCATCGAGGACGTCCCGGAGATCTGGAACCGCCTGGAGGCGGTCGGCCTCTCCACCACCGAGGCCTGCGGTGACTGCCCGCGTGTGGTCATCGGCTCGCCGGTCGCCGGCATCGCCGAGGACGAGATCATCGACGGCACCTGGGCCATCGACGAGATCCACGAGCGCTACATCGGCAGCAAGGAGTTCTCCAACCTGCCGCGCAAGTTCAAGACGGCGATCTCCGGCTCCCCGCTGCTCGACGTGGTGCACGAGATCAACGACATCGCGTTCGTCGGTGTCGAGCACCCCGAGCACGGCCCCGGCTTCGACCTGTGGGTCGGCGGCGGTCTGTCCACCAACCCGAAGCTCGGCGTCCGGCTCGGTGCCTGGGTGCCGCTGGACGAGGTGCCCGAGGTGTGGGCCGGCGTGGTCGGCATCTTCCGCGACTGGGGCTACCGGCGCCTGCGGACGCGCGCCCGTCTGAAGTTCCTCGTCGCCGACTGGGGCCCGGAGAAGTTCCGCCAGGTCCTGGAGGACGACTACCTGAAGCGCAAGCTGGTCGACGGTCCCGCGCCCGCCGAGCCCTCGGGCCGCTGGCGCGACCACGTCGGTGTGCACCGCCAGAAGGACGGCCGCTACTACGTCGGCTTCGCCCCGCGCGTCGGCCGCGTCGACGGCGCCACCCTCACGAAGATCGCCGAGGTCGCGGAGGCGCACGGCTCGGGCCGGGTGCGGACCACCGTCGAGCAGAAGATGATCGTCCTCGATGTCGAGGAGGCCCAGGTCGAGCCGCTGGTCGAGGCCCTTGAGGCGCTGGACCTGACGGCCAAGCCCTCGCCGTTCCGGCGCGGCACCATGGCCTGCACCGGCATCGAGTACTGCAAGCTCGCCATCGTCGAGACCAAGCAGCGCGGCTCCTCCCTGATCGACGAACTGGAGCGTCGTATCCCGGACTTCGACGAGCCGCTCACCATCAACCTCAACGGCTGCCCGAACGCCTGTGCCCGTATCCAGGTGGCGGACATCGGTCTCAAGGGCCAGCTGGTCCTCAACGACCAGGGCGAGCAGGTCGAGGGCTACCAGGTGCACCTCGGTGGCGCACTCGGCCTGGAGGCCGGCTTCGGCCGCAAGGTGCGTGGCCTGAAGGTCACCTCCGACGAGCTGCCCGACTACGTCGAGCGTGTTCTGAAGCGGTTCCAGGCCGAGCGCGAGGAGGGCGAGCGGTTCGCCGCCTGGGCCTCACGTGCCAGCGAGGAGGCCCTCTCATGAGCGAGCGGGCCGCCCCCTTCTACTGCCCCTACTGCGGCGACGAGGACCTCCGTCCCAGCGAGCAGAGCCACGGTGCCTGGGAATGCGCGGCATGCAACCGCGCATTCCAGTTGAAGTTCCTCGGGCTGCTCGCCCGGGGCCTTCAGCAGACCGAAGCAGGGGGAAAGCAGATATGACCACGGTTCAGGAAGAGCGCACGACCGACGATCTCAAGGCGCTCGCCGAGCAGGCGGGCCGCGATCTGGAGGACGCCTCCGCGCTGGAGATCCTCCAGTGGGCCGTCGACACCTTCGGCAAGCGCTTCTGCGTGACCTCCTCGATGGAGGACGCGGTGGTGGCCCACCTCGCGTCCCGGGTCCTCAAGGGCGTCGATGTCGTCTTCCTCGACACCGGCTATCACTTCGAGGAGACCATCGGCACCCGGGACGCGGTCGAGGCCGTGATGGACGTCAACGTCATCACGCTCACCCCGCGCCAGACGGTCGCCGAGCAGGACGCCGAGTACGGCCCCAAGCTGCACGACCGCAACCCCGACCTGTGCTGCAAGCTGCGCAAGGTCCAGCCGCTGGAAGAGGGCCTGAAGAGCTACCTGGCCTGGGCGACCGGACTGCGCCGCGACGAGTCCCCGACCCGGGCGAACACCCCGGTCGTCGGCTGGGACGAGAAGCGCCAGAAGGTCAAGATCTCGCCGATCGCCCGCTGGACCCAGGACGACGTGGACGCCTATGTGAGCGAGCACGGCGTTCTGACGAACCCGCTGCTGATGGACGGCTACGCGTCCGTCGGCTGCGCCCCGTGCACCCGCCGCGTCCTGGAGGGCGAGGACGCCCGCGCCGGCCGCTGGGCCGGGAACGCCAAGACCGAGTGCGGGCTGCACTGATGACCACCACTGACAAGGAGTCACACGTGACGACCGGAGCCACCGTCTGGCTCACGGGTCTGCCGAGTGCCGGCAAGACCACCATCGCGTACGAGCTGGCAGGCCGGCTGCGCGAGGAGGGCCACCTCGTCGAGGTGCTCGACGGCGACGAGATCCGCGAGTTCATCTCGGCGGGTCTCGGCTTCAGCCGCGAGGACCGGCACACCAACGTGCAGCGCATCGGCTTCCTCGCCGAACTGCTCGCCCGTAACGGCGTCAAGGCACTGGTCCCGGTCATCGCGCCGTACGCCGACAGCCGTGAGGCGGTGCGCAAGCGCCACCAGGAGAGCGGTGCCGCGTATCTGGAGATCCACGTGGCGACTCCGGTCGAGGTGTGCTCCGTACGCGATGTGAAGGGCCTGTACGCCAAGCAGGCCGCGGGTGAGCTGTCCGGGCTGACCGGGGTCGACGACCCCTACGAGGAGCCCGAGTCGCCCGATCTGCGGATCGAGTCGCAGAACCAGACCGTTCAGGAGTCCGCGGCCGCGGTCCACGCGCTGCTCACCGAGAGGGGACTGGCATGACGACGACCGTTGCCAAGGCGGAGGAGGGCACGGAGGCTCCATACGCCCTGTCCCACCTGGACGCGCTGGAGTCCGAGGCGGTGCACATCTTCCGTGAGGTGGCGGGTGAGTTCGAGCGGCCGGTGATCCTGTTCTCCGGCGGCAAGGACTCGATCGTCATGCTGCACCTCGC
>NZ_JBJDQL010000013.1:41868-183192 GCF_044903305.1 Streptomyces sp. NPDC019531 | reverse complement strand
ACCAACTCGGCCTTCGGCCGTCCCGTCCTCGCCACCCGGCCATCATGCCGAATCAACCCTGACTTACGCAGCGAATTCCAGACTCAGGACACTAGTCCGCCGTGTCGTGCGATTGTCTCGCGCACGTGTACGGCAACGCGGCCGATCATCCCGGTCGGGAGCGCCGGTATCCATCGGACATGACAGACGCGGAGTGGGCGGCCGTCCGGCCGCTGTTGCCGGTGCCGGCCTGGCTTCAGGGGCGGGGTGGACGGCCCGAGGGCTACTGTCACCGGCAGCTGTTGGACGCGATCCGTTATCTCGTCGCGGGCGGGATCTCGTGGCGGGCGATGCCCGCGGACTTCCCCGATTGGGCCCTGGTCTACGCCTTCTTCCGCCGCTGGCGCGAGCACGGGCTGATCTCGGAGTTCCACGACCGGCTGCGCGGGAAGGTCCGTGAGCCCGAGGGCCGTGAGGCCGAGCCCACGGCGGGAATCATCGACGCGCAGTCGGTGCGGGCCGCCGCGACAGTGCCGGCCGCCGCACGCGGCTACGACGGCGGGGAGAAGGTGCCGGGCCGCAAACGGCACATCGTGACCGATACCCGCGGTCTGCTCCTGGTCGTCGCGGTCACCGCCGCGAATATCGGCGACCGGGACGCCGCGGCAGACCTGCTGCGCCGCCTGCACCGCGATATCACCCTCGTCTGGGCCGACGGCTACACCGGGGGCCTCGTCGGCTGGTGCCGGGACAAACTCGCCCTGACCTTGGAGATCGTCAAGCGCACCGACGACATGACAGGGTTCGTGGTGCTGCCCAGGCGCTGGGTGGCAGAGCGCACGTTCGGGTGGCTGATGAACTTCCGCCATCTGGCCCGGGACTACGAGATCCTGCCCGCCACCAGCGAGGCGATGATCCGGTGGTCGATGGTCACGCGGATGAGCCGGCGTCTGGCACGGCCACGGGCCGCCGGCCGGCACTGAACGCCCCGACGCCTCCAGGAGGAGCCACCCGCGCTCCGCCAGGCGCCGGGCCTTCGAACGCACCCCCTCGACCTTCGCCGGCGTCGTCCCAAGGCCCAGCTCCACCGCGATCTCCTTGGCCCGAAGCGGCCCGTGCCCCGTGGATCGCTGCTGTTCCAGGACGCCCAGAATCTTCTGATAGTCCGGTGCAAGAACCGTCACCGGCAGCCCTTCTCGCCAGGGCGGCAGCGTCGAGCCAGGCACCGGCGCGAGCGAAGGCGCCGTTTCCCCCTCCGCCTCAGTCGTGGTCACGGCAGTGGACTCGGCGATCACCGCCTGTCGTCTTCTCCTACACGCGGGAAGAGGCCTACTCGGACGGCACCTTCATCAAGATCCCGCCAGCAGCGGGCGCGGCCGCCGGGATCCGGGGCCGCTCCTGCTCTGACATGTGGCGCCCGGGAGGGGCGTCAACGGTCGATCGGGAGCACCTGGTCCAGGCCGCTCTCGCTCAGGATCTGCTGGATGGTGTCGTCCAGGGTGCTGGCCGCGTCGATCACGGTCTCCAGGCCGTCGGGCAGCAGGTCCCTCTCCCGATACCAGTCGCGCAGGTGATCTTTGGTGACGTGCTTGAGGTACTCGGCATCGGGTTTCGTCGCGTGCCGCAGCAGCGTTTCCATGTAGGGCACGTCGAGGTAGTAGCAGCCTGAGACGCCTCGGTGGGCGCGCACCAGGTCCTGGAGCATCGTGCCGTAGCGGTCGGCGTACAGGATGCCCTCCACGACGACATGGAAGCCGTTGTTCAGGGCGTAGCGGGCGGTCAGTTCGATCAGGCCGATGTTGGCGCCGCCGGGCTGGTCGCGTTCGCGCAGCACGATGCGGCGCAGGTTGTCCTGGCCGACGATCGCGAGGTTGCGGCCGAACTTCTCGCGCAGGCCGGCTGCGACGGACGACTTCCCCGAGGCGCTGTTGCCCCGGATCACGATGAGGCGCGTGTCTTCCGTCCCCACCGTGCCCGGCACGCTCTGCGTCACGTTTCGTCGCCCTTGATGCTCAGTTGCACCCGGTTCTCGTGGAAGTGGTCCCAGTTCATGACCAGGCGGAAGCGCTGGTGCACCTCCAGGCGTTCCGCGTCGGCCGGCTCCTGGCCCCGCTGCACGCGGGCGTCCCCGGACTGCACGAGCTCTGCGAGGGCGATGCGGACGTCGTCGGCATCCTGGCTGGTGGCGGCCGCGAGTCGGTCCAGGGAAGTGAGGATCTCTTGCGGTTCGCCCAGATCGTCGACCAAGTGGTTGATGAGCCCGTCTACGAGCGGGCCGGTGCGCAATGTCCAGCGAATCCGGTCGAGCCGCTTGGCGAGGTCGGCGTCCAGGGGCAGCAGGTCACCAGGCAACGGCAGCGCTGGGGGCATCGACCAGCGGGCGCCGTCCGGTGTCTCCTCACGACGCGCCAGGCCCCATGTCAGGTACAGCTCGGACAGGTCCCGCACGGTCTTGGGCACCGGGTAGCCGGCGGCCGTAAGCATGGCGCCGAACTTCTCCCAGCGATGTGCCTCGTTCGCTTCACGCCCCTCCGGTGCCTCCTCGTAGTCCCATTCCTCATCGGGCCACGAGAACGTGAGCACGCCGTCGAGATCGCCACCGATCATGTCCCAGTGGCCGTCGAAGATCTCCTGCAGGAGGTCGTCCAGGGAGCCGGTGAAACCGGGCTGACTCGCGGTCCCGATCAGCATCGTCAGCGGGAAGCCCTGGCGGGGCAAGACGTGGTCCCAGCCCGAAGCCCACCAGTCGTTGTGCATCGCCAGGTCCTGGCGCGGCCCAGGCACCGACGGGTTCTCAGTCATCCGCAACTCTTCCTCGAAAACGGTCAAACGCTCGCAGCGTACGCCCTGTTGTGCGCGAAGCGTTGTCACGCGCGCCCGACCCACGCTTGGTGGTGGGACGCGACGTGCAGCCCCTCGCGCAGGCGGCCGCGCAGGACACCAACGCGTGTCCTGCCCTCCACGACCTGCAGCCCGCTGTCTGATGGATCCAGCAGGCGTCGGGCGATCAGGATCGGCGGGCGCAGCCACGTCCCGTGCTCTTCCCAGTGCCGACCCACCTCGGGGCGGCGAACTCGGACGCTCCGGTCGGCATCCCGACGAAGTCCGCGGCCGGGATCGTCTCCAGCCGCCACGTGACGTCGCGCAGGTCGATGCCGCCGTAGTCGTGTACGAAGGCCGGCGTTGTCGCCGTGGTCGAAGAGGAACTGCTCGAGGACGTCGTCCGGCCACTGCAGGGAGACCAGCGCCGGGTCGGCTCGGAAGCGGGCGAAGCTGAGTCCGCCGTCTTGGCGGCAGGCCATCAGCGGGCGGAGGCCGCTCAACTTCATGCCGCCAGGTGTACCGCAGGTTCCCGACAGGGTTCCCCTGCTCCGGTTCAGTCGACGCGGTCGTCGCGGCCACCCTGATCCCGGACTACCCGCCGTCGGCCTGACGCTCTCCGACCGGGCAGACCGCCGGGGCCTCGCCCGGCGAGACTGGGTGCTGTCGCCGCTGACCGACAGGCGCTGTCGCTACTCAGGCTCTGGCTCTCGTTGTGTGGAGCGTGACGCTGCGACTCAAGCCCCTTGTGGCGAAGCTGAGGGTAGTCAGCGCAGGGCGCTCGCGAAGACGGTGCGGTTGGCGGTTGTGTAGTCGTGCTCACGCCTGGACCAGGCGATCCGGGCATGGACTTGTTCGTTGTCGGCCGCGTGTGGCTGTGGAGCGTTGAGGTGCTGACGCCACCAGAGGGCATTGCGGATTTGGCGGTCAAGGATGGCGTCGACGAGGCTGCTGCGTGCTGGGATGTCGAGCCCGTAGGCGTCGGCGAGGATCCGTACCTGGGTTGCCTGTTCCTGGGCGGGTGGGGCCTGTGGCTTGGAGGAGATGCACCAGGTCCAGGCCATGTATCCGAGGTCTTCGAGGGGGTCGCCGGGGGCGGCTGTATCGAAGTCGATGAAGGCCACCGGCCGGTCCTGGTGGAAGACAGCGTTGTTCGGGCCGGGATCGTGGTGGCAGACGACCGGATGGGCCGCGGCAAGGCGGCTGCCACGGGTGGCCTCATGCAACGAGCGCAGAAGGGTACCGGCAGCCGCCACCTGATCGTCGCTCCAGAGCTGGAATCTGGCCGGCACTCGGCCAGGCAGGTAGGAGAACGTGTCACGGCCAGTGTCGTCGAGCCCGAGATATTGCGGTGCGCCGTTGAACCCGCGTTGTTGAAGATAGTTCAGCAATTCGGCGACGAAGGCCGACCTGGCTGTGACGGGTCGCCGGACGGTGTCGCCGACACGGACGACGCCCTGAGTGATCCGCCCTCCGGACAGTGGTACTTCGTCCTTTCCCGTGTTCATGGCTCCAGCTTCTCCTGTTCTTGGCCGGTCCGTTTGGCATCCGGTTGAGCGCCGAAACACAGTTACGGAGTGAGCAAGACGCGTTTGCGTAGGAGCTGGAAGCCGGCGCGGCCATACATCTGGCGCTTGAGCATCTTGATCCGGTCGACGTGTCCTTCGACGACGCCGGAGTTCCAGGGGAGGGTGAGCCCGGCGACGACGGCGTCGAGATCGCGTTCGAGGTGCGAGGCGAACCTGTGCAGGGCAGGCAGGTCTTCATCATGGACGGCGGCGATCCAGGCCGGTATTCGCTCTCCTTGGCGCTGGGTGAGCATGGTCGCGAAGGTACGGACATGGCTGGTCAGCGCGGCCAGTTCGGGGCAGCCGTCCAGGATGGTCTTGAGCTGGCGGTGCTGCAGTTCGTCGAGGGTGTCGGGATGGCTGAGGATCCAGCCGGCTACGGATCGTGCGGACGGCGGCGTGGGGCCGATAGGTCCGGGGACCTTGCGGAAGGGCTTGAGATAGTCCCTGACGGTGCCGTAACTGCCCTGATTGCCAGCGGCTTTGATGTCTTCGTAGAGTTTCCATGCGTTGGTGCAGCCCTCGTTCCACTGCTGCTGGAGGAACGGCTTGAAGGGGTCGAGCTTGCTGGCGCGGTCCTGCCACTGGCCACGGAAGAGATCCTCGGGCCGGGCGGCTTTGGGGAAGCGGGCCACAGTGCGTGGAGTCATGCCCAGCGCCCGTGCGGCTCCCCGCTGGCTGTAGCCCTGGTTCAGCAGTGCGTGGATTCGGGCGTGCTTCTGTCGAGTGCGCTCGGCAAAGCGGTGCCCTGTCGCCACGGCGTCGAAGACCGTTCGTCCTCGACCTCCTCGCTGTTCTCCGGGGCCCTCTCATCGGCTAGAGATCTTTAACGGCTGGGGTTACGGCGGCTGGAGGTCGAGTCCGGTCCTGGCCGTGAGGCCCTCGATGAGACCGGGCCGGTACTGCATCCGTTTCAGCCTCGTCTTCACCCACGCAGTGAGCTGGTCGAGGCTGTGTTTGGTGAGGTTGGCCAGCGACCTCTTCAGGTGCGACCACACGCGCTCGACCGGGTTGTCGCGGAGTCACCCTGGACCGCCTGATCAACGCCAGCCACCAGGTCATCACGAACGGCCCCAGCTACCGACCCAACAAGCGCCCGAAAGGACCCCACCGACAAGCCGTCGGCCCCTGACGTCCCAACCTGCTGTCCGCGTCCCCTCCTGAGGCACCAACCGCCTTCCCCGCGCCGCGGTTGACGTGCTACTGACCTTGAATGCGTGATGTCGTCATGGTGGCTGGTGTCGCGAGGCCGGTGCCGGTGAGGCAGCCGTCGAGGACGTCCTGGCGGTACTGGAGCTGGCGTAAGCCGCGCCGGACGGCGGTGATCAGGTCTTCGGGGTCGGCGAACGCGCGATTGGCCGTGATGGTGCGTCGCAGGACCGACCAGATGCCCTCAACTGGGTTGAGGTCGGGTGCGTAAGGCGGGAGTTGGTAGACGGTGAGCCAGTCACGGTTTGCGATGTAGCGGCGCATCCCGGCGGTGAGGTGGGTGTTCAAGTTGTCCCAGACCAGCACGATCGGGCCGCCGAGCTGCTGGTGCGCGGTCTGGATCAGGTCGCGGTAGTCCTTCCAGGAGAAGCTCTTGCGCCCGTCGGGCCGGGCGTCCGGGCAGGGGCGGTAGATCAGCCGCGATCGGTCGCCTCTCTTGTAGCAGGCCAGGGCGGCCACCCATAAGCGACGGCGCAAGCGGCCCCGGACGCGGACCACGGGGGTGTGGCCGCGGCGGGACCAGGTGCGGGTGGTCGGCGGCGTCATCGAGAATCCGGCTTCGTCCTCAAAGACGAGCCAGGCGTCGAGCGCCGCTACGGTCCTTCCACCTGAGGCCAGGTCTCCTTCATCCAGCCGGCCACCAGGTTCTCGTCACGCTCGATCGCACGCCGGGCAGGAACCTGGCAGGTCCAGCCGTGCCGCTTGAGCAGGGCAGCGACCCCTTGCACGGTGTAGCTCTTGTGGAACCGACGCCCGATCAGCGTCTTGATCCGTGACAGGGTCCAGGTCTGGTCAGGCCAGCCGTGTGCCACCGGTCCCTTGGCCAGCTCCCGCTCCAGCGCGGTGAACAGTTCGTCGCTGAGCAGCGGCAGCGATGCTGGGCCCTTCGAGGCCAGGGCTCTCGTTCCGTCCTGCGACCAGGCTTTGCGCCACCGCTGTACCGACCGGACGCTGACCCGCAGGTCATGAGCGATGACCGGGTTCTCGTCGCCCTGCCTGAACCGCTCGGCCGCTTCCAACCGCAACTTCTCGCGAAAAGCACGCCGTTCGTCGCTCAGCCCGCCCCCTTGCGCATACCTCATGCAGTCGGCATACCGCAGGGATCACGAGGCGTCAGCTTCTACGACACCACGATTTGAAGGTCAGTAACAGGAGGGGCCACGGCCGAGGGCTACCGCCTGGGTGGGCACGGCTGACCAGGCCAGTTCGGGTTCACAGCCACCGCTTGGCTGCTTCGACACTGTCGCCACCGCTGGTGTTGAACGCAATCGCAGCCTTCGGCGCATGCCGTCGGACCAGGTTCACGACCTGCTCGAAGAGCGGCAGAAGAGGTTCCGGTTTGCGGATCCCGCCGCCGATGACGATCACGTCCCAAACGCGCTCGGACAGCGCCGCGGTCATCGTGGACGCAGCCGACTCGTCCAGCGCAACCAGTGTCATGGATGCATCAATGGCATGGTCGCAAAAACGCGCCAGCTCCTGGTCGAGGGCCGCGCGGATCACGTCCCCGTCCATACCAGGCACTGTGTGTGGATCGACTCCAAGGATGAGAACGGAGGGCATGTCCTGGAAGACGATCAGCCGCCTGCGCTGGTTCCCGAGGCACCACACTGCCGTCTGAGCACCACGCCGCTGCGAGGGCGGAGGGCCACCTGGGGAATACGTGAAGTTAGCCATGTGGAATTACGTGATCGTCCACACGCCAGCGGGCGGCTATGGCCGCGGTCGGGTGAACAAGCCCTGCTCGGTCTCGAGCAGGATTCCGCGCTCGGTCAGCCGCTTGAGTTTCAGGCGGGTGTTGTTGATGTTGCTCGGCGAGATCTCCAGGTCCATCGCCTCGCAGACCTGCCGCGCCCGCAGCGGGGCGTCGGCCGCGGCGAACACCGCCATGATCTGCTGGTGGGCCGGCTGGTCCGGCAGCTGCGGGGCCGGCGGTGCGGGCGGCTGCGGACCGGGCAGCTCCAGCAGCGTCTTGCGGTGATCCGGATCTCCTCTGCGGCCCGGCCGAGCTCGTCCAGCCGTGCAGTCAGCTGCTCGATCTGCCCCTCGTCGTCTCGGCCTGCGCGGCGATCTCACCCTCGCGCTCCTCCAGCCGCGCCGGCACCGCGCCGAGGGTCTGCTCCCCGCCTGTGATGCGCCGCGCCAGGCCCATGCGGTGGCCCCGGTCAACCGGCGCAGTATCACTGGGAGGGCCTTGGGACAGGCGGCCACCTCACAGCCGCGGAGCTGGACGTGATCATCGGCCCGCTCACGGTCGAGGAGGCGCCGCCGTCCTGACGGGGCGGCAATGGTACGAATTCTCAGCTCGCCTTTCGGCCTCCGTCCGCTCAGGTGGCGTTCGTAGTCGCGGGCGAGGTGTTGGTGGTGCATGAGCCGGCCGCCTCCTGCGCTCGATGGTCCACCCTCTCGGGATGATGGTGAACCCGCGGGGGCCGGGTGGGCATTGGACGGGGTGGACATCGATGCCGATGCGGATGTGGTGTCTGCGTCGTGGCTGGGCCGGGTCCTCCCCTCCCTCCTCTCCTCAGCCACCGCTCCGCGGATCACCGCTCCACGGATCCGCCCTCCGCGCCAGTTTCTTCGCCCGGCGGCCCAGGTCCGGCGGCAGGCGGTGAAGAAGCGTGCGGGCCGCTCGGCGAAGGTTCGGGGCCGATGTGGTGCGCAGGAGAACGTGGTGTGGGAGCGTAGCCCGCTCCGGTGGGCGGACGGAGAGGCGGAGTTGGCCGGCCGGGCCGCCGCCCCAGCCCGAGACCACCAGACGGGGCGGTGTGCCGACTCTGACCGAACCGAAGCCGAAGCCGATACCGAGACCGGAACCGAGGGCGAGACCTGGGCCGCGGTCGGCTCGGCGCGTTGCGTCGGCGCCCCGTGTCACTCTCGCCCTGCGTCCCACGCCGAGGAGTTGGGCGCTCGCCCACACCAGGTGTGTGCCGGGTTGCATCGGGCGGCCGCCGGTCAGGGTGAGGGGGGAGATGACGGTTTCGCCGGTGAGTACTACGTGGTGGCGGCCGTCGCCGAGGGGTTCGGTGCGCGGGGTCAGGTCGGCGTCCGGGTACCACCACAGGTTGCGGGCGGTGTCGTGGACGAGGAGTTCGCCATGGGCGTGGCCGAGGGGGTGCGGGGCCTCCCAGCCTTCGGCGCCCTTGATGCCGGACAGCAGGTCGGGGTCGAGGAGCATACGGCCGTAGCGTTCGACGAGGGTGAGGGGTTCACCGTCGGCGCGGCGCATGCCGATCGTGGTGGTGACGTGGAGTCTTCCGTCGCGCCAGCGGATGTCGTCGACGGTGACCTCGGGTCTGATGGCCCGGGTGCGGCGGGCGAGTTCGACGAGGGAGTCGAGGTGGCCCTCCTCCAGCAGGTGCGCCCGGAGTCGGGTGAGGGCGGGGAGGCCGTCGCGGACGCCGGGCGGGTAGGAGTTGAGGGCCATGCCGCGTACGACGTCGAAGTGGCGCTCGAGGTTCTTGCCGGTGCGCTGCAAGACGCGGGGTTCGCCCACCGGGCGCAGGAGTTCCACCCGGTAGGAACGGCGGAGCAGGTGGTCCTGGAGGGGGCCGGAACGGGTGTCCTGCTTGATGGCCTCGACGACCGTGCGGAGGTGGCCGTAGTAGTCCTCCGGGGTGGTGCCGCGACTGCTGGTGTTGCCGCCGTCGTCCCGGCGCTTCCAGATGTAGCAGGAGTGGTCGGCGAGGATCGACACCGTCCTGGCCTTCAAATAGGCCCGGGCCATGAAGAGTTGGTCCTCCAGCCGCACCGGGCCCTCAGGAAACCTGAGGTCGTGGGCGATCAGGAACTCGCGGCGGAACATCTTGTGCGGGGTGAGGCTCTCCATGAGGGGCGCGTCCTCCACCGTGCAGCGGTCCACGGTGCGTTTGAAGACGTTGCTGGGGCCCTGCATGGTGCCGATGACCTTGCCCAGGACGATGTCGGAGCGGTTGCGGCGGGCCAGTCTGTGCAGGTGTTCGAGGGCTGCCGGGGTCAACTCGTCGTCCTGGTCGACGAATTGGACGTACTCGCCGCGGGCCTCCCGGACGCCGACGTTGCGGGGTTTGCCGGGCCAGCCGGAGTTCTCCTGATGAATCACGCGCACGTGCGGGTGCTGGTCCGCCAACTCGTCGAGCCTCTGGGCCGAGTCGTCGGTCGAGCCGTCGTCGACGTAGATGACCTCGTACGCGTCCTTCCCCAGGGTCTGGTGCAAGAGTGACGGTGCACAGATGTCGATGTGTCGGCCCGCGTTGTAGACGGGTACCACGATGCTGACCTTGAGCATGAACGTGAACGCTCCCCCCGGCGGCGATTACGCGCCTCCTGTTGTTCTTTGGACGTTCATGCCCGGGTAAAGGTTGTCTCGATTGTCGGACCGGTTCGCCGAGCGGACCGTGTGCGCCGAAGACCACTTCGTCGCGGCCGGCCGCCGTTCCTTCTCGGCCGCTCGTCACTTCGCGAGGCCTACGACGACGATCTCGTGGCGGTCCGCGAAATGGTCATCCGATGGTCAGTGCCGGGCGAACTGCACGCCGCTCGGCTGCACCGCGTCCGGTCGCACACCGATACCGCGGATTTCCAGTCGCTCGCCGTAGATGTCGGTGATCCTGATCGTGCCACCGCATCCGGAGCCCTGTTCGGAAAGGAAGTAGTTGTATTCCTTGCGGGGCAGTTCGCTCCAGCCGGCGGCGGTCTCGACTTCCAGTCGGGCCAGGGGGTTGCGGTGGCCGATCGCCTGGATGCCGCACCAGTAGCGGCTCGATCCGGTCTTGTACCGGATCGAGATGGTGTCGGAGGTGCTGGGGCTCAGCAGACTCCAGGTGATCGGGATACGGCCCTGGACCGGGTCGGCCAGCTTCGCGAAGGCCTGGGCGCTGAGGTCGAGTTGGCCGGGTGCGCAGGGCAGGGGGCACTCGTTGGTGATCCGGACCGTGACCGAGGCGCCGTTCGCGGCGTGGACGAGGATGTACGCGCCGCAGGCCTTGGACGTCTCGTAGTCGGCGTGGTTCATCGCCGCGGTCATGACGTCGGAGGTGGGGCCGTACAGACAGGCTCCGTCTCCGTCTCCCAGGGTGTAGAAGGTGGCCACGCCCTCGTAGGAGACGCCGGGCTTGATCCGTCCGGCGAGCGGGGCGGTGCCCGATGCCTTGCGCGGCGGATTCGCGACCGGTGTGGCCGAAGGGCGGGGTGAGCTGCTGCTCGGCGCGGCCGTCGGGCTGCTCGTGCGGGCCGACGCCGACGGGGAGGCCGTGGTGGGCTTCGGCTCCTGTGCCGTCGGGGTGGGCGTCACCCGGGTCCCGGCGACGGGCGTGGCCGCGGCAGGGCCGGCCGCGGTCTCGTGGTCGGGGCTGAACGCGACGATCAGTGCCGTCACGAGCACGACGGCCGCCGCGACGACGGCGGCGACGAGGGCCGTGCGCCTGCTGCCTGACGGGGAGGAACGGTGCGAGCGAGATGCCACTGCCAAGTCCTTGTGTGTCGCGTACGAGCCTGCGGGCGCAGGGAGCTTCCGACCGGTCAGTCGCCGCCGTGCGCGAAAAGGTTGCCGGGGACTTCTTGGGAGATCACCGCTTCCCCGGTCGGGTCCAGCCCGGTCATGAGTTCCGCGAAGGCGCGGGCGGAGGCGGGTGCGTTGAAGAGACGGTCGAGGCGGGCACGGGCGAGGTGGCGCGGGAAGGGGGCCGCGTCGCCGGCGTCGTGGAGGGTCCGGGTGAGCCAGTGGGAGAACTCCTGGTCGTTCCAGACACGGCGCAGACAGCGCGACGAGTAGGTGCGCAGGGCGGTGTCGTCGTCGCTGCGGACGAAGTCCCGTACGGCGCGGGCGAGGAGGTCGGCGTCGTACAGGGCGAGGTTCATGCCTTTGCCGCCCATGGGCGAGACGATGTGCGCCGCGTCGCCGACCAGGAAGAGACGGCCGTACTGCATGGGGTCGTGGACGAGGCTGCGGAGCCGGAAGGTCTCGCGGTCGGTGATCGGGCCGCAGACGAGGGCGGGGTCGCCGAGCCGGGTGCGCAGGGCGTCCCAGATGCGGGCCTCGGGCCAGGCGTCCGGGTGGTCGTCGGGCGGGCACTGGAGGTAGTAGCGGCTCGCGTACGGGCCGCGGGGGAAGTGGGCGGCGAATCCCCGGGCGTTCACCGCCAGGAGGGGGTGGGCCGGTGGCGGGGCGTCGGCGAGGACGGTGAGCCAGCCGATGCCGTGGTCGAAGGCGTGGGCGGTGAGGGCGCCGTCGGGCACGGCCGTACGGCTGACGCCGTGGTCGCCGTCGCAGCCGGCGACGAAGTCGCAGGTGATCGCGTGTGTTGTGCCGTCGGCCGTGCGGTAGTGGACGGTCGGGCGGTCGCCGGTCAGGTCGTGCGGGGAGACGTCGGCGGCCTCGAAGCGCAGGTCGCCGCCGCCGTCCAGGAAGGTCTGCGTGAGCTTCTGCACGAGGATCTGCTGGGGGCACAGACGGGCCGAGGGGCCGTCCGAGCCGTCGCTGTCGGAGACCAGGTGGCTGCGGCCGTCCACCCGGAACTCCAGGATGCCGTCGTAGGGGACGCCTCCGAGGACCCGGTCCGTCAGCCCCCAGGAGTCGAACATGCGGACCGCGCGGGTCTCGACGATGCCGGCCCGCTGGCGCTGCGCCACATGCTCGCGGGAGTGGCGTTCCAGTACGACGCAGTCGATGCCGCTGTGCTGGAGCAGTGTGGCGACGGTCAGCCCGGCCGGGCCCGCACCGATCACCACGACCGTCGTGGACTCGGATGAATCCTGCAACTGGCTTGTCTCATCGGCCACTTGGGCACCTCCGCCGCACAGCCTAGCGAGGGCGGACGGAGTGCGAGCCGGATCCGGTCGGCCGGGCTTCGCCGATCGGATCGGCCTCCGCGATCAGCGGGGGCAGGTGGTGATGCCCGGGCGCCGTCGGCACGGGCGTCGGGCCCCCTGACGCCGACGCTTCCGGTGTCGCGGCCGGATGGGCTCGTGCCCGTGATCGAGCTGTTTCCGCGCGGCTCATGAGGTGTGCCGGGCGATCGCCGAGGCGACGGTGGCGACACGGTGGGGCAGGTCGGCGGCGGGGATGTCGATGAGCTGGTAGCCGAGTTCGCGGTAGGTCTCCTCGTGGACCTTCTCGAACGTCAGCGATTCCCGGAAGGTGATCCGTCGGGCCGAGGTGGGCTCGCAGAATCCCAGGTTGCGGACGAAGAACACCTGGCGCTCGTAGATCCGCCCGGAGGTGATTCGTTCGAGCTCCGCCGCGAGCGTCCGGGACACCGGGCGTCCCAGGTGGGTGGCGAGCGCGAGGGTGCAGACGGGTGAGCGGTCGAAGACCTGGACGGCGTCGGTCGTGGCGGCTTCGAGCTGGCGCAGGCGCTGCAGAGTGACGATCTCGTCGATGAAGGACGCCCGTGTCCATGGTTCGTCCTCGCCCCGGGCCTGCGCCCGTGCGATGACCTCCGTCGCCGCCTCCTCGACGACGCCGTGGCCGAGGTCGCCCAGGCCGCGCAGGAGGGAGGTCTTGCCCGCGCCGGGTGTGCCGGTGAGAACGTAGCGCCGCATGGTCGGCTGCCTTTCGTGGAAGTGGGTTTCCGGGGCGGCTCGGCAGAGCCGTTGACACGCGCCGGTATCGGCGTCACGGTGAGGGTTCTCGTGTGTGCACCGGGCCCGGAGGTCTTCCTTGGCTGGTTCATCCGCACCGCACTCGGACACCGAACTCCTCGCACGCGTAAGGAAGTTGCATCCCCTCATCCGGTCA
Source organism: Streptomyces sp. NPDC019531 (assembly GCF_044903305.1). Taxonomy (NCBI): domain Bacteria; kingdom Bacillati; phylum Actinomycetota; class Actinomycetes; order Kitasatosporales; family Streptomycetaceae; genus Streptomyces; species Streptomyces sp. NPDC019531. The sequence continues at coordinate 169,899 of NZ_JBJDQL010000013.1, read as the reverse complement.
CACGCCGTGCGTGCGGAACTGGAGCGGCGAGTGACCGGCGAGGTCGTCGCGGCGCTCACCGAGGCCGGCGTCCACCGTATGAACGTGCCCCGACGGTACGGCGGTTACCAGACCTCGTTGCACGGGCAGGTCGACGTGCTGAGCGAGGTCTCCGCCGCGTGCGGGTCGGCCGGTTTCATGGCGCTGATCCAGGCCGGGTGTGCGTTCATCGCGGCGCTCTTCCCCGACGAGGCGCAGGACGAGATCTTCACGGGTCCCGACGTACGGGTCAGCGGCACCCTCATCCCCACCGCGAAGGCCCTTCCGGCGGAGGGGGGTTATGTGGTCGACGGGACCTCTCCGTTCGCCACCGGCTGCCAGGACGCCGACTGGCATCTGCTGACCGCCGTGGCCGACTCCGGGGACGGTAGGCCGCCGGATCTGCTGTGGACGGCTGTCCCGATGACCGATCTCGAAGTGCTCGACGACTGGAACGTCTCCGGTCTTGCCGGGAGCGGCAGCAACAGTGTCGTGGCCCATGACGTGCAGGTGCCGGCCCATCGGGTGCTGCCGCTGGGGCCGTTGCTGGGCGGCGCCTTCCCCTCGCGGCGCAACAGAGCCGACCCCTTCTACGGCATGCCCGTCCTTCTGCTGTTCTGCGCCTGGACGGCGGCCGGCGCCCTCGGTCCCGCGCGGGCGGCGCTGGCGGAGTTCGGCGAGCGCATCCACCAGCGGGGCATCACCTACACCTGCTACGAGCACCAGCACGAGGCCCCGGTGACACATCTGCAGATCGCCGAGGCCGCGATGAAGGTCTCCTGCGCCGAACTGCTCACCGCGGACTTCGTGTCGCTGATCGAGTCCCGGGCCGGCGACGGGCAGCCGTACACCCCGGAGGAACGGGCCCGGATCCGGGCCCAGTGCGGGTATGTGGCGCGGCTGTGCAAGGAGGCCGTGGACCTGATCGGTTCCGCCTCCGGCGCCTCGTCGCTGCGTCGCGAGGTGCCGGTCCAGCGCGCCGTGCGGGACCTCAACGCCCTGAACCTGCACTCCTTCGTCAACCCCGCCGCCAATCTGGAGCTGTACGGGAGGGTGATGTCGGGGCTGGACGCCGGAACGCCGTTCCTGTGACGGGCTGACTCACCGTCAGCGCCGCGACCAGTTCGTCCAGTCCGTCGAACCGCCCGTCGAAGTCGTCGCCGCTCGTCGGCGGATCCCCCACCGGTCGCCGGACGTAGGCGGTCCGCATCCCCCGCGCCTGGGCTCCGCGCAGGTCCCACGCATGGGCTGCCACCATGAGGACGCGGTCCGGTGCGCATCCCGCGGCGGCGATGGCGAGTTGGTAGACCTCCGGTGCCGGTTTGTAGGCCTGGGCGGTTTCCGCCGACAGCGCCTGGTGCCAGCGGAGTCCGGCATGGGCGTTGAGTCGCGGCAGTGCGCTGTGACCGGCATTGGAGAGCCCGAGGACAGGGAAGTGCCGGGCCAGTTGGTCGAGAGCGGCCACGGAATCGGCCCAGGGAGGCAGGCGTCGACCGACCGTGGCCAGGCGGGCCACCGTCGCCGGATCCGTGAACCCTGCGTGGTCGGCGACCAGTTGAGCGGCCTCTTCGTCGATGACCTCGGTGTTGGCGTACGCGCGGAGCCCCTGGCCGATGCGTTGCTGCTCGCGCTCGCGATGGCGTTCCCACAGTCCGAGCAGTTCCTCGACCGACGCCTCGTCGGACGCGGGCGCCGCTTCGCGGATCCCCGCCCGAAGCCCGGTCGGTTCGTCGACGAGTGTGCCGAGGACGTCGAAGACGACGACCTCGATGTCGCGGATCTCTGCCATACGGGCTCCCGGCACACGTTGATGTCACCAGCTCGACCGGTGACGATCCTGCCAGCAAGGATCGTCACCGGTCAAGAAGGTGATGTGGCGCCGTATCTGCTGGATCAGCCCTCGGCGAGGAGCTGCAGCGTGTCGATCACCCGGTTCGAGAAGCCCCACTCGTTGTCGTACCAGGCGACCACCTTCACGTGGCGGCCGTCGACGCGGGTGAGGGCGGAGTCGAAGATCGACGAGGCGGGGTTGCCCACGATGTCGGAGGAGACCAGCGGGTCCTCCGAGTACTCGAGGACGCCGGCGAGCGGGCCCTCGGCCGCGGTGCGGTAGGCCGCCAGCACGTCCTCACGGGTCACGTCACGGGCGACGGTGGTGTTGAGCTCGACGATCGAGCCGACCGGCACCGGGACGCGGATCGAGTCGCCGGACAGCTTGCCGTCCAGGCCCGGCAGCACGAGGCCGATCGCCTTGGCGGCACCCGTCGTGGTGGGCACGATGTTGACGCCGGCCGCACGGGCGCGACGGGCGTCGCGGTGCGGGCCGTCCTGGAGGTTCTGCTCCTGGGTGTAGGCGTGCACCGTCGTCATGAAGCCGTGCTCGATACCGGCGAGGTCGTCGAGCACCTTGGCGAGCGGGGCCAGCGCGTTGGTGGTGCAGGAGGCGTTGGAGACGATGGTGTGCACGTCCGGGTCGTAGGCGTCGGTGTTGACGCCGTAGGCGAGGGTGACGTCGGCGCCGTCCGAGGGCGCGCTGACGAGGACCTTCTTGGCGCCCGCGTCGAGGTGGGCGCGGGCTGCCTTGGCCGAGGTGAACCGGCCGGTGGCCTCCAGCACGATGTCGACGCCGAGGTCGGCCCAGGGCAGCTGCGCCGGTTCCCGCTCGGCGAGCACCGTGATGCGGCGGCCGTCGACGACCAGGGTGTTTCCGTCGACGGTCACCGGACGGCCGAGGCGGCCGGCCGTGCTGTCGTAGGCGAGCAGCCTCGCAAGGGTGGCGGGCTCGGTGAGGTCGTTGACGGCGACGATCTCCAGGGCGCTGTCGCGTTCGAGGAGCGCGCGCAGCACGTTGCGCCCGATGCGGCCGAATCCGTTGATGGCGATGCGAGTCATGAATGGTGTCCCTTCCCTATGTCCATCAGACTCGCGTGCGATGTGCGCCGCTGACAGTGGCGCGATCGCCACGGTTCAAAAGGATCGCGCCACCATCGCGCCGAAGCCGCTATTCGCCCCGCGTGAAGGTGCGCCGGTACTCGCTCGGCGTCGTCCCCAGGATCCGCTGGAAGTGCATCCGCAGGTTCGAGCCGGTCCCGAGGCCGACGTCGGTCGCGATCTGCTCGACGCTCCGCTCCGAACGCTCCAGCAGCTCGCGCGCCATGTCGATGCGGGCGCGCATCACCCACTGCATCGGCGTGTATCCGGTCTCCTCGACGAAGCGCCGGGAGAACGTGCGCGGCGAGACCGCGGCCTGGCGGGCCAGTATGTCGAGGGTGAGGGGTTCGTCGAGCCGGTGCAGGGCCCACTCCCGGGTGACGGCGAAGCGCTCGCCGAGCGGCTCGGGCACGCTGCGCGGCACGTACTGCGCCTGACCGCCGCTGCGGTAGGGGGCCGCGACCAGGCGCCGGGCGGCGTGGTTGGACGCGGCCACCCCGAGGTCGCCGCGCAGGATGTGCAGACACAGGTCGATGCCGGAGGCGGCGCCGGCCGACGTCAGGACGCTGCCCTCGTCGACGAACAGCACGTTCTCGTCGACCCGGACGCGGGGGTGCTTCGCGGCGAGGGCCCGCGTGTAGTGCCAGTGGGTCGTGGCACGTCTGCCGTCGAGGAGGCCGGTCGCGGCCAGCGCGAAGGCGCCCGTCGAGATGGCGGCCAGGCGCGCGCCTCTCCCGTGGGCGGCGACCAGCGCCTCGACGACGGCCGGCGGCGGGTCCTCACGGTCGGGGAACCGGTAGCCGGGAATGAAGACGATGTCCGCCCACGCGAGCGTGTCCAGGCCGTGGGCGACGTGGTACGACAGTCCGTCGCCGCCGCTGACGAGGCCGGGGGCCGCACCGCACAGCCGTACCTCGTACGGCATGCTCGCGCGCGTGGTGAACACCTGCGCGGGGATGCCGACGTCGAGGGGCTTGGCGCCTTCGAGGACGAGAACGGCGACGCGACGAAGGCGGGAGGCTGACACGGGGACAGGGTACGCAGGGGTCAGACGTCGTCGACCGTCGTGGTGACGGGCGTACCGATCTCCACCGTGCGGCTGACCGTGCACAGGCGGTCGTGGGAGGTCTTCACCGCCCGGGGCAGGATCGTGCGGGCCCGGTCCGCGCCCTCGCCGTCCGGGAAGGTGACGGTGAAGGTGACGGCGAGGTCGGTCAGCCGGTTGCCGAGCTCGTCGTTGATCTTGTCGCCGGTCACTTGGACGGAGAAGGACGAGGGCTCGGCGTGGCGGCTGGTGGCCACGTCGACGTCCACGGCCGAGCAGCCGCCGAGCGCGGCGAGGAGCAGTTCGACCGGGGTGAACCCGCTGTCGGCGCCGGTGCCGAAATCGATCGTTGCGCCGCGGGTGTTGGTGGCGACGAAGCGGCCGGTGCCGGTTCGTTCGACGGTGACGGTACGCAGGGACTCTTCGCTCATTTCCTGGACCTTAGTGCCGGGTGCCCAGCGGTGCCCGCGGGCCCAGCACCTTGCCCGGGTTCAGCAGCCCCCGCGGGTCCAGGGCGTCCTTGACCGCGCGGTTGAGGGCCATCACCTCGGGACCGACCTCGGCGCGCAGCCCGTCCCGCTTGAGCAGGCCCACCCCGTGTTCGCCGGTGACGGTGCCGCCGAGGGCGAGGGCCTCGGCGATGATGTCGTGGAAGGCGGCCTGGGCCCGTACCCGCGCGGGCTCGTCGCCGGGCCGGGTGATCAGCAGCGGGTGGAGGTTGCCGTCGCCCGCGTGGGCGATGTTCGCGATGAGGGTCCCGTGTCGCTCGGCGATGGCGTGGATGCGGCCGAGCATCTCCGGTACGGCGGACTTCGGCACACAGACGTCCTCGGTGAGCACCGGCCCGAGCCGCTCCAGCGCGGGGTAGGCGAGTCTGCGCGCCTCGAACAGTGCCTCCGCCTCCTGCGGGTCGGTGGAGCGGGCCGCCCAGGTGGCACCAGCCTCCTCGAAGCAGCGGCGCATGGTCTCGGCCTCCTCCACGCCTGCCTCGCCGGGGATGTCGGTCCGCCCGAGAAGAACCACGTCGGCCTCGGTCGACAGGCCCATCCGCTTCCACGCGTCGACCGCTTCGAGGCAGTACCGGTCGATCAGCTCCAGCGCGGACGGGGTCACACCGGCCGCGGCCACGGCGGTGACGGCCCGTCCGGCGTCGACGACGGAGGAGAAGTGGCCGGCCACCGTGTGCTCGGGCGCCCGACGGGGCCGTAGCCGCAGGGTCACCTCGGTGATGACGCCGAGGGTGCCCTCGGAGCCGACGAGCAGACCGGTGAGGTCGTATCCCGCGACGCCTTTGGCCGTACGACGTCCCACGCGCACCAGTTCGCCGGTGCCGGTGACGAACTGGAGGCCCAGCACGTAGTCGCGGGTGACGCCGTACTTCACACAGCACAGTCCGCCCGCGTTGGTGGCCACGTTGCCGCCGATGGTGGACCAGCGGGCGCTGGCCGGGTCGGGCGGGTACCAGAGGTCGTGCTCGGCGCAGGCGGTGCGGAGGTCTTCGTTGACCACGCCCGGTTCGACGACCGCGAGGCGCTCCAGCGGGTCGATCCGCTTGACGGCGGTCATGGCCTCGGTGGACAGCACGACCGCCCCGTCCATGGCATTCGCCCCGCCGGACAGCCCGGTCCCGGCGCCGCGCGCGACCACCGGCACGCCGTGGTCGAGGCAGGCGCGGACGACGTCCCGCACCTCTTCGGCGGTCTGCGGCCGTACGACCGCGGCGGGACTGCCGTGGGGTGCCCATTCGGCCTCGTCGTGGGCGTATCCGAGGGTCACGGCGGGATCGGTGAGCACGCGGCCTTCCGGCAGATCGCGGTGCAGACGTGAGATCAGATCGCTGTCCATGACAGCACCTTGGCATCCCTGCCCGCCGGACGGCAGCCTCACCCGTGCAATGCCCGGTACGCCTCGACCGCGCCGGGATGCAGGGGGATGCTGCCCGTCCCGATCAGGCTGCGGACGTCGAGGAACTGGGCTCCGACGGCGCCCTCGGGGACGAGGGTGGGTGCCCGCAGGACGAGGAGGCGGGTGAGGGCCTCGGCGGTTTCGGGGGCGAGGTCGGGGCGGCAGACGAGGAGGTTGGACACGCCGATGGTGTCGACACCGGCCGCGGACCGGTAGGCCTCCTGCGGCAGGTCCACCTCTTCGAGGCCGGAGGCGGCCAGTCCTTCGCGGCCCGCGACACCCGGCAGCAGGTCCGCCAGGGGCAGGAACCGCAGGCCGGGGTTCGCGTCGAGGTCCGTGAGCGTGGGCAGGGGTACGCCGCCTGCGACAAGCAGGCCGACGATGGACCCTGCGCGCAGCTCGCGGGCCGCGTCGGCCAGCCGCAGGTGGCGGACCGGGAGGTCTATGCCGGGGGTGAGGCCGGCGGCGTGCAGGAGGCGTTCGCCGAGTTGGGCGGCGCCCGAGCCGGGGGCGCCGAGCGAGACCGCGTGGCCCGCCAGGTCGGCCACCGAGCGCACCGGGGCGTCGGCGCGGACGGCGAACTGCAGGTAGGTCTCGTAGACCCGCCCGATGGCCCGGAGCGGCACGGGGCGAGGGAAGAGTGTCGTGTCCTGGGCGGCGCGGGCCGTGTCGGTGAGGACGAGCGCGAGGTCGGCCCTGTCGTCGCGGATGAGCTCGATGTTGGTGATGCTTCCCGCGGTGGTGCGGATCCGGCAACTCAGGCCCGGGTGGGCCGACTTGAGCTCGGCGGCGAGGAGGCGGCCGAAGGCGGCGTAGAACGCGGTGGGTTCACCGGTCGCCAGCCGCAGGACGCCACGGGGGCCGGGGCGTTGGGAGGAGGTGTCGCCGGTCAGCGCGCCGCCGAGCGCCGCGGCGGCCGTGACGCCGAAGGCGGCGCGCAGGGCGGTACGGCGGTTCACCGGGGACCGCCGCTGGGCAGGACCGCCCGGGCGTTCAGTCCGCGCGGCTCGGCCGCGGTCAGCTCCAGGTGGCCGCCGCGACCGGCGAGGAGCTGCTCGGCGATGGCGAGGCCGAGTCCGGTGCCGGAGGTGCCGTTCTGGCGGGCCGAGCGCCAGAAGCGGGTGGTGGCCTGGAGGATCTCGCCCGGGGTGAGGCCCGGGCCGTCGTCGGTGACGGTGAGGACCGTGTGCGGGCCCTCGGTGCCACAGCACAGCCTGACGTGGGCGCCGTGGCCCGCGTACTTGATGGCGTTGTCGACGAGGACGTCCGTGATCTGGGCCAGTTCGCGGTCCGTGCAGGCGGCCCGGACGGAGGTGGCCGCCTCGACGGTCAGGTCGACGCCGGCCCGGCGGGCGACGGGCTCCCACAACCGGTGCTGGGTGAGGGTGACTTCGGCCGCCTCGCAGTGGGCGTCGAGCGGGTCGGAGACGGTCAGTTCTCCGGCGCGGTGTTCGGCGGTGGCGAGGGCGAGCATGTCGTCGAGGAGGGTTTCCAGACGCTCCAGCTCTGTGGTGACGCCGTCGTAGGTGCGGTCCGCCGAGGCCGGCAGGTGCGCGGAGAGGGCGTCGACGCGCAGGCGGAGCGCGGCCATGGGGTTGCGCATCTGGTGGGAGGTGTCCGCGACGAGCCGTCGCTGCTGTTCCAGGGCCGCGGTGACCGCGCTCGCCATACGGTTGAAGCCGGTCGCGAGCTGACGCAGTTCCGGCGGCCCGCCCGCTCGGGTGTGCTCGGCCGGAAGGCCCGCGGCCAGGCGGCCGACCGCGCGGTCGAGGCGGCGCAGGGGGCTGACCACCCAGCGGGTGGCGGCGCGGGCGAGGACCGTGCAGGCGAGGGCGACCAGGGCGGTACCGGCCAGGACCGCGCTCCACCGCCAGGTGATGTCGTCGGCGGCCGTGTCGACCGAGGCGCTGAGGACGACCGCCCCGGAGACCTGGGTGCCGGTACCGGCGGGCTCGGCGAACATGCGGTGGCCGCGTGACCAGGGGTGCAGCGAGCCGGTGGGGTGTGCGGTCTGGTTGCGCAGGGCGGCGTCGACCAGCCGGGCCACCTCGGGGGCGGAGGCCCGCAGGCCGCCGGTCTGGACGACGGCACGGCGGCGTGTGTCGGTGACGACGAGGGGTTCGCCGTAGAGCTGGGTGTAGCGGCGGGCCTCGGCGGTGAGCGCGGAGGTGTCGCCGGTCCGCGCGGCCTGGTCCATGAGGGAGGCGAAGCGGTCGAGGTCGGAGCTGCGGGCGAGGACGAGCTGCTGGGTGCGGTCGGACGCGGTGAACAGCAGCAGAGGGACGGCGAAGGCGGCCACCGCGAGGACACCGAACATCAGCAGCACGGCCTGGACCCTGGTACGCACGTACGCTCTCTCAGTCCCCGAAGCGGTAGCCGAAGCCCCGGATCGTGGTGAGCAGCTCGGGGCGGCCGAGCTTGGTCCGCAGCTGGGTGAGGTGGACGTCGAGGGAGCGGGAGACGGCCTGGTAGGCGTCGCCCCACACCTCGTCCAGGAGCTGTTCCCGGCTGACCGCGGTTCCCGCGCGGGCGGCCAGTACGGCGAGGACGTCGAACTCCTTGGTGGTCAGCTCGACCTCCGCTCCGGCCACCCGGACCCGGCGGGCGTGGAGGTCGACCTCCGCGTCGCCGACCCGGACGGTGGGCAGGGGCGCCGGACCGCTTCTGGCCGCCGTACGCCGGGTGACGGCCTCGATACGGGCGAGGAGTTCTTTCAGACGCACCGGCTTGACGAGGTAGTCGTCGGCGCCGAGCCGCAGTCCGCGCACGACGGAGCGTTCGTCGCCGCGTGCGGTGAGCACCACCACGGACATGTCGCTCACCGTCCGCAGCTTGCGCAGCACGTCCAGGCCGTCGGTGTCCGGCAGACCCAGGTCGAGGAGGAGCAGGTCGGAGCTGCGGTGGTAGGTCAGCACGTCCCGGCCGTACCGCACCCGTCGGGTGATGTGCCCGTGGTCGTAGAGGACCTCCACCAGTGCGGCGGCCACGCCGTCGTCGTCCTCGGCCAGGAGTATGTCCACGCCGCCCGCCTCCCTTCCGGCGTCCGCGTCGACGCCGCCCATGTCCGAAAGCCGTGGGTCCCGGTCCGAATGTAGACCACCTTCCGGCGAGCCCGGCCGCTGTGTTAAGGGGACGTTAGTTCTGCGCCGGGCGCTCTCCCCGAGCCGTCCGACCTGCGCCGATGCTGCTGCCGTCGACGACGACGCCGTATGACGGAGGTAGCAGCACATGATCATCGACTGTCACGGGCACTACACGACCGCGCCACCGGCGCTGGAGTCGTGGCGGGCCCGGCAGATCGCCTCGCTCGGCGATCCGACGGCGGCCCCGGCCCGGTCCGAGCTGCGCATCGGGGACGACGAGCTGCGCGAGAGCGTCGAGTCGAACCAGTTGCGGCTGATGGACGAACGCGGCATCGACCTGACGGTCTTCTCGCCCCGGGCGTCCTTCATGGCCCACCACGTCGGCGACTTCGCGACCTCCTCGGCGTGGGCGTCCCTGTGCAACGAGCTCGTCCATCGTGTCGCCACGCTGTACCCGGAGCGGTTCGTGCCCGCCGCGATGCTCCCGCAGTCCCCCGGCGTCGACCCGGCCACCTGCGTCCCGGAGCTGACCCGCTGCGTCGAGGAGTACGGCGCCGTGGCGCTGAACCTCAACCCCGACCCCTCCGGCGGCCACTGGACCGCTCCCCCGCTCACCGACCGATCCTGGTACCCCGTGTACGAGAAGATGGTCGAGTACGACATACCGGCGATGGTGCACGTCAGCACCAGCGTCAACCCGGCCTTCCACACCACGGGCGCGCACTACCTCAACGCCGACACCACGGCGTTCATGCAGCTCGTCCAGGGTGACCTCTTCCGGGACTTCCCCACCCTGCGCCTGGTGATCCCGCACGGCGGCGGCGCCGTCCCCTATCACTGGGGGCGCTTCCGGGGCCTGGCCATGGCGCTCGGGAAGCCTCCGCTGGAGGAGCACGTCCTCGGGAACGTCTTCTTCGACACCTGTGTGTACCACCAGCCCGGCATCGACCTGCTCTTCGACGTGATCCCCGCGAAGAACATCCTGTTCGCCTCGGAGATGATCGGCGCCGTCCGGGACGTCGACCCGTGCACCGGCCACCACTTCGACGACACCGGCCGCTACGCCGAGGCCGCGAAGCTGCCCGCGGACGACCTGGCCGCCGTACGGGAACACAACGCGCGTGCGGTGTACCCGCGGCTGGACGCGCTGCTGCGGCGACAGGGGCGCTGATCCGTATGCACCTCCCTTCCCCCAAGACGCCCGGCTGGCTGGACTGGTACCAGGACCCGTCCGTCCCCTCCTTCCGGCTGCCGGCCGGGACCGTCGACACCCACTGTCATGTCTTCGGTCCTCAGGCCGAGTTCCCCTTCGCCCCGGAGCGCAAGTACACGCCCTGCGACGGCGGCAAGGAGCAACTCTTCGCGCTGCGCGACCACTTGGGCGTCTCGCGGAACGTCGTCGTGCAGGCGACCTGTCACGGCGCCGACAACCGCGCGATGGTCGACGCCGTGCGCGCGGCCGGCGACCGCGCGCGGGGCATCGCGACCGTTCGACCCGATGTCGAGGAGGCAGAGCTGCGCGAGCTGCACAGCGCCGGAGTTCGCGGTGTGCGGTTCAACTTCGTACGGCGACTCGTGGACACCTCGCCCGAGGACGACCTGCGCGCCATCGCCGGGAGGATCGCCCCGCTCGGCTGGCACATCGTCCTCTACTTCGAGAGCGTCGACCTGCCCGAACTGGAGGGATTCTTCGCGTCGTTGCCCACCCCGCTCGTGGTGGACCACATGGGCCGCCCCGACGTCACCCGGCCGGTGGCCGGGCCGGAGTTCAGCAGGTTCCTGCGGTTCGTCGAGGCCAACGACGTGTGGGTGAAGGTCACTTGCCCCGAGCGGCTCAGCGTCACCGGCCCGCCTGCCCTGGACGGACAACGGCAGGCCTACACCGACGTCGTGCCCTTCGGCCGCCGGGTCGTCGAGGAGTTCGGTGACCGAGTGCTGTGGGGCACCGACTGGCCGCACCCCAATCTCATCGACCACATGCCCGACGACGGGCTCCTGGTCGACCACATCCCGCACATCGCTCCCGACGAGGAGCAGCAGAGGCGCCTGCTCGTCGACAACCCGATGCGCCTGTACTGGCCCGACGAGGCCTGAGGACGTCCCCGCCCACCGCTCACACACTCACAAGGGCCGCACATGCAACGTGCCAACGCGCTGAACCGGCTGGACCGCCTTCCGGTCTCCCGCTTCCACAAAGTCACCCTGCTCGCCATCTCGTTCGCGTACTTCTTCGAGTTCGCGGACATCAACACCTTCGCCACGACCGCCCCGAAGCTGATCGGCCTGTGGGGCATCACCGTCGACCAGGTCGCCTACGTCACCTCGCTGTCGTTCGTCGGGATGTTCCTCGGCTCGATCGTCGCGGGGACGATGGCCGACCGGTGGGGGCGCAAACGCACCCTGCTGCTGACCACGCTGTTCTTCGGGGTCTTCTCGTTCGCCTCGGCGTTCTCCTGGGACCTCGTCTCGCTCGGCGTGTTCCGCGTGCTGACCTCGGCGGGTCTGGCGGCGATGACGGTCGTGGCGGTGATCTACGTCAACGAGATGTACCCGTCCGCCGTGCGCGGGAAGTTCCAGGCGTACGCCATCGTCATCGGCATCTGCGGCACCCCGGCCACCAACCTCATCGCCAGCGCGGTCGTGCCGCTCAGCGACTGGTCGTGGCGGTTGGTCTACCTGTGGGGCTCGCTGGGCCTCCTGCTCGTCCTGTTCACCCGGCATCTCAAGGAGTCGCCGCGCTGGCACGAGAGCCGGGGCGACCATGCCGCCGCCGACGCGGTCCTGCGGGAGATAGAGGCCCGCGTCGCCGCCGAGAAGGGTCCGCTGCCCGAACCGGCGCCGCCCGTCGAGGAGGCCCCGGCGGCCAAGGCCTCGCTGCGGCTGCTGCTCCAGCGCAGGTATCTGATGCCGACCCTGCTGCTGACCGTCCTGTGGGTCACCCAGACCATCGGCTTCTTCGGCTACTCCAGCTGGGCACCCACCCTGCTCGCCAAGGAGGGCTTCAGCGTCGAGAAGTCCGTCTTCTACGTCGCCCTCACCACCGTCGGCGCCCCGCTGGGCTCCTACCTCGCCGCCCTGGTCACCGACCGGTTCGAACGCAAGTGGTGCCTGGTCGCCTTCGGCACGGTCATCGCCCTGTGCGGTCTGCTGTACGGGCTGACGATGAACCCGCTGCTCATCGTCGTGTTCGGCTTCCTGGTCAACCTCTTCGAGCGCGGGTACACCGCCCTCGGGTACGCCTACTCCCCCGAGCTGTTCGACACCCGGGGCCGGTCACTCGGCACGAGTGTGTCGTACGGCCTGGGCCGGCTCTCGAACGCCGCCGGCCCCCTGATCGTGGCCGCGCTCTACAACGGCCACGGCTACCAGAGCGTGTTCTACTTCATCGCGGGCACCTGGCTGGTCGGCGCGATCGTCCTGGCCGCCTTCGGTCCCCGTACCCGGCCGAGGCGCGTGGTGGCGGGGCGGCCTCAGCGGGAGAGCGTGGCCGGCTGACGCGACGGACGGAGGCCGAGGATCACCACTCGGCCTCCACCTTCTCCGTGAGGCGAAGGAGGGTGGCCACCTCCGGCGGGCACCGTCGAACACGAGACCGCACTCGCAGCCTGACCACCGCACCGAGAGTGCCCGTCAAAGCGGAACAGGCTCACTGCGGCCGCAGGTCGAGATGGGAGGTCGCTGGTCGTGGACGTTTCTCAGGGGGTTATTTGGCAGCGACTTCGGGAGTCGCGTTCACCACCCTGGCATGATCAACAGAAAGTCAGTTCTGATGTCAGGTGGAGCCGCCGATGGACGTGGTCGAGTCAGCGCATGCCGCGCGAGTGTCCGCTTACGCGGCCGCGGGAACACGGCTGTCCTTGTTCAGCGACCGTCGGCTTGAGGATGCCGTGGCCGCCGCGCCGAGCCTCGGCTCCGGTATCGGCGGCAGGTCGGCGGAGATGGAAGTCGAAGGGATACGCGTCTTCGTCAAGCGGGTCCCGCTGACAGACATCGAGTTGCAGCCGGAGCATGTGAGGTCGACCAGAAACCTGTTTGAGCTTCCCCTCTTCTACCAGTACGGGGTGGGGTCGGCGGGGTTCGGGGCCTGGCGTGAGCTGGCCGCGCACATCATGACGACAGGCTGGGCGCTGAAGAACGAGTACGCGGGTTTCCCGCTGCTGTATCACTGGCGGATCTTGCCTGACCGTCCCCCTGCCGACTTTATCGACGGGCTCGGGGGCGTTGAGGGGGCCGTAGCACACTGGGAGGGCTCGCCGGCCGTGCGCCGTCGGCTGGAGGCCATCGGAAGGTCCTCCTTCAGTCTGGTGCTCTTCCTTGAGCACGTGCCACAGACGCTCGCCGAGTGGCTCGGCGACACCCGTGATGAGGCCCTGCCGGAGCCGGGAGGCGAGTCGCCTTATCGATGGGTCGAGAACGCTTTGCTGCGGGGGACGGAATTCATGAGCGCGCGCGGACTGGTCCACTTCGACACGCACTTCGCCAATCTGCTCACCGACGGCCGGCGGATGTACTTCGCGGACTTCGGGCTCGCCTTGAGCCGCGACTTTGAACTCTCAGCGCAGGAGTACGCCTTCCTCGCTGATCACCTCGTGTACGACCGCTCCTACGCACCGTCCCACCTGCTTCGCCACCACCTGCCGGACGACCTGCGTGGTGGCACCGAACACGGGGCCTTCCTGCGCGAATGGGTCGATGGCCACCAGCCCGCCAACGTTCCGCCCGACATCGGCACGATCATCGACCGTCACGCTCCGCACGCCATCATCCTGGACGACTTCCATCATCGATTGCTTACGCAGAGCAAGCGCACTCCCTTCCCCGCGGCTGAGGTTCAGCGGGCCCTGGCCGGCGCATCAAGGTCAGGGGAGTGAGTGCCCGTTGCTCCGCTCTGGTCAGCCGAAGACAGCGCGTTCAACCTGCGCACGACAAGTCCTTCGCGAATCCGCTTCCAACTCGCTTATTCTGCCGTCCTGTTGATCAAAGCCTGACCGCAGCAGTCCGGCGTCTCGGCCGAGCCGGTGTCCAGGCGGCAGAAGCACGACGCCTCGATCGGTACGTCGGCCAGCGCGGCGGCGATGCGCAGTTGCCGGGCGATGATCTGCGCTTCGCCCTCCTTGTTGCCGCGGACCAGGCACTCGTGGAGTCCGTGCAGCGCCCACACGTTGCCCGGGTGCTGCAGCGGCCGCGGGAGGGTGGCGTCGAGGCCGAGGTCGGCGCGGTAGACGGCCTCCGCCTCGGCGACTCGGCCCTGTTCGAGCAGGAGGGCACCGTAGGCGTGGCGGGTGGGCTGCATCCAGCCCCAGGGCTCGTCGTAGGGGAGGTTGTCGTCCAGTTCGATCGACCGGGCGAGCGCCGCGAAGGCGGTGTCGAACTCGCCCTTCCGGTAGGCCAGTTCGCCGTCGAGCATGGCGGAGGCGATGGCCAGGATGTCGGCGCAGGTGTTGTTGAAGAGCATCCTCGCCTCGGGGACCGCGGCGACGGCCTCCCGGAAGAGGGCGCGCTCAGTCTCCGCCTCGGTGGTGCGGCCCAGCGCGGACCAGGCGACGCCGCGGGCGTAGTGGAGCATCGCGGTCGTCACGCAGTACAGCCGTGGGTCGGCGGGCAGCGGCAGATCCAGGATGTCGGCCCAGCGGCCGAAGCGGATCAGTACGTGGACGCGCATCGCGAGGAAGCCTTCGAGCCAGTCGGCCATGGGCGGGCTCTCGACGCGCAGCAGTTCCTCCGGGATCGACGCCTCCAGCTGCGCGGCGGTCTCCAGCGCGATGTCCGAGCGGCCCAGCAACATCGCCCCGTAGATCTTGAAGTGGTAGTTGTGCGAGCGGTAGAGCGTGTAGAAGTTCATGGCTCCGGACCGGGCCCGGAACTTCTCGTCCACGGCGATCGCGGCGCTATTGTCCGACACGACCCGCCGGTAGTCGCCGCACAGGACTTCCAGGTGCGAGGGCATGTGCAGGAGGTGACCGGCGTCCGGGACCAACCCGCGCAGCCGGTCCGCGACGGACAGGGCCAGTTCGGGAGTGGGCGACATCTCCATCAGATGGATGTACAGGTGCAGGACGCCCGGGTGGGTACGCCCGGTGGCTCCGGAGAGGGCTCGCTCCAGGACGGCCCGTGCCTCGCTGGTGCGCGCTCCGGGGGCGGGCTCACCGGTGCGCAGGTCCCACAGCTCCCAGGGGGTGAGGTTCATCAGCGCGTCCGCGTACAGGGCGGCCACGTCCGCGTCGTCCGGGGCGAGTTCGTGGACGGCACGCATGGCGTCGGCGTACGGGGCGTTCCACACCGCGCAGTCCTCGGCGGGCTTCGCCTGCGGATAGCGGGCGCGCAGGGCGCCGATCAGGGCCCGCTCCACGACCGTGGCCCGGGCGGCCGCCTTCACGTGCGCCGACTCGACGGCCGTGTGGGTGCGTTCGACGGTCCGGGCCAGGTCCCGCTCGTCGAAGAACTCCCAGGGTTTGTTGTAGTTCGGGCCGAGCGCGTAGGCGATGCCCCAGTGGGCCATCGCGCAGTCCGGGTCGGCGGCGGCCGCCTTCCCGAAGCAGGCCACGGCCTCCTCGTGATGGAAGGCGTAGGTCCACACCAGGCCCCGGTCGAACCAGAGTTGGGCCTCGGCGGAGTCGGTGGTGACGGGTCGGCCATGGGAGCCGAGGTCGTAGTACTCCATGCGCCGCTCCTCGCGCTGCCGGCTGTGCTGCACGGGAGTCGATTCTGCCCGAAGAAGGGGCTTTCGGACCCATGGCGGCCGATCTGTCCCCCGAACGAACGCAGATGCCGGAGAGGGACTCGTGAAACCGTCGGTCCCCACTCCGGCACCTGGTGGCGGGAGCTAAGCCGTCACACACGGAAGATCTCGAGGAAGCTGCTCCAGAACCCCTTCTTGACCGGCTTCTGCGCCGCGGGAGCGGGGATGCGCGCCGCCGTTGCGGGCTGCTGGACGACGGACGGACGGGTCGGGGTGGGGACGCCGTACGCCGATGCCATGCGGGTGGCCGGGGTGGGGGCGAACTGGACGGGGAGGGCGGCGAGGGCACGGTGGAACGGGCCGGGACGCCACTCCAGTTCCTGGGCCGGGACACTCAGGACCAGGTCGGGCAGGGCGTTGAGGATCTGCTCGATGGCCGTGACCACGATGACCTGGGCCGGGCTCTTGGCCGGGCAGGCGTGCGGCCCCGCGCCCCAGGCGAGGTGGGCGCCTCGGCTGTGGGCCTGGCCGGACGAGGTGAGGGCGGGGTCGCTGTTGGCTCCGGCGAAGCTGATGACCAGCGGGGAGTTCGCCTGGACCACCACTCCGCCGAGGTCGACGTCCTGCACCGGGAAGTGCGTCGCGTAGTTGGCGATCGGCGGGTTGTTGAGCAGAACGTGGTCGAGGGCGTCCTCGATCTGCATGCTCGGGCCGTCCTCGCCCTCCGGCCCCAGGAGCAGGAGCAGGGAGTTGGCGATGAGGTTGCGCGTGGGTTCCACGCCGGCGCCGATCAGCAGCACCAGCTGGTCCTTGAGCTCCTCGTCGCTGAGACCGGCCGAGTGCTGGACGAGCCAGGAGGTGATGTCGTCGCCGGGTTCACGGCGCTTGAGCGTGATGAGCTCCATGAAGCAGGCGGTGAGTTCGTCGCTGGCGCGCAGCGCGTCCTTGCCGTCGAACATGTCGGCCATCGCGCTCGTGACCCGGTCGCCGATGTTGGCGGGGCAGCCGAACAGCTTGTTGATCAGCAGCATCGGCAGCAGCTTGGCGAAGTCGTTGACCAGGTCCGCCCGGCCCCGCTCGCTGAACTGGTCGATGAGGTAGGCGGCGATCGGCTCGACGTCGCGGCGGATGCGGGTGACGTTGAGGCGGTCGAGGCTCTCGGTGACCGCCTTGCGCAGCCTGAGGTGCTGGCCGCCGTCGGTGAACAGGCAGTTGGGGCGGTAGGCCATCATCGGCAGGACGGGGCTGTCGAGGGGGACGCGGCCGTCGTTCAGGGCGGTCCAGCGGCGGCTGTCGCGCGCGAACAGGCCGGGGTTCTGGAGCACCCGCAGGGCGGTCTCGTGTCCGACGACGAGCGTGGCGTCGACACCGGGGGCGAGCTCGACCGGGCCCGCGGGGCCGTGCGCCCGGAGGTAGTCGTAGACCTTCTGCGGGTCGGCGGCGAAGGAGCCGTCGTACATGGGGCATCTGGCCGCACCGGTGGCGGCCGTGTCGTGAACGTCCATGTCTGTGTCCTTTGGTGGCCCGGACCGTGCGGTCCGGGCGGGGGGTGGTGGTTCAGGCGGCGCGGTCGAGCAGATGACGGACGAGCGCGATCAGGGCCCGGGCGGAGGACCGCTGGTCGCGGGCGTCGCAGTAGATGACGGGAGTGTCCGGAAGCAGGTCGAGCGCTTCGCGGATCTCGTCCTCCTCGAAGTGGCTGGTCTGCGAGAAGGTGTTGACGGCGATCGCGTACTCGAGGCCGTACTCGTCGATCAGGTCGATGACCGGGAACGTCTCCTCAAGGCGTGAGGGGTCGACCAGGAGCAGGGCACCGAGCGCGCCGCGGGCCATGTCCTCCCACAGCTGCATGAAGCGCTGCTGTCCGGGGGTGCCGAACAGGTACAGCACCAGCTCGTCGCTCAGCGTCAGCCGGCCGAAGTCCAGCGCCACGGTGGTGGTCGCCTTCTCCGGGGCGCCCCGCAGATCGTCGACGTGCACCGACGCCTGGGTCATCTTCTCCTCGGTGCGCAGAGGAGTGATCTCCGAGAGAGACCCGATGAAGGTCGTCTTGCCCACGGCGAAATGCCCGACCACCAGGATCTTCGCTGCGGTGGTCACCTCGGCGGAGACGTAGATGGAGCCGTTCGCCGTGGGGTCAGCCGATGTTGAGGGTTTCGAGTCCATGCAGAACCTTCTCGAGTATCGCTCGGGGAACGTGCTGGGCGGGGGCCGGTTCAGCGCGACGCAGGAGGTGCCCCTGCTCGAATAAATCGGACAGCAGCAATCGGGCCACGCCGACCGGCAGTCCCAGATGACCGGCGACTTCGGCGACCGACAGGTAGCCGCCCGAACAGAGCTCCCAGATGGCCCGCACCTCGGGACCGGCCCCCAACGGCAGGGTCCGGTCGGGGGCCAGGCACACCAGCGTGTGCAGGGCCAGGTCGTCGTCGGAGGGAAGACGACGGCCGCCCGTGATGACGTAGGAGCGGACGAAGTCGCTGGTTACCGGAGCGTCCTCGCCGGGCCAGATCATGCGTCTACGCCGGTGTTCTGGCGCGGCGTCGCGCTCATCGCCTTGGTCAGCGCGCCCACCGTCTTCTGCATCCGGATCGACATGGCCTCCATGTCGACGTCCAGGGCGGTCGAGACGGCGAGGTAGGAGCCGCTGCCCCCGGCGATGAGGAAGATCCATCCGCCGTCGAACTCGATCAGTGTCTGCTTCCAGAGGCCCCTGCCGCCGCCGACGAAGGGGGCGACGCTGCGGCACAGGGACTGCAAGGAGCTCATCGCGGCGGCGTTCCGCTCGGCGTCGTCACGGACGATGCCGTCGGACCGCTGCATCAACAGGCCGTCCGCCGAGACGAGGATCGCGTGGCGGGCTCCGCGCACCTCGAGCACGTCGTTCAACACCCACGACAGATCGGGATTCACTGGTTCTGAGGTCCTTCCGTGTTGTCTGAGTCCCGCCCGAGCAGGGTTCCGCGAGCGAATGCCTTGAGCCGCGAGGCGGTCTCTTCGCCGGCCGCGTCCAGGTCGGGTACCTCCGCGCCGGGCGAGGCCACCACGGAGACGGAGCCGTTGCGGCGCCGGCGGCGCTTGGGGAGACCTCCGGCCGTCTGTCCGACGACGAGGGAGGCGACCGGGGCCGGCTTGGCCACCGCGGGCTCGCCGTCGAGGTCGTCGAGCACGACGGGCGCGGGTGCGGGCACGTCCGCCGTCAGAAGGTTCTCGGGCACGCGGATCACGGCGCGCACACCGCCGTACGGGGAGACCGCGTCGACGGAGACGTGGAACCCGTAGTGGGCGGCGAGCTTGCCTGAGAGGGCGAAGCCGAACTTGGGCGGGTCGCCGAGGCTCGTGATGTCCACGGCCCCGCCCGCTGTCAGGAGAGACGCGGCACGGGCCTTGGTCTCCTGGTCCATGCCGAGACCGGCGTCGTCGACGATCAGGCATATCCCGGTGGGGACGGCCTGGATGTTGATCTCGACGGGGGTGCCGGGGGCGCTGTACTTGGTGGCGTTGTCCAGCAGTTCGGCCAGAACCATGGCGACCGGTTCGACCGCCCGGCTGGTGATCGCGACGCTGGCCTGCGAGTGGACGTTGACCCGCTCGAAGTCGCGGATTCGCCCCTGGGCGCTGCGGGCGACGTCGTACACCGAGGCGTCCCGGTCGCGTCGGCCCAGCCAGCCGCCGCAGAGCACCGAGATGCCCTTGGTACGCCGGCTGAACTGGCTGCCGGTGTGGTCGACCAGCATCAGGTCGGCGAGGACCGCGTTGTCGTCGCCGTACTTCTGCTGGAGTCCGTCGAGCAGGGCCAGCTGCTCCTCGGCGAGGGTGGCCAGGGTGCCCACCGCCGACTTGAGGGTGGCCTTGGTGGCCGACTCGGCGTCCTTGCGCACCTCTTCCAGATCCGCGGCGTGCCGCGAGCTGACCGACGAGTAGGTCGTCTGGAGCTCGGCGAGCTGGCCTCGCACACCGGCGATGTCGCCGTGCAGTTTGTTGTTGTTCGCGCGGAGGTGGATGTTGGTTCTCCGTGCGCGCATCACTGCGAGTACCGCAGCGATGAGTACCACGAGCAGGACCCACAGGAGTGGATCTTCGAACAATGACGTCATGAGACTCTCTTCAAGTCGCCTCGCGTCGGGAGACTGACCGTGCATGGGACCCCCGGAATTGCCCGCCACCGTGTGCGGGCGGGCCTTACCGGCGGACCAACCGTCACTCCTTCACGATGGGGCCGTTTTGGCTGTCCCCCGTACGCGTCGTTGACGCGCCGTCAGCCTACTGAAAAGTGGAATGATCTTATCAGTCGTCACAGTGTCAACAGGCGTATCAGAGGGCACACTTGACGACTCTCCACAAAAGATCCCGGAGCAGGGTCTCATCGGCCGGTGTCAGCGGTCGTCGCCGGACCCCGGCCCGCACCCTGACAGGGCGGTGGTCACCGCCGTGGTGTTCCGCACGGGATCCCCTGTTCCGACCACTCGTTCATGATCAACACGCGCAGCCTAGCAAGGGGGTGAGAACGCTTTCCCCCCGCCCGGAGAAAACTCGATTGCGGCCGTCGGGCCCGGCCCGGACCCTTGCCCCATGCCCTATCCACTGCGCGCTGCCACGCCGGCCGACGCGCCGGCCGTCACCGAGTTGCTCAACGAGATCGACCGGATCGAGATCGGTCGGGCCGAGACCGATCTGCACACGGTGGAGGCCGACCTGGGGCACCCCGAGGTCGACCTTGACCGCGACTCCTGGCTGGCCTTCGACGGACCGCGGCTGGTGGCGTACGCCCTGGTGTGGGACGACTCGCAAGGTGAGCGCATCGACGCCGACCACTATGTGCTGCCCGACCATCAGCAGGCCGGCGAAGTGCTCCTGGAGGCGATGGAGGCCAGGGCCCTGGAGAGGGCGCGGGCCAACGGCGCCTCGAAGGCCGTGGTCCATCTGCACCTCAACGCGGCGCCCACCACCGACCTCGCGCTGATCCGCGCGCGGGGCTGGTCGGTCGTACGGCGCTATCACGTGCTGGAGCGGCCGCTGCGGGGCGGCGAGGCCCTGACGCCCGAACCACCGGCGGGCGTCCGGGTGCGGGCCTGTGCCGACGAGGCGGACCGCAAGCAGGCCCACGCCCTCTACCAGGCCACGTTCGCCCAGCACTTCGACTTCCAGTCGCGCGCGTACGAGCAGTGGCTGCACGACGTCGATGCCGACCGGCTGGACTGGTCCCTGGTGTGGATCGTCTCCGCCGAGGATCTCGGGGACGTCGGTTTCCTGATCGCCCGGGACGACCGCGAGGCCATGGGGTGGATCCGTAGCCTGGGGGTCGTCCGCGAGGCCCGCGGCCGGGGCCTCGGGGGGCTGCTGCTGCGGCAGGCCTTCGCGGTGTTCGCGGCCCGTGGACGGGACACGGTGGGCCTCGGTGTGGACACCGAGAACGCCACCGGGGCACCCGAGTTGTACACACGCAACGGAATGTCGGTGCATTACGCCGTCGATACCTGGGAAATCACGGTGAGTTGAATGGCCTCGGCCGCCGCGTCACCCTATTTTCCTTTGTCTCGCAACAATGCGCAGACAAAGTTCTCCTGAAGAGCGCGCATTCTCTCCAGTTGCGCGGCATCGGTGGACTGATTGATCTGGGTGGTGACCGAGAAGGTCAGTGAACGGCGGCCGTTGGGGGTCGCCGCGATCAACTGCGTATAACCGAGCGTGTTTCCGGTGTGGCCCAGCACGACACCGCATCGCGTCTGGTACCGGAAGATGGCCAGGCCCGCGGAGTTGCGGCCCGGCCCGGCGGGCTCGGACGCGCCCTCGATCCACTGCCGCTGCTGCTCGACGACCGGCCTGCCGTAGAGCCGCCCGCTCGCGTAGCCGCGGATGAAGCGGGTGATGTCCGCCGGGGTGGAGACGATCCCTCCGGAGGCCCAGACGCCGGACATGCCGATGGCCTCGCTGACGTCCTCCGGGGGCGCGGGCGGGCTCACGACGTAGCCGTGGAGGTAGGGCCTCGGCATCCGGTAGCCCTGCGGGAGGCTGGTGGAGTGCAGGCGCAGCGGCGCGTAGACCAGCTTGCGCAAAAGGTCCTCGTACCGTGTCCGGGTCACCGCTTCCGCCATGAGCGCGACGGCGATGTTGTCCGAGTTCGAGTAGCGGTACTGGCTGCCGGGCTCGAAGCGCAGGGCTTCGCCGGCGACGTAGTCGAGCAGCCGCCGGGAGTCGAAGTGGTGGCGCGGATCGGCACTGATCACGGCGCGGAACGCGGCACTCTGGGAGTAGTCCGGCAGGCCGCTGGTGTGGTTGAGGAGTTGACGGAGCGTCACCGCTCCCCAGGCATCGGGGAGTTGGGGCAGGATTTCGCCCAGGGTGTCGTCCAGGCTCAGCTTGCCGTGGTCGACGAGGGTGAGGGCCACCGCCCCGCTGAATGCCTTGGCCGTACTCGCGATCCGCATGTGGTCGTCGGGATGGGGCGGTCGGCCCGTGCGGACGTCGGCGACTCCGGCGCGGACCACGCGGGTCCCGTGCTCTGTCTGCAGGACGGCGATGGCTCCGGGCGGGCCGCCGGGGCGATGCACGAAGTCGGCGAGTTGGCGCTCGAGCGCGTGCGGGTCCGAGGGGTCCGTGGCGGCCTGGGCCGTGGCCGGGGACAGTGCGGCGAGGCAGAGCGCGATGACGGATGCCGCTCGCAGGCGCGGTCTGGGAGTGGGATGACGCAGAGGCATGAGGGCTCCGGGAAGGGGACGGCAGTGCTCGTCCAGCCTCACCTCAGGTGGGCGCTTGTGCTTAGCGTACTGCTGCATACGGACCAGCGCAGAGGCGCCGGATGCCCGCGGTGAATTCACTCCGAGGGGATCAGCGGTCACCCTTGTTCAGCTTAGTTTGCAGGTACAACGGCATCTCCCGGGGCGCCTGCCGGGGGTACGGTCCGATTCGGTTTCCCAGATCAAGAATGGCTCACGTCAATTTTCGAGGTGCCATGTCGGCCACCGTTTCACCCGCTTCGCCCCCGTCCCCGCACTCCCCCGCGCCGTCCCGGCACGCCAAGGCCACCGTCGCGCTGGCCTGTGCGGGAGTGTTCGTCTCCTATCTGCCGGTCGTGGGCGTCTCGGTCGCCCTGCCGGTCATGCAGCAGGCGCTCGACGCCTCCACCGCCGGACTCCAGTGGATCACCGACGCGTTCATCCTGCCCACCGCCGCGCTCCTGCTGACCTGCGGCATGATCGGCGACCTCTACGGCCGCAAGAAGACCTGGCTGGCGGGTCTCGTCCTGTTCTGCCTCGGCTGTCTCGTCTGCCTTACCGCCGGGACTGTCGTGCAGGTGTGCGTGGGCCAGGCGCTCACCGGCGTGGGCACGGCCGCGCTGCTGCCCTCGACACTGGCACTGATCAGCCACGAACGCCCCGACCCCCGCAAACGGGCCCGGGCGATAGCCCTGTGGACCGCCTCCCTCGGCCTCGGACTGACCCTCGGCCCGCTCTTCAACGGGGTGATCGTGGAGCACGCGAGCTGGCGGTGGATCTTCCTGCCCTCGCTGGCCCTCGGCGTGGTCGCGCTCGTCATCGGTGCCGTGGTCCTGACGGACTCCCGCTCGGAGCGCGAACGCCACCTGGACGTCCCCGGACAGTTGCTGGCCGCCGTCGCGATCACGGGGCTCGTCTACGGCGTCATCGAGGGCGGAAGCGCGGGCTGGGCGTCGGCCCAGGTCGTGACCGCCTTCCTCGTGACGGCCGTCGCGCTGCCCGCCTTCGTGCTGGTCGAACTGCGCTCCCCCTGCCCCATGCTGGACATGCGGCTGTTCCGGTCCTCGGCGTTCTCCGGAGCCGCGCTCGTCATGGCCATCACCCTGTTCGCCCAGGTCGGACTGGTGTTCGCGCTCAGCGAGTACTTCGGCCTGGTGCACCACGCCTCGACCTGGGACATCGGGGTGCGGCTGATCGCCCTGAACGGGTTCACCGTCGTCCTCGGCCCGCTCGTCGGCCGGCTGATGAACCGGGCCACGCCCGGACTGCTGCTGGTCACCGGACTCGTGGTCGGAGGCGTCGGGGCGCTGTGCGTGAACCTCTTCCAGGCCTCCACCGGCACCGGCGAGGCGGCTCTGGTCGTCGCCGTGCTGGGCGTAGGGATCGCGCTGGCCATGGCTCCCATCACCACGATCGCGATGGACAGCCTGCCGGGTCGGCTGGCGAGCACGGCCGCGGCGGCCAACAGCGCGCTGCGTCAGATCGGCAGCGCGCTGGGCCCCGCGGTCTTCGGAGTGATCCTGACGCACCGCACGATCGACACCCTGCCCGGACACCTCGCCCAGTCGGGGCTCGCGCCCGCCGACCAGGGCCAGGTCCTCGGGCTCGTGTCGCACGTGGGCATCCAGGCGGGGGCGTTCCTCGAACTGAAGACGCCGGACGCGACCGGTCAGGCCCGGGCCGCCTACGGTGCCGGGTTCACCGACGCGCTGCACACCTGCGCGCTCGTCGGCGGGCTCGGGATGCTGGCGGCCGCGGTGGTCGCCGCCGTACTCATCGGGGTACGGCGACCGAGCCCGCGCTGAGCAGGGGTGGCTGTCCGCCGGTGGAGCTGCGCGGCGGACAGCCACCCCTGCTTCTCGCTCGTGCCGGTCGGTGTCACATCGAACGGCGGCTGGTGCGTCGTAGCAGAACGAAGCCGGCGATCAGAAGGATCGCCCCGAGCCCGGCCGGCCACAGCTGGGTGCCGGTCTCGGCGAGACTGCTCTGGTTGCCCTGAGGCTCGGGCTGCGCGGCGACCGGGGGCTGGGCCACGGCTCCGGTCGTGCCGGTTCCGGGGTCGTCGGTCGCCGTGTCGTCCTGGGGGTTCGGCTGGTTCGCCTGCCCATTGCCACTCCCGGTCCCGGCAGACGGTGCCGTGGTGCTGTGGGCCGTGGGTGAGGAGTAGGTCTTGGGCTCGTCGGCGTCAGCCGGTGCGGTCGTCTCGGCGCCGGCGGGGGCTTCGGCGGTCGGCGTGGGCTGCTGCTGCGGGTCGTCGTCGTTTCCGGGGGTTTCCTCGGAACCGTTGTCACCGCCGTTACCGTTGTCGTTGTTGTCGCCCGGGTCCTGGCCGGCGCCGGGGTCCGGCTCGGAGCCGTTGTCGCCGCCGTTACCGTTGTCGCCGTTGCCGTTGCCGTTGTCGCCGCCACCGTTGCCGTTGTCGCCGCCGTTGCCCGGATCGTCCTGCCCCGTCCCCGCGCCGCACTGACGGCCGGAGTTGATGCAGTCGACCATCTCGTTCATCAGGTTCTCGTCGAAGACGTTGATGAAGTCGCCGTGGTCGGTGACGGGCTTGTGGACCTGCTCCGGGAAGGAGTCGACCGCGAACAGCGGAGTGGTGCGGCCGCCGTCGTTGAGGCTCGGCGCGTCGACGTCGTAGACGATCCGCTGGACCAGCTGCGGGATGGCCTCGAAGCCGTCGGGGCAGGTGCCGTCGTTCTGGGCGAACGCCACGTGGGTGCGGTGGTTGGCGCTGTCGATGTTGCGGCCGTCCCAGCAGCTCTGGAACTTGAACGTGCGCACCACGTCACTGCCCTGCGGGCACAGCGGGTACTTGTCCTTCAGCTGCCGGTCCTCGAACCCGGTGCAGCTCCAGGACGCGTTGGCGTTGGCGGTGCCGTTGACGAAGGCCTTGGCGTCGCCGGTGATGATGCGCAGCAGCCTCGGCATCGCGGTGACCTTGCTGCGGGGGTTGCCCACGAACGTCAGCGTCACGTCCTTGGGGGTGACGATCTCACCGGCGTTGCCCTCGATGCCGCCGCCGGGCGAGTTGGCGTCCTGTTCCTGCGTTCCGTTCTGGAGCCGGATCACGGGCCAGTAGTACGTGGACTTGTCGCCCGGGTCGGCACAGCTCGTCTCGGCGTTCGCCAGGTCCTGGTCGCTCGCGAAGGCGGTGTTGGACTGGTTGCCGATGTAGTCGTGGAAGTGGTGGGCGCCGTTGGAGACACCGGGGGCCACGATGACGTTGTCCGAGTTGAACAGGCCGTTGGCGTTCACACCGCAGCTGGTGACGAAGGTGCCGCGGGAGGCGTCGCCCTGGGGGCTCGGGGCCTGTGCGGCGGAAGGGGCGGTGGTGATGTCGGCGTAGTCGGCGGCCACGGGGCCGTTGCCGGCCTGTCCGCCGTTGCCCTGCTGCTGACCGCCCTGGTCCTGACCGTCGCCTTGCTGGTCGCCCTGGTCCTGGCCGTCGCCCTGCTGACCGTCCCCTTGCTGGCCGTCGTTCTGCTGACCGTCCTGGTTCTGGTCCTCGCCCTGCTGCTGATCCTGTCCGTCACCGTTCTCGTTCTCGGTGGCGCGCAGGGTGCAGGCGGCCATGTCGTCGAGTCCGTCCGGCCGCTCTCCCGAGCGTTCCAGGACAGCGGCGATACGCCCGATCGTGTCCCCGCGGTTCTCCTGGAGCGGGTCGACGATACGGCTCTGCGCGGACTCGCGGTCCTGCACCGTCGGGTCCTGGAGTTGCTGATAGGCCTCGGCTATCTGCTGGTCCAGCAGGGCGAGTTCCTTGTCCACCTCCGCCCTCGAACCGTCGGGCACGCTGGTGAGCGTGTCTCCGACGTCGGGGCAGTCGATCGTGACGGCTCCCCATGACGTCTGCTGTGGCGTGCCGCTCTCCGTGGCGGAGGCGTACACGTTCGCCACGACCAGGCCACCACCCCCGAGCATCAGGGCTACTGCGGCAAAGGTCGCACGTCGTGCGCCTGTCGGGCGTCTGCGATTACTGCGTCCCACGGAAGTACTCCTGCGCGTGTCGGCTCTCCGGGCATGCAAATCCCTCGCCACATACGGATGGTGGGCTCCCGGTGTTCAAGCGCATCGGAAATTCACAGCACCCTCATACGGAACACCGGGTTCCACCTTCCCCTCTCGAACCTCTGTGCAGGGAAAACGAAGTGACTCGCACACATCTGCGCCCCTACGGTTCTCGTCATGAACAGCACGGGCACCCACCGCGTCCTGAACGTCGTGGACGTCGAAGCCACGTGCTGGCCCGGTTCCCCTCCCCCGGGCTCGGTCAGCGAGATCATCGAGATCGGGCTCACCGTCGTGGACCTGACGACTGCCGAACGGATCGCCCGGCACCGGGTTCTGGTGCGGCCCGCCCGGTCCGAAGTCAGTGACTTCTGCACCGAGTTGACCGGCCTCACCCAGGAAGAGGTCGACGGGGGCCTGCCGTTCGGGGAAGCCTGTCGGATGCTGGCGGCCGAGCACGCGTCCGGTGCGCGGCCCTGGGCGAGTTGGGGCGACTACGACCGTCACCAGTTCACCCGGCAGTGCGGGGCCACCCGGACGCCGTATCCGTTCGGCCGCCGCCACACCAACGCCAAGGCGGTCTTCACCGAGGCACACGGCCTGCGCAAGCGCCCCGGGATGGCACAGGCCCTGGAGATCGCCGGGCTGCCGCTCGAAGGACGCCATCATCGCGGCGAGGACGACGCCTGGAACATCGCGGCCCTGGTGCTGCATCTGGCGGGTCGGGGCGGCTGGCCCTCGGACTGACCGACGGCGAGACCGTCGCGGCGGGCGGGAGCGTTGTCGTCTGCGGGTGCATTGTCGTCTGCGGGTGCGTCGGGGCTGGTCGCGCAGTTCCCCGCGCCCCTGGGTGAGTCACCTGGTCCTGCGTTCCAGCGGCTCTGCCCGGCCATCGCGGCCCGCCGGGAGCGCTGTCGTGTGCGAGCGCAGTGCCGTCTGCGGGCGCGTCAGGGCTGGTCGCGCAGTTCCCCGCGCCCCTGGGTGAGTCACCTGGTCCTGCGTTCCAGCGGCTCAGCCAGGTCACCGTGTCGAAGGCCGACCCCCGGGTACTCGGGGCTCGCCGTCACGGCCCCTCGGGTGCGGGCCGGTCAGGAAGGGGGCAGTGATGACGCAGCACGCCGACGACGACGTCGACCGCCACGGGGGCGTCGCCGGACTGCGGCTGGCTACCGGGGACGCCGCCGACGCGCTCGCTACGAGCCTGCCCGTCGACCGCAACCAGGCGATCCTGGAGGCGACCAAGCAGGTCGGCGCGATCCTGAAACGGGAAGGGCTCGCGTTCGCGCTCGCGGGCAGCGTCGCCGTGTACGCGCATGGCGGGGCACAGAATCTTCAGCACGACGTCGATTTCGCCATCCGTCCCGAGGACGCGCAGGCCGTGGCCGAGACCCTGCGGGAAGCGGGGCTCACGGTGCGTACGCCGCCCGAGGACTGGCTGCTGAAGGCCGACTGCATGGGCCAGCAGGTCGACCTGATCTTCGAACTGGCGCACCAGCCGGTCACCACGGAGCTGCTGGAGCAGGCCGACGAGCTGTCGGTGGACTCGGTGTTCATGCCGGTGCTGTCCCCGACCGATCTGCTGCACAGCCTGCTGTCGGCGTTCTCCGAGCACCACTGCGACTTCGGGGCGGTCCTGCCGATCGCCCGCGCGCTGCGGGAGAAGGTCGACTGGGACGCCGTGCGGCGGGGCTGCGGGGACGCGCCGATGCCGGACGCGTTCTTCTACTTCCTGGAACGGCTGGAGGTCATCGAGCCCAGGAAGACGGAGGGACGGCCATGAGTGAGGAGAACGTCGAGTACCGCGTCGCCCACCTGCGCGACCGGCTGGCCGCGGAGGAACTGGGCGAGCTGGGAGTCCGCGCCGAGGTGCGGGCCGGTGCGGTCGTGGTGACCGGTACGGTGCCCTCCGCGCAGTGCCGGGAGTCCGTGCTGCGGACCGTCCGCGAGGAACTGGCCGGGCTCGCCGTGCACACCGACGTGGTGGTGGCGGAGAACGCCACGCCCGACCATGCGGAGGAGTTGCCGTGATCCGCGTCGCCGCCGTGGGGGACATCCACATGGGCACGGAGAGCCAGGGCGTACTGCGCCCCGCCTTCGACACCCTGTCCGACTGCGCCGATCTGCTCCTGCTGGCCGGGGACCTCACCCGGCACGGCACGCCGGAGGAGGCCCGGGTGGTGGCCCACGAGGTACGGGACCTCGCGGTGCCGGTGGTCGCGGTCCTCGGCAACCACGACCACCACGACGAGCAGCCCGAGAAGGTCGCCGCGCTCCTGGGGGACGCGGGCGTACGGGTACTTGAGGGCGAGGGGACGGTCGTGGAGTGCGCCGGCACCCGCGTGGGCGTCGCCGGGACCAAGGGGTTCGGCGGCGGATTCGTGGGCCGCAGTGCCGGGGAGTTCGGCGAGCCGCTGATGAAGGAGTTCGTACGGTACTCACGGCGCTGCGCGGACGGGCTGCGCACCGCTCTGGAGGATCTGGGCCGGCAGGGCTGTGCGGCCCGGGTCGCGCTCACCCACTTCTCCCCCGTCGCCGACACCCTCGCCGGCGAGCCGCTGGAGATCTATCCGTTCCTCGGCAGCTATCTGCTGGCCGAGGCGATCGACACCGCCGGTGCCGACCTGAGCGTGCACGGACACGCCCACGCCGGTACGGAGCACGGGATGACGGCCGGCGGGGTGCGGGTGCGGAACGTGGCCCAGCCGGTGATCCGCCGGGCGTTCAACGTGTACCACCTGCACACGGACTGACAGCACCTCAGCTGCGGACGGTGGCCCGGTCGTGGCCCTCCCACGCCTCGTCCCGCAGTTCCGGGCGGAGCAGAACCTCCACCGCGGTGCAGGCCAGCGCCTCGGCGGCGGCGAGCATCACCTGACGGCCACGCTCCGAGCCGGCCGCGATCGCGAACTCGAGCGTGTGGTCGGAGCCCTCCTCCCCCATGATCGCCACAAACGGGTGAATGGCCGGCACCCGCCCACTCACGTTGCCGACGTCGGAGGACCCCAGGTAGACGCCCGGCGCGGGCGGTGTCATCGCGATCCCCGTCCCCTCCAGGTGCCGGGCGAAGCGGTCCGACAGCACCGAGCTGTTCCGGAAGTGCTCGTACCTGGGCGTGGCGCGCTCCACCGTGACCGTCGTGCCCATCGCCCGCGCCACCCCCTGGGCGCAGGTGAGCAGCTCTCCCGCCAGGTCCTCCAGCGCGGCCGTCGTCACCGCGCGCAGACCGAACAGGCCCTCGGCGTACTCGGGAACGATGTTGGTCGCCCTGCCGCCCTCCGTGACGATGCCCTGTACATGCGAGCCCTCGGGCAGCCTGCGTCCGATCACGGCCAGGGTGTTGAACAGCTGGATGAGCGCGGCGAGGGCGTCGATCCCCTCGGTGGGGTTCCCCGTCGGATGGGCGGCGCGCCCGTGGAAGGCCACCCGATACTGGGCCTGGGCGGTCAGCGGCGCCCACTGCCAGCTGTGCACGCCGGGATGGAACATGAGCGCCGCGTCGAGGTCGTCGAACACACCGGCGTCGGTCTCGGCGACCTTCCCTCCGCCGCCCTCCTCGGCCGGGGTGCCGACGGCCCACACGGTCCCCGCCTCCCGGCTGAGCACTGCCCGCGCGGCGAGGGCGGCGCCCAGTCCCGCCGCGGCGATCAGATTGTGGCCGCACGCATGGCCGAGGCCCGGCAGGGCGTCGTACTCCAGCAGCAGGGCCACCGCCGGGCGGGCTCGGGTTCCGGAGCGTGCCGTGAAGGCGGTGGGCAGTCCGGCCACGTCCCGCCGCACCTCGAACCCCGCCCATTCGAGTTCCCCGCACAGCAGTGCCGCCGCCCGGTGCTCCTCGAAGGCGTACTCCGGGTCGGAGTGCAGCATCCGCGCCATGTCCCAGAGCCGATCCGCCCGTGCGGCCACTTCCCCGCGCACCCGCGCGAGCACCTCGTCCACGGCGTCGGTCACATCGGCCTCCCGGGAGCCTCGTACGACTGTGTCCCGGTCCGGGTTCCATCGTGCGGCCCGCCTAACACCCTGAGGCGTCGTTAACGGGACCGGGTCACGGGTACTCAGGAGCGATCAGCGAGCGCAGTCAGGGAGGCCCCGATGAAGGCGGACCGGATCGCCGATCCATGGGGTGCCCGGGTGCCGTACCGGCGCCACGAGCCGTGGTCGGCCAGGGTGGACAGCTATCTCGCGGAGGGTGTGGAGCCGGACGCCGTGCAGACATGGGTGCGGGCGGCCTCGCTCCTGCACTCCGGCGGTGACGCCATGGACATCGCCGTCGTGGACGGCCGTATGGCAGGCGTACGGGGACGGGTGGCGGACCGGGTCAACCGGGGCAGGCTCGGGCCGAAGGACCTGTTCGGCTGGCAGGCGAACGCCTCGCCGGACCGGCTGACCAGGCCTCTGGTACGGCGTGCCGGGCATCTGGTGGAGACGGACTGGGACACCGCGATGGAGCTGGTGGCCGCCCGCACCCGGGAGCTGCTCGACGAGCGCGGGCCCGGGTCGATCGGCTTCTACACCAGTGGGCAGCTGTTCCTGGAGGAGTACTACACGCTCGCGGTGCTCGCGCGGGCGGGCATCGGCACCAACCATCTCGACGGCAACACGCGGCTGTGCACGGCGACCGCGGCCGAGGCGCTGAAGGAGTCGTTCGGCTGCGACGGACAGCCGGGCAGCTTCGACGACATCGACCACGCCGACGTGATCGCGCTGTTCGGGCACAACATGGCGGAGACCCAGACCGTGCAGTGGGCGCGGGTCCTGGACCGGCTGGCGGGCGTCGATCCGCCGCGACTGCTGTGCGTGGATCCCCGCCCGACCCAGGTGGCCCGGCACGCGACGGTGCACCTGGCACCGCGTGTCGGCACCAATGTGGCGCTGCTGAACGCCCTGCTGCACGAGACGATCCGCCATGACCGGGTCGACCACGCCTTCGTCGAGGCGCACACGGTCGGCTTCGAGGAGCTGGCCGAGCGGGTCGCGTCCTGTACGCCCGGGTGGGCCGCGGACATCTGTGACGTACCGGCCGCACGGATCACCGAGGCGGCCGAACTGGTCGGTACGACGGACGCGCTGCTGTCCACGGTCCTCCAGGGCGTCTACCAGGCGCACCAGGCCACGGCGGCGGCCGTGCAGGTCAACAACCTGCACCTGATCCGGGGCATGCTGGGCCGTCCGGGCGCGGGTGTGCTCCAGATGAACGGCCAGCCCAGCGCGCAGAACACCCGCGAATGCGGTGCTGACGGCGATCTGCCGGGCTTCCGAAACTGGCAGAACGACGCCCATGTCGCCGACCTGGCGAGGGTGTGGAACGTCGAGCCGTCCACGATCCCGCACTTCGCGCCTCCGACTCATGCGATGCAGATGTTCCGCTATGCCGAGCAGGGGTCGATCGGGATGCTCTGGATCAGCGGCACCAACCCGGCCGTGTCACTGCCGGAACTGCCCCGCATCCGCGCCCTGTTGGCGCAGGAGCGGCTCTTCACGGTCGTACAGGATCTGTTCCTGACGGAGACCGCCCGGCTCGCCGACGTGGTGCTGCCCGCCGCCACCTGGGGTGAGAAGACCGGCACCCTCACCAACGCCGACCGGACCGTCCACCTGTGCGAGAAGGCGGTCGAACCGCCCGGCGAGGCCAGGCCCGACCTGGAGATCTTCCTCGACTACGCGCGGCGCATGGCCTTCCGTGACAAGGACGGCCGACCGCTGATCGGCTGGCGGGGACCGGAGGAGGCGTTCGAGGCCTGGAAGCGGTGCAGTGCGGGACGGCCGTGCGACTACACCGGGCTCTCGTACGACCGCCTCCGGGACGCGGGCGGCATCCAGTGGCCGTGCACCGACCGCACCCCGCAGGGCACCGCACGCCTCTACACGGACGGCATCACCTGGGCCCACCCGGACGACTGCGAGAGCTACGGCAAGGATCTGGAGACCGGTGCCGCCGTGGACCCGGTGGAGTACCGCTCCCTCAACCCGGACGGCAAGGCGGTGCTCAGGGCCGCCTCCTACGTCGAGCCGCACGAGATGCCGGACGAGCGCTACCCGTTCCAGCTGTCGACGGGTCGTACGCTCTACCACTTCCACACCCGCACCAAGACCGGGCGCGTGGCCCAGCTCGACGAGGCGGCGCCCGAGGTGTGGGTGGAGATGTCCGCCGTGGACGCGGCCCGTCTCGGTCTGGGCGAAGGCGATCTGGTGCGGGTCTCCACCGCTCGCGGGGGCCTGGAGGCGCGGCTGCGCGTGACGGACATCCGTCAGGGGCTGCTGTTCGTGCCCTTCCACTACGGCTACTGGGACACGAAGGAGGGCGACGGTCCCGACGGGGGTGGCCCGGGGCGCGCCGCGAACGAGACGACGATCACCGACTGGGATCCGGCGTCCAAGCAGCCGCTGTTCAAGACCGCGGCCGCCGCACTCGACGTCATCGCCCGCGCGGACGGTCGGCACGCACCGGCTCCGACCACCACGGCGTCGGCCCCGGCGGGCGCCGCCTCGGTGCCGGCCACGACCGGTGGGCGGCAGGCGTACGCGACGCAGGACCGGGTGTCGGGAGGCGCGTCATGAAGGACGGCATCGCCCTGGTGGTGCGAGCCCTGCATCACGGCGAGCGGCAGCTGGCTCGGGACCTGCTGGCCGTGGCCGAGCGGCACGCCGAGGAGCACGAGGTTCACCACGTCGCCACCGACCTCGCCGACTGGTCGCGCGAACACGCCGGACGGCTCGCCGACCTCGCAGCGGGCGAGGGGCTGAGCCTCGACGACGCACCCGGGCCCGCACCCGCCCCGGCCCCCGAGGGACCGCTGCTCCTGCACGACCTGCGTGCCCTGCACCTGGCCGCCGCGGAGAACTCCTTGCACTGGGAGATGCTCGCGCAGGCCGCCCAGGCGACCCGGGACGAACAGCTGCTGAGCCTCGCGTCCGCCTGCCACCCGCAGACCCTGCGGCAGCTGCGCTGGACCAACACCTTGATCAAGCAACTGTCCCCGCAGCTCCTGACGAGCCTGTGACCAGGCGTAGGGGAGGCGGTCGAGGGCACTCGGGGGCCGGAGGTGAAGAACATGGGACACGGAGGAAACGTCATCGACGAGCTGGTGACCGATCACCGCGAGGTCGAGGAGCTGTTCGGGAAGATCGAGGCGCTGCCGCCCGGTGAGAAGAACCGCAAGGTGTACGCCGACCAGGCCACCATGGAGCTGGTTCGGCACTCGGTCGCGGAGGAGGAGTATCTCTACCCGGCGGTGCGGGAGCACCTGGTCAACGGGAACACCATGGCCGACCGGGAGATCGAGGACCACTCCAGGGCCGAGCAGCTGATGAAGGACCTGGAGGGCTGCGAGGCGGACGATCCCGAGTTCGACCGGCTCGTCGGGATGCTGATGAGCGAGGTCCGCTCGCACATCGCCGACGAGGAGCAGACCCTCTTCCCGCAGCTGCGGGCCGCATGCTCGGAGAAGGAGCTCGACAAGCTGGGCGAGCAGGTCCGCCGCGCCAAGAAGACCGCGCCGACCCGCCCGCACCCGTCGGCCCCGGACACTCCCCCGGCGAACAAGCTGCTGGCACCGGGAGCGGGGTTGATCGACCGGCTGCGGGACGCGTTGTCGGGCCGGGGCAAGCACAGCTGAAGCGCCCGGCGGCCCGCCTTGGGCGACGAGCGCCTCACCCGACGCCAACCGGTCGAGGAGCCCACCTCGGTGCAGTCCGGCCACGGACGCCCGCAGGTCGGGGTGGCGCAGCAAGGGGCGCCGCGCGCCGGTCGGTCACACCCAGCGCAGACGCGGCGGCGCACCCTCAGGCGACGAGCGCCTCACCCGACCCCAACCGGTCGAGCAGCCCACCCCGGTGCAGTCCGGCCACGGACGCCAGTAGATCGGGGTGGCGGAGCAGGGCCGCAGCGCGCCGGTCGGTCGCGTCCGGGGTGAGTAGACGGCGGAACTCGGCGGGCGTGCCGGCCTCGTGCTCGCCCAGGGCCACGTCGGCCACCGCCAGTCCGGCCAGGTCGGGGTCGGCGAGCAGACAGGCCGCCCAGCTGGCCACGACCTCGTCCACCCAGGTGCGCCAGGCGTGGTCCTCGGTGTCCAGGTCGGTGCCGTCCGCGCCGGTGACCCAGTCGAGGCGAGCGGAGCCTCCCGGGCCCGCAATGCCGACCAGCGCGGCGTCCATCGCCGTCGGATAGCGCAGCCACGCGGCGACCGTCACGGCCTGCCGGGCCTGCACCTCGCACAGTGCTGCGGCGAGAGCGCCGCCCGAGGGCGGATAGGCGCGGGTCAGCCAGTGGGCGGTCGCCGCGATGACCGGGGAGAGATCTGCTTGCACTGCGGGGCCGCCCGAGCTGCTGGTGGGAGAGGGGACTGCACAAAACGGTAGCCGGGGACATGGGAGGACGACATGGCTCCGGCCGCCCCCGGCACGTGGCTTCGGCCACACCGGCCCCCTTCGCGCACCTACGCCTCCAGCCAGAACCGGCTGCGCTGCAGCCACAGGTCCAGCAGCTCCGAGTCGCCTCGCGTGACGATTCCCGGGGCCGGGCGGGCGTAGAGGAAGAGCAGCAGGTCCGGCACCCGCCCGTGGACGCTCACGACCGCCCCGCCGGACCCGCGTCGCCATGACGGCCGCTCTCCGGTGAGGTCGAGCCGCCACTCCCCGGCCCGGCCCGCGTCGAGGTGGAGCGCACGGCCGGGGCCGAGCAGGTCCGGTACTCCCGGCAGGGGTCCGTAGGCCTCGGGCACGGTCGAGAATTCCAGCCACTCCTCCACGGCGTCCCCCGCGAGGCGCTCCTCGACCACGAACTCCGCGCCGGTCACCAGGGTCGCGTCGGCGCGGTGCAGCAGGGTCTCGTACGTCATGCGCCGGGCCCAGAACATCGCGGACTGGTCGACCAGGTCCTCGTCGGCGGGGGTCCATACGCGCACCTCCGGCCCGGCCGCCCGGAGGGTGTCGGCCAGTGCGGTGGCGCCCTCGGCGAGCCAGTCGCCGAGCGTGGTGTCGTCGAGGTCGGCGTAGGCGGCCGGGTCGTTGACGGAGCCGTCGTCGATCGGCTCGGTCGCCCTGGTCCGTACGATCTCCTCGGCCCAGCGGTGGTCGCCGCCCACGTGCCGCAGCAGCCGGCCGAGGTCCCAGCCGGGGCAGGTGGGCACCGCGGCTGCCGGGTCCGCGCCCGCGGCATGCCGGGCGAGCAGGTCGGTCTGGGCGACGATCGCCGCGCAGTACTCGTCGAAGCCCAACAACGCTTCCCCCGTCGCCGCTCGATTCGTTATCCCTGCCACCTAACCTGACTCCTCGCGGAACCACTACTGAATACAGGGAGACACGGCCATGCGGGTCGGGGCGGGGAACAGTTGGCGTCGGATGGCCCACGTCGCTTTGCTGACAGGTGTGTTGGCGGGCTGTTCGGATGGCGAGGAGACCGCGCACGGAGCCTCCACGCCGTCCGCACGCCCGTCCTCGACGACGGCGGCGACCGGCGGCACGATGGGTGCCGTCGGCTCGGCCTGCGAGCTGCCCGTCACCTTCGACATCGCGAAGAGCTGGACGGCGGAGTCCGTCGAGGCTCCGCTGCGTCAGGGCCCGGTCTCCCTCGCGTGCGAGGTCGACGCGAAGCCCGCGGGCAACATCGGCTACCTCCGCGTATGGGCCGGTGAGCCCGGGACCGACGACACGCAGAAGGTGCTGGAGGCGTTCGTGGCGGCCGAGGACGGGGCGAGCAAGGCGCAGTACCGCTCCTTCAAGGCCGGGGAGTTCACCGGTGTCGAGGTCGAGTACCTCTACACCGGTGAACTCCTGGACGAGTCGAAGAAGGAGAGCGCCTTCGCCGTCACCACCGCGGACGGCCCGGTGGTGGTGCATCTCGGCGGACTGGACACCGAGGAGCACGAGGAGATGCTCCCGGCGTACGAACTCGCTCAGCGCACTCTGCGCATCGCCTGAGCCTCGGCCGCGGCGGCGTCAGGCCTCCGTGCCGGTGTAGAAGGCGATCGTCGCGGCCGTCGTCCTCGCCGCCGTCTCCGCGTCCGCGCCGGAGGCGGCGTAGGCCTCGCCCCATGCCTTGCCGGAGCCGGTGATGAAGGCGCTGCCCTCGGGGGTGGTGTGCCAGGTCGCGGCCTCCTCCTTGCTCAGCCCGCCGCCCGCCAGGTGCAGGGCGAGCCCGTAGAGCCCCAGGTCCCAGCCGACCCCGACGGCACCGGGCCCGAACTGGTCCCAGAATTCGTCCGGTACGACCGCCACGTGTTCGAGTTCGAGGACCGTCCGTTCCCCGTCCTCGGGCGTGAGCCGCACCTCGACCTCGCTGAAGCCCGGGTCGGGTCCGTACAGCCAGCTCACCCTCAGCCGCTCGGGCTCGACGCACTCAAGGATCTCGCCGCCGGCGTTGCCCTCCAGCTGGTAGCGGCCGCCGACCTTGAGCTCGCCGCTGACCGGCATGAACCAGCGCGCGATCCGGTCGGGGGACGTCACGGCGTCCCATACGTCGGCGACCTCGGCGTCGTACGTACGGCGCAACAGGACCGTCCGGGCCTCGCCGGAGTCCACCTGCCGGGTGCCGACCCGCCGGTGCAGTCGGTTGATCTCGTCGGCGATCTCACTCATCCTGGCTCACCTCTCCTTGCAGCCTGCGCTCGCGTTTCCCGCGCGCGAGCTCCGTTCCGAGCGCGTCGAGCCGCTGGTCCCAGAAACCCCGGAAGCGCTCCAGCCAGGCGTCCACCTCCCTGAGCGGTGCGGTCTCGACGGCGTACAGCCGCCGGTTGCCGTCGGCGCGCACAGCGGCGAAGCCGCTCTCCCTCAGCACCTTCAGATGCTGCGAGACAGCCGGCTGGGAAATCCCGAACTCCTCCCGGATCACGGCACTGACCTGGCCCGACGCCTGCTCGCCTGAGGCGAGCAGCTCCAATATCCGGCGCCTGACCGGATCCCCGAGAACGTCGAACGCGTGCATGTGACCCACTATGCCACCCGTCACTTATATAAGCCAAGGCTTAGACAGCAGCCCGGGGCCGCGGAGTATTCCGCGGCCCGGGGCGATGACTCGGGCTCACACCTGCGGGCGGCGTCCCCGCTCCTGGCGCGGGAAGGTCTGGTCGCCCGGGAGCGCGGGCTTGGGGAGGGCGGCCACCTCCTCCTTGGCCTTCCCCAGCTGCTCCGCCGTGTCGTCGGGCAGGCGCGGCGGGCGCCGGGTGGCGTGCGAGAAGCGGAAGGCGGAGGTGAAGTCGCCGAACATGTCCCGCCGCCAGTCGGTGACATTGCGCTCGGCCACCCCGATGAAGCGCTCCGGGAACTGCAACGCGGAGGTATGGTCGAAGGCCTCGGCGGGGTCAGCTGGTGAACATGCGGCCAACGTGCACCAAGGACTTGGCCAAGCCATGACATGCGTGGTGCTCGCGATTGCTTCGCGTTGGGCGAAGGGTGGCAACTGCCTTGATCGGGCGGCTCGACGGCGTACGTCGTCACGTCACGAGGGCCGACGGGGTTCCGGCGGCCCTCGGTCCCGCTGAACCGGTCAGGACGTGATGGAGACGGTCACGCCGGTACCACCTCGGACCGGAGCATGGGATGGTGCGCCGTCACCTCCTCCAGCACGGCGAACGCGTCGACAAGTGTCAGGGCGTGCGGGGCCAGCGCCGCGACGGTCGCCTCCAGCGCATCGGGCAGGTACCGGACCTGCTCTGCGGTCAGCCGCTCGTGAGCGAGCAGTTCACCACTGTGCGCGGCCACGTAACGCAGGGCGAACAACCTGTGGAGGTGGTCCAGAAGGAGACTCGCCTGCGGATCGGCGGCCTGCGCGGCCGCGGCGAGGAGTTCCTGCGCGGCCAGCCGGTGGACATGGGCGTCCACCAGGGACAGGGCCGCGCCGGAGGCGCCGTTCCAGCGATCGAGGGGCGAGCCGACCCGCTTGGCGCGCAGTCGCACCCGGGCCCGCTCGTGACGTATTCGTTCCAGGTCCCCCAGCAGATCATGCAGGTACACCGGGTCGTGCAGGCTCCGGGTGGCGGGGGGCACCTCGCTGGCCGGCACGGGGGTGAAGCCGCCCATCAGCAGTTCCCCGGCCGCCTTGACCCAGATGACGGTGTTGTCGCCCTCCGCGGTGATCGAGCCCTCGTTCGCCGCGAGCTGCCCCGCGATCCCGTTGGAGAGCAACAGGCCCTGTGCGCCGCAGCGTTCCCGGCACTCGGTCATCACGGCCCTGGCCTGCCAGGTGATCCAGCCCTTGGCGATGGCCACCAGCCGTTCGGCCTCCTCGCGCTCGCCCTCGGACGCCCGCGTCCATCGCCGTACGACACCGCGCTGCAGCAGGGTGGCGGCGTAGGTGGTGGCCAGTGCCTCCACGAGCGGGGCATGGTGGGTGCGATGGCTGAACAGCGGCACCCGCTGTCCGGTGGTCATGCCCGAGGTGACCCGCTGGTGGGCGTGGCGTACGGCGACGGCCAGGGCGTGCCGGGTCGCTCCCAGGCTGTAGCCGCTCATGCACAGCTTGCCCGTGGTGACACGGCCGATGGAGCGCAGGAACCGTTTGCGGGGGCTGCCCAGCGTCGAGACGAGTTCGCCCTCGGGTGTGAGCCGGCCGTGTTCGCCCTGGAGCAGGGCCGTCCGCGGCAGCCTGACCCCGTGGAAGGAGGTGGCGCAGTGATCGACGGGGCTGCTGGCCGTCTGGGGCAGCAACTCCACCTCCACGCCCGGCAGATGGCGCCCCTTGGCGTCGGTCAGCGGGGTCAGGAAGAGGAATACTCCCTCGTTCTTCCCGTCAATCATCAGGCGTGCGGCCACCAGGGCGTCCTTCGGGCCGCCGGCGGTGGACGTGTTGGGCATCCACTTGCGCGCACCCAGCGTCGGGGTGGTGAGCACGAATCCGCCCGTGGCCCGGTCGAAAGTCGCGGTGGTCTCCATCTGGGGGGCGTCGTTGCCGTGCGCCTGCTCGGTGCACAGGAAGGTGCCGATACGTTCCATCCGCACGTAGGGGCCCAGGTCCCGCCCGTCGCGGTCGTGTTCGAGCAGACTGCCGAGGAACAGGTTGTAGTGGATGCTGGCGATCGTCGTCAGGCCGGCGTCCACCGCTCCGGACCACTCGTGCAGGGCGCTCAGGGCGACCGGGTCACGGGCCAGGGCCTGCGGATCGGGCACCGCCGCGTTCACCGTGCGTAGGCGTTGATAGGAGAGTTCCGTGCGCTCCTGGTGCGTCAGCCCTTCGCGATAGGCGAAGACGTCGGAGCTGAACAGTCGGCGCCAGGGCTCGTGGATCTCGACCTGTGCGTCGAAGAGCAGGTGCCGTAGTGCGGCGGTCTCGGTCAGCGGCGGGGAGGTTACGGGGAGTTGAGAGGTGATCACAGCGGCAACGTAGCCCGAGTCACGACCTGATCACATCATGATCATCGCCACGATTGAACACCCTCTCATGGTGGTAGTTACCCCTTAAACGGCCGCTCCAATACCACAAGTCACAATCCACACAAGGGTGATTCCCCGCCCGCGGCGCACTCTACGCCTGTACGCGACACCAACATCGGTTCCCCCTCGGGCGTGTCGGTCCGTCCGGGCGGCGCGCCGTAACGGGATCACCACCCGCTGACGCGGCCCCAAAAGCCCTGCACCGCAGGCGCGTCGTCCGTCGACAGGGAGCCGTCGACGACGCAATAGCCGTGGTGTTGTGCCGCGGTGGCGCAGGCGTGGTTGGGCAGGACGCGCAGGCGGGTGCCGATGGGCAGGTCGGGCAGGTGGGTGCCGTCGCGGGCGGTGAGGGTGCCGTGTTCCTGGCTCGCGGCCGTCATGACCAGGCCCGGCATGAGGTTTCCGGCGAGGTCGGCGACCAGGCCGTAGCCCTGGTCCTGCGCCTGGGCGGCGGTGCCGCGATCGCGGGACATGGCCATCCAGCCGCCGTCGGTGACGATCCAGCCGTGCTCGGGGCGATGGCCGATGACGGTGACGACGACCGACAGGGCCAGGTCCTCGACGCCGCAGACGCCGAGGCCGGACATCACCAGGTCGAAGAACACGTAGTTGCCCGCGCGCAGTTCGGTGACGCCGGTGAGGTCCTCGGCGGCGTGCGCGGTGGGAGTCGAACCGACGGTGACGGTGGTCACGGGCAGCCCGGCCGCACGCAGCCCTCGGCCGCGGCGACGGCACTGTCGCGTTCGTTCTTCGCGGCCAGACGCCGGTCCTGAGCGGTGTGGGAGAAGTAGGACTCGCCCGCATGAGTCAACACGCCGTCCAGGCAGCCCGCCCGGTGCAGGATGCGCCCGATCCCGACGAGCCCGGGGGCTTCGGGCCTGAGGCCGCCGCGGTGGCCGTCGCAGTCGATCTCGATCTGGGCCGGGACGGGGAGTCCGGAGCGGCGGGACGCCTCGGCGACGAACTCCGCCTGCTCGGCGCTGTCCAGCAGTACGCGCAGGGTGACACCGCGGCGCAACAGGGCGACGACGCGCGGGAGTTTGTGGGGGTCGATTCCCACGGCGTAGGTGATGTCCGGGTAGCCGCCGTCGGCGAACGCCTCCGCCTCGGCCAGGGTGGAGACGGTGACCGGGCAGGACCTGTCGCCCTCGTGCAGGAGCGCGGCGGCGTCGAGGCTCTTGGCGGTCTTCACATGGGGGCGCAGGGTGACGCCGAGCCGGTCGGCCCTCGCCGCCAGTCGCTCGATGTTGCGCCTGGTCCTGTGGACGTCGACGACGGCGAACGGGGTGTCGGGATCGGCCAGTGTCCGCGCGGCGACGCCGGCGGGGAGGCTCTCGGGGATCACTGGGAGATGTCCGTCTTCTTCACGGCGGTCACGAGGGGGTCCTTCACTTGCTGTAGTTGTAGACGGTCGCCCGGGACACGCCGAGCAGGTCCGCGATGGTCTGCGCGGCATCCCGCGAGTCGAAGTAGCCGTCCTGGTGCAGCTGCCGTACCAGTGCCCTCTTGCCCTGCCGACTCAGGGACCGGGGTGTCGCGGCGCGCTCCGCGGCCAACTCCTCAACCGCCTGACGCAGTTCGCGCGTGTTGCGGTCCCGCAGGGTCTCCAGGGGCTGCTCGCGGTGCTCGGTGTCCGTGGCCACGAGGTTGGACAGCGCGAGCGTCACGGGCGACAGCACCGACACGTCCAGGTTCAGACAGAGGGCCGCGACGTACTCGCCCGCGGCGTTCTTGATCCCGATGGACGTGCTCTTGACCGGGCGACCGTCGGGGAACCCGGTTCGGGTAGTTCTGGATGACGCTCGGATACCCCGGGTCGGCGATACGGGCGAGTCCCAGCTCCGTCGCGGAGTCCCCGACCCGGCGGCCGGAGAGGTTGTTCTCGATCGCCCGGATCGCCTGCCGCGGGTCCCGCAGATCGTGCAGCACCACCTCGCACAGGCCCGGGAACATACGTCCGAGCGCGACAGCGATCTTCTCGGCCTCACCGATGAGGTGCTCGTCCACACCGTCAACGACGCCGTCCACAACCGCCGCACCTCCCCGGGGGAGTCGAATGGACCGATTATCCATCTCTGGACAGACAATCCAAGTGTCCGGCGGAGCGTTGTCCAACCGGGCGACCGCGGTATACATATGGGCCGCCCGGGTGCGGGCCGGTGCCCTTGTGGCGCATTCTTGCTGTGTCGCCCGCGGGACGGCGCACGGACGAGGTGGGGCCGATGACTGGGAGCGTCAGGGACGCACACCCCACGGCCGGGCGGCTGGCGGCGCTGCTGATCGACGCTTCGACAGAGGCGATCAGTGCGGCCG
This sequence comes from Streptomyces sp. NPDC019531, assembly GCF_044903305.1. Classification (NCBI taxonomy): domain Bacteria; kingdom Bacillati; phylum Actinomycetota; class Actinomycetes; order Kitasatosporales; family Streptomycetaceae; genus Streptomyces; species Streptomyces sp. NPDC019531. The sequence continues at coordinate 127,839 of NZ_JBJDQL010000013.1, read as the reverse complement.
GCGGCCACGCCGGAGGGGTCTATCTGCGCTCCCGCACGCCCGGACTGCTGCGGCTCGCCGTCCTGTCGGGGCTGCCAGGGCCGTTGTTCCACCCCTGGTGGCGACTGCACTCGGACCGTCCGTTCCCCGTCGCCGACGCCTACCGGCTCGGTGTCCAGGTGGTCCTGCCGAACGCCACCGAGACCATGCGCCGCTACCCCCAGTTCGCGGCCGGGCTGCCGTTCCAGTTCGGCTCGCTCTATGTGCCGGTCGTGGGCGGTTCGACGACCTACGGCGTACTGACGGTGCTGCGCCCGGCCGTCGCGGACGCCGCCGAGGTGCTGTCCGACCGCGACCGTGTGATCCGGCTCGCCCAGGAACTGGGTGCGGCGCTGCGGGCCCTGGAGCACGCGGACGCGGACCAGGTCGTCTGGGACGGCGAGCCGCTGTACCTGCGGCCGCCGACGGCTTCCGCCTCTGTGGGGCGCACCGGACGTTTCGCCTGGGACCCGAAGTCGTCCGCCATCACCCTGGACGAGGATCTCCACACCCTCCTGGGAGTGCCGCCCACCGAGTTCTCCGGCACCGTCGAGGCGTTCGCCGATGCCGTGGCCCCCACCGACGCGCTCCGGATCCTGGCCTGCCTGCGGGACACCGCCGGGGGCCGGCCCCCGGCCCTGCCCCTCTACCTGCGGGCCGAGGACGGCGAACTGCGCCTGCTGGACCTGTGGAACGCCTACGACCCGCCCGCCGCACCGGCGGTCCGCGGCGTCGTCGTGGCCCCGGGAACCGGCCCCACCGCCGACTCGGCGGCCGACCTGCTGCCCGACGGCGTGTTCTGCCTGGACCGGCTGGGCCTGGTCGTCTACGCCAATCCGCGCGCCGCCCAGCTCCTGGGCCGTCCCCGCGTCGAACTGGTCGGCCGCGACCTGTGGGAGGCCGTGCCGTGGCTGGCCCGCCCCGACTTCGAGGACCATCTGCGGGCGGCACTCCTGGCACCGGACCCGGTCCACTTCCATCTCGCAAGGCCGTCCATGCGGGATGCCGCGTCAGGGCCGTCCATGCCGAATGCCGCATCGCGGTCGTCGACACCGGATGCCGCGTCACGACCATCCGCCCAGAACACCGAGCCACGGGAAGCCGCACAGGACACCGGGGCACGGTCGTCGACGCCGGATGCCGAGCCACTGTCATCGACACCGGATGCCGAACCACGACCGCCCACACGCGACGCCGAACCACAAGAAGCCGCACAGGACACCGGGCCACGACCGCGCACGCCGGACACCGAGCCACCGTCGTCGACGTCAGATGCCGAGCCACCGTCGTCGACACCGGATGCCGAACCACCGTCATTGACACCAGATGCCGAACCACGACCGCCCACACACGACGCCGAACCACAGGAAGCCGCACAGGACACCGGGGCGCGACCGCCCACGCCGGACACCGAGCCACAGCCGCCCGCCCAGGGCACCGAAACACCGTCGCCCGACCGGAACGTCGAGCCGGAGCCGCCCGACCGGACCGCCGGCCGGGGGCAGGCCGCGCAGAACTCCGAGCCCGCCCCGGAGCCGTACGAAGGCGACTGGCTCGCCCTGTCCGTGTATCCCGGTCCTGACCGGCTGACCTGCACGGTCCGGCCCGCGAGCCGTGTCAACGACAGTCCCGCCGGACAGGGACCGGCCGAGGTGTCCGACCCGGGCGCGAGTCCGCTGGCGCCCCTGTACCGGCCGATCGCCCTGGCCATCGCGCTGAGCGAGGCGGTCACCGCCCGCCAGGTGTCCGCGGTGGTGATGCGGGAGCTGCTGCCCGCGTTCGGCGGCCGCCGACTCGCGATCTACCTCCTCCAGGACCGCCACCTCTACCTGGAGTGGGAGACCGGCTTCCCCAAGGGCTTCCTCGCCCCCTTCGACGGCGTGGCCCTGGACGCGCACCTGCCCGGCGTGGAGACCCTCACCAGCGGCCGGCCGCTGTTCTTCGACTCGATGCAGGAGCTGACGGCCGCCTACCCCGGCATCGCCCTGGACGCGACCGAGGGCGCCCGGACCTTTCTGCCGCTGATCGCCTCCGGGCGGCCGGTCGGTTCCTGCATCCTCGGCTTCGACCGGCCACGCAGTTTCACCACCGAGGAGCGCACCGTGCTCACCGCGCTGGCCGGACTCATCGCCCACGCCTTGGAGAAGGCGCAGCGCTACGAGTCGGAGGCCGCGCTCGCGCGGGGCCTCCAGCAGGCGCTCCTTCCCCGCCGGCTGTCGGCGCACCCGCTGGTGGAGACCACCGGGCGCTATCTGCCGGGGACCGAGGGGATGGAAGTCGGCGGGGACTGGTACGACGTCGTCGAGTCCGGTGACGGGCTGGCCCTGGTCATCGGGGACGTACAGGGGCACGGCGTGCAGGCGGCGGCCACCATGGGCCAGCTGCGCAGCGCGGTCAGGGCGTTCGCGCTGGGCGATCGGCCGCCGGACGAGGTCATGAGCAGCACCAACCATCTCCTCATCGACCTCGACCCCGGCCTGTTCGCGAGTTGCTGCTACATCCGGCTCGACCCCGCCACCGGGGTGGCCAGAGCCGCCCGTGCCGGGCACCCGCCGCCGCTGCTGCGCCAACCCGACGGCCGCACCCGGGTCCTGGACCTGCCCGGCGGGGTCGTCCTCGGTGTGGACCCGCGGGCCCGCTACCCGGTCACCGAGCTGCAGATGGAGCCCGGCGCGATCCTCGCTCTCTACACCGACGGACTGGTGGAACGGCCCGGTGGCGACATCGACGAGGGCATCACCGCGCTGCGCGTGGCCCTTGCGAAGGCCGGTGCGCCCGCCGCCCGGCCGGGCGGACGCCTCCTGGCCGGCGTGGCGGACCGGCTCACGGCGATCGCCCGGCACGCCCTGGACCGACCCGACGACATCGCGCTGCTGCTCGCCACCCGGCGCACGGCACCGTCCGGGTCACACTGAGGACGCCCCCGCGTCCCCGCGTCCCCACATCCCCGCATGCCCGTCCCTGTTCTGTGCATCCCCGCATGCCCGTCCCTGTTCTTGTGTTCTGTCACACCCTGTGACGCCCCTCGCCTCCTGGGGCGCGGCAGTGTAGACATGGGCACATGGTCCGACTCCCGGGCCGCTCCGGGGGCGGGTCGTCCCGTCGCCCCGGCGGCCCCCGCCCACCGGCACCCGATCGCGCTCCAGACCAGCACGAGGGGCCGCTTCGGGGCAATTCGCCCACACGGGTGGAGCGCGACGGAGCCCGGACGCGGAACGGGCCGGGGGCCCTGCGGGCGGCGCTCGGCGGGCGCAGCGTGGCCGGACAGGTGTTCGTTCTGCAGGTCGTGATCGTCCTGCTGCTGGTCGTGGCCGCGGTGGTGGCGCTGGTGCTCCAGGTGCGGCACGACAGCACGGTGGAGGCCCGCAACCGCTCGGTGGCGGTGGCCGAGGCCTTCGCCAACGCCCCGGGCACGGCGCAGGCCCTGATCAGCCCCGATCCCTCTACGGTGCTCCAGCCGCGCGCCGAGGCGGCCCGCCTCGCGACCGACGTGGACTTCATCGTCGTCATGAACACCGACGGCATCCGCTACACGCACCCCAAGCCGGACCGCATCGGCAAGAAGTTCGTCGGGAACATCGCACCTGCGCTCGCCGGGCGTGTGGTGACCGAGGACATCACCGGCACCATCGGACCGCTCGTGCAGGCCGTGGTGCCGGTCAAGGACGCCGACGGCAAGATCGTGGGCCTGGTGTCGGCCGGCATCACCACCGCGAAGGTGGGCGGCACCGCCGACGAACAGCTGCCGCTGCTCCTGACGGCCGCCGCCGTGGGGCTGGCCCTCGCCACCGGCGGCACGGCGCTGGTCAGCAGACGTCTGCTGCGTCAGACGCACGGTCTGGGCCCGCACGAGATGACCCGCATGTACGAGCACCACGACGCGGTGCTGCACGCGGTACGCGAGGGCGTGCTGATCGTCGGCGGCGAGGGCCGGCTGCTGCTCGCCAACGACGAGGCCCACCGGCTGCTCGACCTGCCCGCCGACGCCGAGGGCCGGCACGTCCTCGACCTCGGCCTCGCCGCCGACACCGCCGGGCTGCTGGCCTCCGGGCGGGTCGCCACCGATGAGGTGCACCGGGTCAAGGACCGCCTCCTCGCGGTCAACCAGAGGCCCACCGACATCCAGGGCGGCCCGCCCGGCAGCGTCGCCACCCTGCGCGACTCGACCGAACTGCGCGCCTTGTCCGGGCGCGCCGAGGTGGCCCGCGAGCGCCTCGACATCCTGTACGACGCCACGGTGGGCATCGGCACGAACCTGGACGTCACCCGCACCGCCGAGGAACTGGCCGAGTTGTCCGTGCCGCGGTTCGCGGACTTCGTCACCGTGGACCTTTTCGAAGCGGTGCTCAGCGGCGGGCAGCCCGAGGCGGCGACCACGCTGCGCCGCACCGCGCTCAGCGGGATCCGCAACGACGCCCCGCTGTACAAGGTCGGCGAGCAGATTCCCCTGGTCGACTCCGCGCCCCAGGCCCGCGGCATCAGCAGCGGCCGACCCGTTCTGGAGGCACGCCTCGCCGAGGCCACCGGGTGGCGCGCGCAGGACCTGGAGCGCTCTGCCCAGGTCGTCGAGTACGGCATCCACTCGCTGATCTCCGTCCCTCTGCGGGCCGGCAACCTCGTCCTGGGCACGGTCAGCTTCTGGCGTTCGGAGAAGCCCCAGCCGTTTGACACCGAGGAGGTCGCCCTCGCGGAGGAACTCGTCACCCGGGCCGCGGTCTCCATCGACAACGCCCGCCGCTACACCCGTGAGCACACCATGGCGGTCACGCTGCAGCGCAGTCTGCTACCGCGCCGGCTGCCCGAGCAGGACGCCCTGGACATCGCCTACAAGTACCTGCCCGCGCAGGCCGGGGTGGGTGGCGACTGGTTCGACGTCCTGCCTCTGTCCGGTGCGCGGGTGGCGCTCGTGGTCGGCGACGTCGTGGGGCACGGCCTGCACGCCGCGGCCACGATGGGCCGACTGCGCACGGCGGTGCACAATTTCTCCGCCCTCGATCTGCCGCCCGACGAACTGCTCGCCCTGCTGGACGAGTTGGTCGCCCGCATCGACCAGGACGAGGCGGAGGAGAGCGGCGAGTCCCCCATCACCGGCGCGACCTGCCTGTACGCCGTCTACGACCCGGTGTCGCGGCTGTGCACGATCGCCCGGGCCGGCCATCCGCCGCCTGCCCTCATCCACCCCGACGGCAGCGTCGAGTATCCCGACGTGCCCGCGGGGCCCCCGCTCGGCCTCGGCGGCCTGCCGTTCGAGACGGTCGACCTCGACCTCTCCGAGGGCAGCCGTCTGGTGCTCTACACGGACGGGCTGGTGGAGGACCGGGAGCGCGACATCGACGTAGGTCTGGAACTGCTGCGCACGGCCCTGGAGCAGGCGGGCCCCTCGCCCGAGGACACCTGCCGGGCCGTGCTGGACGCGCAGCCGCCGGCCCGGGCCACCGACGACATCGCTCTGCTCGTGGCGCGCACCCGGGCGCTCCCCGCCGACCGGATCGCCGAGTGGCAGGTCCCCGCGGACCCGGCGGCGGTCTCGAACGTACGGTCCACCGTGTCCCGGCAGCTCGCCCGCTGGGACCTGGACGATCTGGCGTTCACCACGGAGCTGATCGTGAGCGAACTCGTCACCAACGCGATCCGCTACGGCGGCGACCCCATCCACGTTCGCATGCTGTACGACCGCTCCCTGGTCTGCGAGGTCTTCGACAGCAGCAGCACCTCACCGCATCTTCGGTACGCGGCGATGACCGACGAGGGCGGACGAGGGCTGTTCCTGGTCGCCCAGCTGAGCGAGCGCTGGGGGACGCGGTACACCCCGGCGGGCAAGGTGATCTGGGCGGAACAACCGCTGCCGTAAGCGAGGTTGAGCCCGGCGATCGCTCATAAAGTGATCTTATGGGTCCATAGGTCGGACCCGCGTACCGACTTAGGCTTGCCTTAGCTTAGGCTTCCGTCGAGTTGATCTGTCACCGCTCGAAGGGAACCTGATCATGCCCCGCCCCCTGCGGGTAGCCATCGTCGGAGCCGGCCCCGCCGGGATCTACGCCGCCGACGCGCTGCTCAAGTCCGATGTGGCCGCCGAACCCGGTGTCTCCATCGACCTCTTCGAGCGGATGCCGGCCCCGTTCGGACTGATCCGTTACGGAGTGGCGCCGGACCACCCCCGGATCAAGGGCATCATCACGGCCCTGCACCAGGTGCTCGACAAGCCGCAGATCCGGCTGTTCGGCAACGTCGACTACCCGACCGACATCAGCCTGGACGACCTGCGCGCCTTCTACGACGCGGTGATCTTCTCCACGGGCGCGACGGCCGACCGCGAGCTGCGCATACCGGGCATCGAGCTCGACGGCTCGTACGGCGCCGCCGACTTCGTCTCCTGGTACGACGGCCACCCGGACGTGCCGCGCACCTGGCCGCTGGAGGCCGAGAAGGTCGCGGTGCTCGGCGTCGGCAACGTCGCCCTGGACGTGGCGCGCATCCTCGCCAAGACGGCGGAAGAGCTGCTGCCGACCGAGATCCCGCCGAACGTCCACGAGGGGCTCAAGGCCAACAAGGCGCTGGAGGTCCACGTCTTCGGCCGCCGCGGCCCCGCGCAGGCGAAGTTCTCCCCGATGGAGCTGCGCGAGCTGGACCACTCCCCCAACATCGAGGTCATCGTCGACCCCGAGGACATCGACTACGACGAGGGCTCGATCGAGACCCGGCGCGGCAACAAGCAGGCCGACATGGTCGCCAAGACCCTGGAGAAATGGGCGATCCGCGACGTCGGGGACCGCCCGCACAAGCTGTTCCTGCACTTCTTCGAGTCGCCCACCGAGATCCTCGGCGAGGACGGCCAGGTCGTCGGTCTGCGCACCGAGCGCACCGCCCTCGACGGCACCGGCAATGTCAAGGGCACCGGCGAGTTCAAGGACTGGGACGTCACCGCGGTCTACCGCGCGGTCGGCTACCTCTCCGACAAGCTGCCCAAGCTGCCCTGGGACATCGACTCGGGCACGGTCCCGGACCAGGGCGGCCGGGTCATGCAGGAGAGCGGCGAGCACCTGCAGTCGACGTACGTCACCGGCTGGATCCGGCGCGGCCCGGTGGGCCTGATCGGCCACACCAAGGGCGATGCCAACGAGACCGTGTCGAACCTCCTGGACGACTTCGCGAACGACCGTCTCCAGACGCCGGGTTCGCCCGAGCCCGAGGCCGTGGACGCGTTCCTCGCCGAGCGGAACGTCCGCTTCACCACCTGGGAGGGCTGGTACAAGCTGGACGCCGCCGAGAAGGCGCTGGGCGAGCCGCAGGGCCGTGAGCGCGTGAAGCTCGTCGAGCGCGAGGACATGCTGCGGGAGAGCGGCGCCTGATCCGAACGCGACGCCGGTCGTGCCGCTGCCCCTCGGGGGCGGCACGGCCGGCTTTCCGCTGTTCACGGAACCCCGGTCGTCGTCCGGTCGTTCCCCCCGTGTCCGTGCGACCGTGCGGGCGGACACGGGACGAACGGGGCGGGTGTGGCACGCGTACTGGTCATCGGCGGCGGTGTCGCCGGTACGGCGACGGCTCTGGCACTGCACAAGGCGGGCATCGAGGTCGCCGTGCACGAGGCCCATCCTGACTCGGCCGAGGACATCGGCGCGTTCCTCACCCTCGCGAGCAACGGCATGCGCGCCCTCGGCCGGCTCGACGCCTCCGCGGCGGTCACCGCGATCGGCTTTCCGCTGACCTCGCTGCGGGTCGTGGACGACAGCGGCACCGAGTTGGCGCACGCGCCCATGGGCGAGACCTCCGACCCGCTCCTGCGCTACCGGTGCCTGCGCCGCGGCGACCTCAACGCCGCGCTCCAGACCGAGGCCGCGCGCCGGGGCATCACCGTCCGGCACGGCGCACGGCTCGCCTCCGTCGAGGACGGCCCCGACGGCGTCACCGCGCACTTCACCGACGGCGGCACCGCGACCGGCGACCTGCTGATCGGCGCCGACGGCCTCAACTCCGCCGTACGACGGTCGATCTCGCCCGGGACTCGTCCGTTCTACGCCGGTCAGTACGTCCTGTACGGCTACACCCGCGCCGTGTCCCCTCCCGGCGGGGACGCCTGCATCACGATGGTGCGCGGCAGCGGGGCCGCCTTCGGCTACGCGGTGTCGCCCGACGGCGAGACGTACTGGTTCGCCCGTGTGACCGGCGACCCGCTGCCCGCCGAGGAGTTGACGCAGCGCACGCCCGCGGACCTGCGTGGCCTGTTGCTGCCGCTGTTGCGCGAGGACGCCACCGAGGCCGCGGACATCGTCGCCGCCACCGGCGACGAGCTCATGGTCACGAACGCCACCGAGATCCCCACCGGCACCCCGTGGCGCTCCGGACGGACCCTGCTCGTCGGCGACGCCGCCCACGCGGCCTCCCCCGCGACCGGGCAGGGTGCCTCGATGGCGCTGGAGGACGCCGTCGTCCTCGCCAAGTCCCTGCGGGACGCGCCGGACACCGACGCCGCACTCACCCTCTACGAGACGCTGCGCCGCCCTCGCGTGGAGCACAACATCAGCGTCAGCGGCAACATCTCCCGGGGCATCCACACCCCCTCGGCCGCCTCACGGCCCTCCGACGAGGACCTCGTCCGGCTCCTGGACTGGGACGCCGATCTCTGGACCGAGCAGCAGGCACAGGAGGGTTAGGGGGCCGGCTTCGAACCCCGGGCTGATGATGTTGTGCACATTGTTGACGACCGCAATACAGACGCCTACCTTCGTGGGGTCAGTCCCCCAGTCCCTCCAGTCCCCCTGACCGCGGCAACAACGGACTGCCCCCCAAGGAGCCGACGCCTCGTGATGCACCGCATCCGCACCCGCACGCTCGTCACCGTCGCGGCACTGCTGCTCGCCGCCCCCTTCGCCCCGGCCGCCCACGCCGCCGAGGACGTCCATGTCGAGGGACAGCTGCCGTCCGGCGCGGCCTATCTCATGGACGTACCGGCCGACTGGAACGGCACGGTGCTCCTCTACAGCCACGGCTACATGCCGACCGGTGCCCCCAACCCGGCGCGCAACGCACCCGACGACACCACCAAATCCCTGCTCCTCGACCAGGGTTACGCACTCATCGGGTCCTCGTACGCCACCACCGGCTGGGCGGTCACCGAGGCCGTGCCCGACCAGCTCGCCACCCTCGACGCGTTCACCGCCCGCTTCGGCCGCGCCGGACGCACCATCGCCTGGGGCACCTCCTACGGCGGCCTCGTCACCACCGCCCTGGCGGAGCGCCACGCGTCCCGCCTCGCCGGGTCGTTGTCGATGTGCGGGCTGGTCCAGGGCGGTGTCGCCAACTGGAACAGCACCCTGGACCCGGTCTTCGCCCTGAAGACGCTCCTCGCGCCCGACTCCGGCATCCCGTTGACCGGCCTGCCGAGCCCGGCGGCCGCGACCGACGCGTCGAACGCCATGTCCGCCGTCCTCACCGGGGCCCAGCAGACCGCCGACGGCCGCGCCCGCATCGCGCTCGCCGCCGCCCTGCACAACATCCCCGGCTGGAACGACCCTTCACAGCCCCGGCCCGCACCCACCGACTGGGACGCCCAGCAGTCCGGCCAGTACCAGGCCGTGGTCGGTCTGGTGAAGTTCCCCGCCTTCGTCTGGCGCCAGGAGGCCGAGACCCGCGCGGGCGGCAACATGTCGTGGAACACCGGGGTCGACTACCACGCGATGCTCCGCAACTCCCCCTATCTCAAAGAGGTCAAGGAGCTCTACGCGAAGGCCGGCCTGTCCCTGAAGTCCGACCTCACGGCACTCGACAAGGCCCCGCGCACCCGCGCCGACACCAACGCCGTCGACTGGATGAGCCGTACGAGTTCCTTCACCGGACGACTCACCAGGCCCCAGCTGGACATCCACACCACCGGCGACGCCCTGATCCCGGTGCAGTCCGAGAGCGCCTACCGCCGGGCCGCGGCGGCCGCGGGCTCGGCACCGCTGCTGCGTCAGCGCTACGTCGACAACGCGGGCCACTGCGCGTTCAGCCCCGGCGAGCAGATCGCCGCGCTGCACACCCTGGAGGACCGGATCACGAGCGGCCACTGGCTCGACAGCGACCCCGCCGCCCTCAACTCCCGTGCCACCAAGGCCGATCCGGCGTCCCCGGCCCGCTACATCCCGTACGCCCCCACCGCCTACCCCCGCCCCTACGACCGGGCTCACCCGTCCGACGGACACCGGCGATAGCTCCGCCGGTCAGGGCTCCGAGGTCTCCGATTCGAGCGAGGCCCGCGTCGCCGAGCCGTAGACGCCAGACTCGTCCTGGAGGACAAGGCGGGTGACCTGATAGGTGCGGACGGCGCTCTCGACTTCCTGGTCGAAGTCGCCGTCGGCGTCCCCGTCGTAGTAGCCGATCTGCTTCAGGCGGAGCTGGAGTTCCACGACCTCGGGGCCCTGATCGCCGTAACCGAGCACGGGGGGCCGCCCGTTGGACACGGTCGGCCCCGGGGCCGCCGTGGCGGTGGTGGCACCGCTGGAGGGAGCGGCGGTCGGGGTGACGGTGTCCGTCGGGGCCGCACTGTCGCTCGACTCGGCGCTCGGCGAGGAGGAGCGTGACCGAGTCGGCCGCGTCGAGGTCGCCGCCCGAGAGGAGACCGTCGCGGACGGACCGCTCGACGGCGGCGACTCCTCCGGCACCCCCGCCCGCACGCCACCGGCCACGGAACCGTCCCGTGACGGGCCGTCATAGGTGAAGAGCCCACTGACGAATCCGCCCGTCACCAGGACGGCGGCAGCCGCTCCCGCCCCTGCGACAAGCACCTTCCGTCGCCTCCGACGGTCCGGGCCGTCGTCGGCGGAGGGCTCCGCGGGCGGCTCGTCGAGGGGCGCGGCCTCGGCCTGTCCCACGTCCGTCGCGGACACGGGGTGGCCGGTCGGCTCGCCTGCGCTGTCCGGCCGTTCCGGTTCCTCGGCCGGGGCCGCAGGCTCCTCGCCGACGTCCACGAACGGCCGGATCCTTACCGGATCGAAGTCCTCCGCGGCCGCCGCCTCGGCGGTCCGGGACTCCAGGTGGGATTCCGAAGCGCGGTGCGCGCAGGAGCAGGAGGAAGTGCCGTCCGCCGCCCTGGGCGTCCCGCACTCCGGGCAGACGAGGACTGGTGGTTCACTCATGCGCGCCCCCTCTCCCTACGATCTTCATATCGTAGACAGATATGCCACGCAGAAATTCCACAAGCCTTATCGATCTGGAGCCACGCCGTCCGCAGGGCCGAGAATCAGCCACCGCTCATGACGGGGAGATGAACGGTGGCGATCACCAGGCCCGAACGCTCCTTCAAGTGTGCGGAACTTGACGGCCGAGAAGCCCGCGAGACCGCGACAACATGGGATAACCGGCGGTAACTTCTGTCCCGCCCGCATCACTCACCCGCGCCACTCCGTCAGGAGACACTCCCCATGCGCAGACTCTTCGCCGCTCTGGCGGCGACCACCGCCGTCCTCGGCGGGCTCACCGCGGCCGCCCCGTCCGCGACGGCCGCCGACTCCGGCAGCTTCAGCGTCCTCAGCTACAACGTGGCCGGCCTGCCCGAGGCCATCTCCAGCGCGCCGACACCCCGCGAGTCGAGCACCACGACGATCGGCCAGCGCATAGCGCCGTACGACATCGTCCATGTGGAGGAGGACTTCAACTACCACGCCTACCTCTACGCGGCCGACACCGCGCATGCCTACCGCACCGCCACCAGCGGCGGCGCCGGGATCGGCAGTGGCCTGAACACCTTGTCGAAGATCCCGTACGACGAGGACGACTTCGAGCGTGTGGGCTGGAACTCCTGCACCTACGGTTCGGGCGACTGCCTCACCCCCAAGGGCTTCACCTTCATGCGGGAGCGACTCGCCGAGGGCGTGTACGTCGACTTCTACAACCTGCACACCAACGCGGGCACCAACGACGACGACCTCGCCGCCCGCGCCGACAACCTGAGCCAGCTCACCTCCTTCATCTCCACCCACTCCGCGGGCAACGCGGTCGTGGTGATGGGCGACACCAACACCCGCTACACGCGCTCCGGCGACACCATCGCCGAGTTCGCCGCCGCCAACGGCCTGACCGACCCGTGGGTCCAGCTGATCCGCGGTGGCAGCGCGCCCGCCAAGGGCAGCGACGCCCTGGTCTGCGACCAGACCGGGACCACCGTCCCCAACACCTGCGAGGTCGTCGACAAGGTCCTCTACCGCAGCAGCAAGCTGGTCTCGCTGAACGCCACGTCGTACAACAACGAGCACTCCAAGTTCCTCACCGACGCCGGGCTGATGCTCTCCGACCACGACCCGATCACCGTCGGCTTCACCTGGTCGCGCAACTCTGCCTACCAGCTGAGCGACCAGTTCGGCGGCCCGCACGGCGACTACTTCAACGACATCGCCGGCGTCACGACCGGCGCCCGCGCCACCGCCATCGGGCTGCGGGCCGGTTCCCGGGTCGACCAGATGAGCGTGACCCTGGCGAACGGCACCACGCTCACCCACGGCGGCACCGGCGGCACGGCGTCCTCGCTGACGCTGGGCAGCGATGAGTACGTGACGACGGCGTACCTCTGCCAGGGCGTGAAGGACGACCACACGCGGATCTTCTACGCCAAGTACACGACCAACCTCGGCCGCACGCTGGCCGCCGGCACCACCACCTCGGACTGCGTGACCCGCACCGCGCCGAGCGGCTGGCAGATCGCCGGATTCCACGGGCGCTCGGGCGACGAGGTCGACAAGATCGGCTTCATCTACACCAAGCGCTGACCCACCGGTTCCGGGGCGGCGCGTGATTCCGCGCCGCCCCGGAACCCACAGGAATCACAAAAGACTGGCAGGACGATTGACGCGCTCATGGCCAGGCCTTACTTTCTGATCGATTTGCCGAACTGCGTTCGAAATATCGGTCGGTCGAGGTGTCCCCGCACGCCATCTTGGAGAGCAACATGAGCGCAAACCCCCACCTGTCCCGTCGCGGCCTCCTGGGCATGACGGCCTCCGTGCCGCTCGCCCTGGCACTCGGCGCGGGCACCGCCCACGCCGCGGACTCGGCGTACGCGATGGTCTACTTCACCGAGTCGACCAACCTCGGCGACGGCACCGACTACGGCCTGCACCTGGCCGTCAGCCCCGACGGGCTGAACTGGACGCCCCTCAACCAGAACAACCCCCTGGTCACCCCCACCGCCGGCGCCCTGGGCCTGCGCGACCCCTTCCTGATGCGCAAGCAGGACGGCACGTTCGTGGTGCTCGCCACCGACCTCAAGGGCACCGACTGGAGCTACAACAGCCAGTACATCCACGTCTGGGACTCCGCGGACCTGCGCACCTTCACCGGATACCGGCGCCTGAAGCTGCACGACATGACCACGCACAGCTGGGCGCCCGAGGCCTTCTGGGACGCGAGCCGGGGCCAGTACGCGGTGATCTACTCCTCGGTGAACTCCAGCGGTCACAACGTGATCATGGTGAACTACACCAGCGACTTCGTGACCGCCTCGACCCCGCAGGTCTTCTTCGACCCGGGCTACGACGTCATCGACGGCGACATGGCCGTGGGCGTGAACGGCTACAACTACCTCTTCTTCAAGAAGAACCAGACTCTGGTGTCCGCGCGCTCCACCTCCCTGAACCCGGGCAGCTTCACCGAGTACAGCGCGGGCGTGGCACACGGCGGCACCGAGGCGCCGACCGTCGTGAAGTCCCTGACGTCGAACACCTGGTGGCTGTGGGGAGACACCTACACGCCCAACGGCGTGTTCTACGCCTGGCAGTCCAGCAGCCCGGCCGCCGGCACCTGGACCGCGCTGGACCAGAAGACCTACACCCAGCCGGTCAACTCCAAGCACTGCGGCATCGCCACGATCACCACGGCCGAGTACAACAACCTGCTCGCGAAATGGGGCGCACCGGCCTGGAACCGGCTCAAGTCCTACAACTACCCGGCCCGTTACGTCCGCCACTCCAACTACGTGGGCCGCATCGACGAGTACCCCATCGAGCCGTACAAGGACTCCCTGTGGACCATCGTCCCGGGTCTCGCCGACAGCGCCGGTGTCTCGTTCCGGTCGGTCAACTACCCCACCCGCTATCTGCGGCACTACAACTACGCGCTCCAACTGGACGTGAACGACGGCACGTCGACGTTCGCCGGTGACGCGACCTTCTACCGCACGGCGGGTCTGGCGGACGCGAGCTGGGCGTCGTTCCGCTCGTACAACAACCCGACCCGGTACATCCGGCACTCCAACTACGTCCTGCGCATCGACCCGATCTCCACGGCGGCGGAACAGCAGGACGCCACATTCCGAGTCGGTTACTGATTTCTCCGAAAAGCCCCTCTGACGGTTCGCGTTGTATACGCTCCAGATCTTCTTCACGAGATCTCCACAGGGGGGCTTTTTCATGCGCAGAGGACACATAGCCGCCGTCGCGGCCGCGGGTGCGCTGACCGTGCTGGGCGCGGTCCCGGCCCATGCCGCCGAGTATTCGTCGGCGCTCAAGTTCAAGGGTGTCCAGTACGACGCCCCCGGCCGGGACTCCAACAACTGCACCACCGGCAACACCGACGAGGAGTACCTGACGATCAAGAACTACTCGTCGACCGCGACCGTGAACCTCAAGGGCTACGTCGTGAAGGACGCCGCCGGAAACAAGTTCACCTTCACCAAGAGCCACACGCTCCAGCCGGGCGACTACGTGAAGCTGCGCGGTGGCCGCGGGACCGACTCGGACGCGCGGAACGTCGTGTACCGCAACAACTGCAACTTCATGTGGAACAACGACAAGGACACGATCTACCTGTACAAGCCGTCGGGCGCGCACGCCGACACCCACGCGTACACCAAGAGCGCCAACGACCGGGACGGCAACGGGTACATCACGTTCCACGGCTGAGCAGGTCGCGCCCACTCACGACGGCCAACGCGGCGGTCAGTGCGACCAGGGCCGCCGCCTGGGTCAGGACGCCCACCCGCAGCGCGCCGGGCAGGATGTCGAGCCACGGGTAGACCGCGGTGATCCGGACCGCCAGGAGGAGCAGACCGAGTGCCGCGAGGGCGGCGGCCTCGCCGGGGGCGGGGACGCGGTTCGCGCCCCGGGCGCGGTACAGCAGCCAGGCGAGGGCCGTCACGAGGTAGCACGTGACGAGCGCCCAGGCGGTGTCGGCCCCGCCGGGCAGTGCCACGACGGAGCCGCCCATCAGCACACAGCAGGCAGCGAAGACCAGGCCGGGCGCGCCCGCGGGAAGAGCCGCCGGGGGCGCGTCGCGGTGGTGGGCCGCACAGAGGGCCACCGCCGACGACCAGGCCAGCGCAGCGGCCGCGACGACATAGGCGGAGTCCGAGGGGGCGAAGTCCAGGGTCCAGAGATCGATCAGCGGCCAGAGCGTCGGCAGGGCCGCGACGAGCGCGGACACCTGGGCGAGGAGGCGACGGTCGCGCAGGAGGGCGAAGTAGGCGACCGTCCACAGCAGCGGCAGGAACCACTGGGCGAGCGCGCCCACACCGGCCCACGCCCCATGGCCGGTGAAGCCGTCCGTGAAGATCTCCCATTGGCGCCCGCCACGGGTCGACGCCCAGGTCAGCCCCAGAACCCGGTCGACCACGGCGGACGCCGCCTGCAGCAGGACGGCGAAGAGCGCGAAGAGCCGGACGGCCGAGCCGAGCACGGCGTACCGGCGGGGCGCGCCGCCCGCGCCGAGCCTGCTGCGCACGGCCAGGGCGACGATGCTCGCCACCTCGCCGAGGGTGGGCCGGCTCTGCTCCTGGGTCTCCTGGTCGATGTCCCAGAGATAGGTCTCGACCATCTCCTCCTCGCGCTCGCGCCGGTAGTAGGCGGGCAGCAGGCGCAGGACGGCGCGGTAGCGGGTCTCCAGCAGGGTCGTCATGCCAGACCTCCGGCGAGTCCGTGGCCCGTGACGGGCCCGTCGGTCGTTCCAGGTGCGCTTCCAGGGACGCGTCCCGTCGTACGCCGCCCTTCGGCGATCCGCTTCTTCGCGGCGCTCGCACCGGCGGCCAGCCGCTCCGCCTCGGCGGCCAGCGCCACGGTTCCCTCGTCGGTGAGCCGGTAGTAGCGCCTGAGCCGGCCCTGCTGCACCTCTTCGCGGTCCAGCACGATCAGTCCGTCGGCGGTGAGCCGGTCCAGTACGCCGTAGAGGGTGCCCACGCGCATCTGAACGGTCCCCTCGGACAGTTCCTCGACCTCGCGCAGGATGCCGTAGCCGTGCCTCGGCTGATCGGCGAGGGCGGTCAGCACGAAGAACGCCGCCTGTGTCATGTTCCTTGGAGCCATGACACGAATATATCGGCTCCCGATATATTCAGCGAGACGAAACACGCGATCGGTCAGGCACGGTGAACAGGGCCCGCCCCGATGCGGATGGTGGGCGGGCCCTGTTCGAGAGGTCATTTTGGCGTGCGGACCCCGAACTGGGCACGAGTGAAAGGCCGTTGCCGGGTGCGGAGTGCGTGCGCCCCGTGTGCGCCGCGCCGGAGCGGGCGAGTTACGGGTCCGCCGACGCCGTACACCGGTATCGTGTCCGCCTGCCGGACCCCGCCTGGTCCGCACCGGCCGGCGGCGACGATACTTGACAGTGGCACGCAACCCCCTTCTCACAGATGGACCCATGTCAAGGACTCCCACGGCAGACTCAACGGCACCTTCCACCGTCTGGCTGGCCCGCGGCCGCCATCTCGGATCCGACGCGGCGGACGTCCTGCGCCGCAACCTGACGCGGCTCAAGGACAGCGCGGTCCTCGACGACCACCAGGAACCGTCCGAGGCCGAGCACGCCCTTGAGCGGATTTTCGAGGCCCGATGGCGGGTCGCTGGCGAGGTGACCGTCCGGGCCCGGCTCTCGCTCGCTCCCGTGTCGAGCGGCGGGCAGGAGTGGGTGCTGGCGGCGGAGGCGGAGCAGCCGTGGGATCTGCGGTGGCCGTCGCCCGCGACCATGTTCTGGCCCGAGAGCGACGACGTCTTCTGGGACCGTGACGCCGCCACGGGGCTGCGGCTGCGGGACCTGAGCGTGCTGCCTGAGGAGGACAAGGACATACGGCGGGTGCTGCGGCAGGCCGTGCGCGGCAGCTGGGCCGTGCATGTCGTCGTCCACGAGGCCATGACCACCGGCCAGCGCGGCCGCCGCCCGCTTGCGGACATGCTGCCGCCGAGCCTGCGTCACCGGGTGGTCGAGCACCGGGCGGAGCCGCACCAGCTACGAGTCCTGAACTGGGCCGTCAAGGACTTCGGCGTCGAGGTGCCGCGCGGTGGTGCCGTGGTGCTGCCCGGGACACCGGTACCGCCCGGCTACGACGGCCAGGACTTCTCCGTGCGCAGCGTGTTCCTCGACGGCTCGGAGCCCACCGAGCTGATCGCGACGGTGACGCGCTATGCCGCGATGCCCAAGCCGCTGCCGGACGGCGGGCAGGCGGTCGTGACCGCGCTGCGGGAGCGGTGGCAGCTGCTGACGCTGGAGGAGCAACTCGCGCGTGAACGGGCGCTCGTGACGATGTACTCCGAGGCGCTGGAGGCCATGACCCAGTCCCGGGACCTGTACCGGGAGGCCGCCGAGCGCGCGAACGAGGCGCTGGCCGTCTACCGCGACAACGCCCCGCCGCCCGAGCTCCCGGCGGATCCGCAGGCCACCTCGCCACTGCAGCAGTTGTCGCGAACGTTCGGGCGCTGGAAGGGCACCCTGCGGCCCCCGACCCGCGACGAGGACCCGGACCAGCAGACCGGCTGAGGCGGGGGAAGCGTCCCGCGTCGACGCCGAGGGCAAGGCGTCCGGGGCCACCGACCGGCAAGCGGCGCCTGCGACGTGCTCGTTCTGACGCAGGTGAGGCGGTGTCAGCTCGCCTCGTGGACCGCCTCCGCCAGCGTCCGTGGCGTCAGTACGCTCTCGGGCCTTCGTTATGGCGGGTTCGTTCGGTTGAGCTGCTGACGGGCCGGTGGTCATGCTCTGCTCCGGAAAAAGAGTGCGGTCGCTCCCATGCGCCCCCGTTGTGCGACCGCGACATTCAGGTCACCCCTTCGTAAGCGGGTACACGACGGCGTGTCACTTGGATGAGCCACAGGCGTGAGTGCCGCCCCGTCGAGCCATAGGGGGGCCGGATGCGGGAATCCGTCAGACAGCGCGCCGTACGGCGTCCGGAGGAGGAGGTCGGCCCGTGGATTCGACCACAGCACTGATCGTCATCGTCGCGGTGCTCGCGGCGCTGGCACTGGCGGTGGCCGTGGGACTGCTGGTACGGCTCGTGAGAACCCGGCGCGGTCTGCGGCGGGCGGGACTCCCCACCGGGCCCCGCTGGGTCTTCTGGGGCGCGCTGCTGTACTTCGTGCTGCCCACCGATCTGATCCCGGACCCGGTGTATCTCGACGACATCGGCGTCCTGCTGCTCGCGCTGCGCACCCTGCGCGGTTCCCCCGCCGACCGGGCCGCGCTGCGGCTCACCGAACGGGACCGTGAGGCGCCCGGCCCATGATTACGCAGCGTAAGGAAACCAATCACTCGTTCGATTCGTATAAGTCTCTGGAAGCCGAAGCAAGTCGGCTGACCTGACGGGGTCGTGGGGTGACGCCGTCGGCGAGAGGCAGTACCGGCGAGGGAGAGACGATGCAACCGTTCGCGCTCAACTACGCACGTCCGGCAGCGACGTTGGAGGCGACCACTCCGTACGTCTACGACTCCGGGCTGCAGTTGAACGTGCTCAGGGACGGCCGGGTAGCCGCCCGCGACCACGCCCTGATGAGGGAACTGGGGACCACCACCTCCACGGCGGGCTCCAAGACTCACTTCGACGACTGAACACAGGTCGCCGAAGATGACCATATTGATTCTGACCTGCGAAGAGGACGTGACGGCCGACATGGTCGTCGTGCACCTCGGCGCCACGGGGGTACCGGTGGTCCGGCTCGACCCGGCCGACCTGACCGACGGCGTCGCGCTGTCCGGCGAGTACGTGCACGGCACCTTCCGCGGCCATCTGTCGGCCGGCGGACGCCTGGTGGGCCTCTCCGGGCTGCGCTCGATCTGGGTCCGCCGCCCGGGCACCCCCGCGGCGCGGGCGGCCCAGCCCTCCGACTGGCTGACGGAGGAGTCCGCCCAGGCGCTGTACGGCATGCTCCGCGGCAGCGACGCACGCTGGATGAACCACCCCGACGCGGCCCGCCGGGCCCGTCACAAGCCCTGGCAGCTGCGGCTCGCCCAGCGCTGCGGGCTGCCCGTCCCGGCCACGATCGTGACGACGTTCCCGCAGGCCGCGCGCGAGTTCGCCGAGCGGTACCCCGACCTGGTGGTCAAGCCGGTCTCCGGCGCACATCCGCAGGACCCACCGCGGGCGGTGCCGACCAGCAGGGTCGCCCCGGACACCGACTTCGCGGCCGTCGCGTTCGGCCCGACCCTGTTGCAGCGCCGGGTCGCCAAACGGGCCGACGTACGTCTGACCGCCGTCGGGGAGACGCTGCTGGCCGCCCGGAAGGTCACCGGTGCCGACGACGACGAAGTGGACGTCCGTTTCGCCCCACCCACCTCGTCCTGGCACCCCACCGACGTCCCGCCACGGGTGGCCTCGGCCGTCCGCGACTATCTCCGGGCGGCCGAACTGGCCTACGGCGCCTTCGACTTCGCGGAGGACGGGGACGGGACCTGGTGGTTCCTGGAGTGCAACCAGTCGGGGCAGTTCGGCTTCGTGGAGGTGGAGACGGGCCAGCCGATCGCGCGCAGCATCGCCGAGTGGCTGGCCCGGCCCGGTCCGGACCACCGCTCCTCGGCCAACGGCGCGAACACAGCGGTGTCCTGACGCCAGGTCAGTACGACACGTCGGTTCAGTACGGCCGCGGGCCGGGCGGAAGGGCCGCGGGCGCCCATCCCTGACCCGGCTGCGCGGGGCGTTCGGGGACGGGCGGGGGCATGAGGGACTGCAGCGGCCGCATGACGTACTCCAGTTCCCTGCGTACGCGCTCGGCCTCCCTGCGGGCTACAGCGGGGACGTCGCCGCGCTCGGCGACGAGTCTGTCGTAGATGGGGGAATCCTGGAACACCCGTCAACGCGCCTTTCGTTTTCGCGGCCCACGCGCATGGGCACAGCTGCCGAGTCTAGGCGCCCGCACGCACCGACGTGCGAATTCCGGCGTCGGGCGTGACGGGCCAGGAGCCGTCAAGCCCCGGTGGTGGACCCCGGACGGATGATCATCAGGACGGTCACGGTCGCCCACAGCAGGTTGAAGATGCCGGTGAACATGGCCAGTTGGGCGGTGCTCCGGCGTTCTACGCTTCCCTGTCCGGTCAGTTCCTCAAGGAGTTCGCCCTGCCGGGGCAGGACGAAGGCGGCGAGGACTCCGGCGGCCGCGGCGGTCAGGGCCATGGACGTGGTCAGCCATGCGTCGCCCAGGACGCCCATGGCGGCCCCGGTGGCGATGCCGAGCACGGGCACTGCGATGCCGATGCCGGCGTAGACACGGCAGATGCGGTGCAGCAGCCGTACCGTGCCGACCCCGGCCTCGTCCTCATGGGCCCGACGGGCCGCCGGCGGGAACATGCTGGCCGCGACGGTCACCGGCCCCACGGCGACGATGGCGGCGAGGACATGCAGGGTCAGCAGGAACTTGGTCATGGGGTGGGGTGTCCTTCTCCGGTGCGGTCGGCGGTGCCCGCCCACCCTAGGAAGCCACCGGGTGAACACACAGGGGCGGAAACGACAGGTTCCAACGGGTTCCCGCCAACCCCGCGGACAGTGGAATTCCCGGTACTCCCGGGTGTCCGGCTGGGGCAGGAATCCGCCTATCGTGGCGGTCATGCACTCCGTGGCGATCCTGGTCCTCGACGATGTGGTGCCGTTCGACATGGCGGCGCCCATGCAGACGTTCGACTGGACGCGGCTGCCCGACGGCCGTCCCGCCTACCGGGTCCGGGTGTGCGCCGAGTCGCCGGAGGTGCGTGCGGACGGCGGCTTCACCCTGCGGATCGAGCAGGGCCTGGAGGTGCTCGCGGAGGCGGACACGATCATCGTGCCGGGCCGCTCCCCCGCCGCCGGACCGCCTTCCCCGCGCGTCCTGGCCGCGCTGCGGGAGGCAGCGGCGGCCGGTACCCGGATCGCGTCGGTGTGCGTGGGCGCGTTCGTCCTAGCCGAGGCCGGACTGTTGGACGGGCTGCGCGCCACCACCCACTGGGTGGCCGCGAACCAGCTCGCCCGGGACTTTCCCGCCGTCGAGGTCCAGCCGGACGTGCTGTACGTCGACAACGGCCAGATCCTGACCTCCGCCGGTGCGGCCGCCGCCCTCGACATGTGTCTGCACATGATCCGCCGGGACCTGGGATCGGCGGTCGCCGCGCACGCCGCCCGAATGTCGGTGATGCCCCTCGAACGGGAGGGCGGACAGGCTCAGTTCATCGTGTACGACCATCCGCCGGTGCCCCGGGGTTCGACGCTGGAGCCGCTCCTGGTGTGGATCGAGGACAACCTGGCCCACGAGATCACCCTCAGGGCGATGGCGGCTCGTTCGGGGATGAGCGAGCGCACCTTCAGCCGCCGTTTCCGCGAGCAGACGGGCAGCACGCCGCTGCAGTGGCTGCTGCGGGCGCGGGTGCGTCGCGCCCAGTACCTGCTGGAGAACACCGGCCACCCGGTCGAACGGGTCGCGCGGCAGGCGGGGTTCGGTTCCCCCACGGCGTTCCGGGAGCGCTTTCGCAAGGTGGTCGGCACCACACCACAGGCTTATCGCGCGGCCTTCCACGCGAAGGACGCCGTCCCGGCGGTGCGTTCCTGACCGTCCGCCGGGGCCGGCGTCGCGTCAACCGGCCAGTGGCAGGCCGCTCTCACCTTCCGGTTCCGTACGCCCCGCGGCCGGCAGCAGGGCGTCCGCCCTGGCAACCGCTTCACCGACGTCGGTGGTACCCATCATCACGCAGAGTGTGTAGCTGACGTCGTCCAGCTCACGAGCCGTCGCAGGCCTGTCCCTCTCCGACTGAGCGATCCGCAGCGACGCGTAGCGGGTCAGCAGCCCTCTGACGGCCTTCGGGTCCGGAACGAGCACGTAGCGCCCCTCTCTCGATTTTTCGCTGCCTATGCCCCAACTGCCCCGGCCCAATCCCATCGGCCGCCCCGGGACACGCAATTGGCGCAATACCGTGCGACCGGACCCGCTTCCCCAAGCGCCGCAAACCGTTGAACAAGGGGCATCCCTCGCACCATGAACGGTATACGCCCATGAACCGCTCCGCAGGTTTCCTCAGCGCCCTCTACCTCGCCACGAGCACCGGACTCGCCTGGACCGCGGTCATCGCGCTGCGCCACGGCCCGCCGTGGGCCGCGTGTCTGTTCGCCGCCGCGGCCCTGGTCCCGGTCATCGCCGTCGTGCGCGAGAGTGTGCTCGGCGAGCAGCGCCGCGCACTGGCCGAAATGCTCAGGCGGACGGTCGGTCCCGGAGGGTCCGGTGCGGGGGCCGCCGACGACATCGTCCGCGCCGAGCTCGACACGGCGTGCTGCGAACGCTGGTGGACGAGCTGCGGCACCGACCACGACTCGGCGTGCCCGCGCCGGGTGCCCAGGAGCAGCGCCGCGTGACGCCTCGGGCGGCGGTGGCGTGCCGCCTGGTCTTCGCGATGTCGCGGGCCGCCGCGGTGACCGTCCCGGCACGCGCGCCGGGTGGCCTGTGCCGTCCTGACGGTGAACACCCCGCCGGCCGCGGCCAGTCGGCGGCGGCCGGCGCGGAGCAGGTAGACGAGCGTGCGTATCGGGTGTTCGCCCCGGTGGCGATGGTCGAGCGGTTGCGCCGGCGGAGACGCCATCGTCGGTGGTCCTGCCCAGTTGCCGACACGAGGGGCAAGCGCTTGTTCCCCCCTCGTGTCGGCAAGGAGTACGCCAGGTACTCGTAGCGGTCTTCTACTCGCTCAGGGTGCGGGCGAGTTCCGAGGTCGCGTGGGCTATCTCAGAGTCGTCGTCGGCCATCAGCCGTCCGAGGGCGCCGCTCTTGGCGCGGACGGCCTGACGGGCCCGGCGCTCCCACACCACCGGGTTCTCACGGTGGTTGAGCAGCTTGGGGTAGACGGCCGCCGTGCTCTCCCACTGGCGGGCGTCCGCGATGCTCCTGAGCAGCTGGATGATCTCCGCCCGGCAGGTCACCTGGGGCAGTTGGGCGAGCTCCCAGAGGAACGGGACCGTGGCGGCGGTGGCCTGCTCGACGACGAAGCCGTACTGGCAGATGCGCTTGCGCAGGTCGCCGAGGGCGGCGCTGGCGGTGTCGGGGTCGCCCCAGGCCACGCTGTTGAGGAGCAGCGGGATGGCCGCCGCACAACCGGTGGAGTCCTGGATGTCGCCCCAGGGGACCCCGGCCAGCGCCATGAGGGGCGCGGTCCGCGCCACTCCGGTGGTGGGTACGGGGTGGCTGGTGCGCTCGTTGCTCGGCTGGTCCGGAGCGGTGCGCATGGCGTGAGGCCTTTCCGCGGCAGTCATGTCAGGGAGGGGAGGTGGTCGACAGCTTGGCCCAGACGGTCTTGCCGGCCGGGGGCCGCGAGGTCCAGCCCCACTCCTCCGCCAAGGCGTCGACGATGTACAGGCCACGGCCGTGCTCGCGCAGGGCGGAGACGTCCGGGGGCGTGTACGCGGGCGGGGCGTCACCGGGATCGGAGACGGTCACCATCAGATGGACGGGGTCCAGTGCCAGCCCCAGCCACACCTCTGCCGCACCGCCCGCAGCGGGCGGCACCGCATGGGCCACGGCGTTGGCCGCGAGCTCGGTGATCACGAGGGTGGCGTCGTCGCTGCGATGGCCGAGGGACCAGCAGCCTAGGGTCTCGCGGGTGAAGGTACGGGCGCGGGCGAATCCCTCACCGCTGCAGCTGACGAGCAGCGCGGCGGAGACGAGGGGGCGGGGTGTCGACGGCCGCTGCGGTGCGCCGGCCGAACTCGGGCGCCGCACGGTCTTGTCTGCAGTGTCCACACCACCCGCCTCCGGCACAGCCTGGCTCGGCGGCCGGAGCAGGTGGTTCGCAGGTGATGACACGGCATCTCCCTGATGCGACGTCAAGGCGGGGCGCAACCAAATGGGTTGACGCCGGAGCAGCTATTATCCACGCTGAAGGCGCCCGCGTGCAATTGCACGAGAAATTGCGCGAACGACGAGTGGGGCCACAGAGGTTGCGATGGTGCGCCCGGGGGCCGTCGGGGACTGCCGGACACAGCGCCCGGCGCAGAACGTGAACAGCAAGGAGACTGCGGTGCCACCAGTGCAGAACGGAGTGCGGGCGAGTTCGCTCGACGCCCGTTGGGTCAAGAGCCGTCACAGCAACGCCGAGGGCAACTGCGTCGAAGTGGCCTCACTGGTCGACGGCGGTGTCGCGCTGCGCAACTCCCGTGATCCCGACGGTCCCGCGCTGGTCTACACACCGGCCGAGGTCGCGGCGTTCGTCGCCGGCGCGAAGGACGGAGAGTTCGACCACTTCCTGTGAGGCTCCTGGGGCCTGGGACGCTGGGGCCTGGGGTGCGGCCGGCCCAACCCCGTGTCACAACCGGCATCTACTCAACGATGCGGTACGGCCACGCTGCGTGCGATAGTGTGAGTTGTCTCTGTGCCGGTTTACTGGGAGTCAGGATGTCTGCCGCGTCCCATCGCATCTCCCGCCTGGAACCGTATCTGGACCGGTCCGAACCGGCTCCCACGCTGCTGAAGATGCTGGTCGGCGTCCAGTTGGCGGGGTTCCGCGAGGATGCCGGACTCGCCCAGGACCAGGCGGCGCGGGCCCTCGGGTTCAGCCCGGCGAAGCTCTCCCGCATCGAGTCGGGCAAGGGCCGCAGGCCCCCGACGGAGAACGACGTCCGCGCCCTGCTGAAGCTCTACGGCACCGAGGACTACGAGTCGTCGGTCCTGCTCAAACTGCTCCAGCGGGCCGGCGAGCCGGGCTGGTGGCAGCGGTACGACAAGCGGCTGATGCCCGAGTGGTTCGACCGGCTGGTCGGACTCCAGGAGGCGGCCGCGGCCATCCGTACCTTCGAGATCCAGTACGTCCCAGGCCTGCTGCAGACCCCGGACTACACACGCGCGGTGGTCGAACGCGGCCTGCCGACCGCTGCCGCGAGCGAGGTCGGGCGCCGCGTCGAACTGCGCACCCGGCGCGCGGAGCTGCTGCTGCGTGCGGACGCCCCGCAGCTGTGGGCGGTGATCGACGAGTCGGTGCTGCTGCGTGTGCTGGGCAGCCGGGAGGTCATGCGGGCGCAGCTCGCCCACCTCGTCGAGATGGCCCAACGCCCCAACGTGACCGTGCAGGTCGTACCGTTGGACGTGACGAACGCCTCCGCACCGGCCATCCCGATCACGTACCTGCGCTTCGGCGGCCTCGATCTGCCGGACGTCGTCTACCTGGAACACATCAAGAGCGCCAACTTCCTGGAGGACCGGGACGAGACCGAGGAATACCGCCTCGCTCTGGACCGGCTGGCGGACGACGCGCTCGAACCCCGGGACTCGCTGCGGCTGTTGCGCGAGACGATGACGCAGCGCTACGGCGGCTGAACACTCTCGTCGGTCGTCGCGCCCGAACAGACCTGTCCAGAGGAAGGGTTCGCCGAAGCAGGGGGACGCGGGCGGCTCGTCGCGCATGCGCCGCAGTGGGAGCTCCGCGTCCGGGAGGTCCGATCCCATGGCTCCGTCGGCGAAACAGGCGATGCCGATGCGGCCGCCGGGCGCGCCGGAGTCGTAGATCAGGTCGTAGGTGCTGCGGAGTTCGGTGTCCGTCGGGGCGAAGGCCTCGCCGCACCGGAAACGGACGGTTGCGCCCGCCTCCTGCGCTCGCGCCCGGGCCCAAGCGATGGCCCCGGGTGACAGACAGGTCGACGGCGTCGACTCGAAGCCGCGGGAGGCGAGGTGCACCGCGTTGCGGCCCGGACCGCAGCCGAGGTCGAGGGCACGGCCCCCGGCGACGAGTCCGCGGTCGAGGTAGGACACCAGGTTCTCGTCCGGCTTCGCCGCGAAGCAGGAGTCTGGTTGGGAGGGGTCCACACGGAAGCCGTCCTGCCCCGCCACGGGGCATTACTCGGCGTCGCGACCGTGCATTTCTCACCGATCGCCGTTCCGGGGGTCCTCGGCGCTGCGTGTACGCCCCGGCACGGGACCGTCGCGGCCGTGCCAGGGCGTTCGTGTCTCTGTCAGGCGAGTCGGGCCACGCCGCCGAACTCGATCCACTCGTGGGTGAGCTGGCGGGGAGCGACCTCGGAGTCGGGGCGCCAGGTGGAGACCTCGACGAGGCCCGGTTCGAGGATTTCGAGGCCCTCGAACCACTCGGCGACGTCCTTCTCCTGACGGACCCGGCCCCAGTGGCCCTGGGTCGCCTGGTCCATGAAGTCGGTGACGAAGGCACGGACTTCGGGGTCCTCGCTGACCAGCTGGCACATCACCATGAAGCTGCCCGGCGCGAGCCTCTCGCGCACCCGGCGGGCCAGGGCGGCCGGCCCGTCCGTCTCACTGTCGGGGATGCAGTGCATGACCGAGTTGAAGAGGACGGCGACGGGCTGTGAGAAGTCGATCAGCCGCTGGGTGTCCTCGTGCGCGAAGATCGCCTCGGTCTCCCGCATGTCCGCGTGGATGACGGTGGTGCGCTCGTCCTGCTCCAGCAGCGCGCGGCCGTGGACGAGGACCATCGGGTCGTTGTCGACGTAGACCACGCGCGAGGTGGGGTCGATCGCCTGGGCGACCTGGTGGACGTTGTCCTGGGTGGGCAGGCCTGAGCCGTGGTCCAGGAACTGCCGGATGCCGTGCTCCGCCGTGAGGGTCCTGACGACCCGCTGGAGGAATCGCCGGTTGTTCACGGCGAGTCGGCGGGTGCTGGGGACGACCTTGTCGAGTTCCTCGCAGGCGGCCCGGTCGGCCGCGTAGTTGTCCTTGCCGCCCAGATAGTGGTCGTACATGCGCGCGGCCGTGGGTACGGAGGCGTCGATCGACGTGGACAACTTCTTACCGGTGCTCATCTTTCCCCCAGCTATTGCCGCCAACTGGCCTGGCAGGACGCGGAGTCCATCCTAGAGACACCACGATCGCCGGTGCCAGTCCGCGCGGGGTCCCGGGCCACGGACGAGCGATGTGGCCGAGACGGCGGAGGGCACCGGCGAGGGCTCGATCGGGGTGGCCCTACGCGGCGTCGAGCTCCGTGAGTTCGTCCGCGCCGAGCACGAGGCCGGTGGCGGCGAGCGAGTCGCGGATGGTCTCCGGGCGGCTGGCGCCCGGAATCGGTACGACCACCGGCGACTTGGCGAGCATCCAGGCCAGGCAGACACGCTGCGGGCTCACCCCGTACTTCTCGGCGATCCGCGCGAACGGGGCGTGTGCCGAGCCCAGTTCACCCGCGCGGGAGATACCGCCGAGGGGGCTCCAGGGCAGGAAGGCGATGTCCAGTTCGTCGCACAGGCGCAGTTCTGGCTCGCTGGAGCGGAAAGCAGGGGAGAACTGGTTCTGCACGGAGACCAGTCGGCCGCCGAGGATGTCGTTGGCGAGCCTGATCTGCTCAGGGTCGGCGTTGGATATGCCCGCCCTGAGGATCTTGCCCTCGTCGAGAAGGTCCCGTACGGCCCCGACGGACTCCTCGTAGGGGATGCGGGGGTCGGGGCGGTGGAACTGGTAGAGCCCGATGGCCTCCACGCCGAGCCGGCTCAGGGACGCCTCGCAGGCCGCTTTCAGATGCCGGGCACTGCCGTCGAGCGTCCAGCTGCCGTCCCCGGGGCGGAGGTGGCCGCCCTTCGTGGCGACCAGGACGTCGCCGCCCCGCTCGTGGGAGGCGAGAGCCTTGGCGATCAGGGTCTCGTTGTGACCGACCTCGTCGGCGTCCCGGTGGTAGGCGTCGGCGGTGTCGATCAGGGTCACCCCCGCGTCGAGCGCGGCGTGCACGGTGGCGATGGAGCGTTCCTCGTCCGGCCGTCCCTCGATGGACATGGGCATCGCGCCCAGGCCGATCGAGCTGACTTCGACATCACCGATGCGGCGGGTGTGCATGGCCTTGGACCTCTTTCGGCTGTCTGGCGGCGGAGCCTGGCTCGTACCAGGGTGGCTGCCTCCCGCTCCGAAGGTCCAATAGAAGAACGAGAACGGATTCAGTGCTGGGACAGCTGAATCGCGGTCGGTGTCGCTCGTGGGCGTCCGAGGTGCGGAGACGGTTTGCGAGGCGGCCGTGCGCGTGTGACACCCTCACCTCGACCGGTCGGTGATCCGAAACCGGTCCTAGTGAGGTTCGGCAGTGATGGCGAGAGAGGCGGCGGTATGCGTATCGGACTGCTCGGCACCGGCCCCTGGGCGAGGATGGCCCACGCCCCCGCGCTCAGCGCGCATCCGGAGCTGGACTTCGCCGGGGTGTGGGGCCGGCGTACGGAAGCGGCCAAGGCGTTGGCCGACGAGCACGGCACGCGTGCGTACGACGACGTCGACGCGCTGTTCGCCGACGTGGACGCCGTCGCCGTCGCGCTGCCACCGTCCGTGCAGGCCGGTCTCGCGGCACGGGCCGCACGGGCGGGGTGCCATCTGCTGCTGGACAAGCCTCTTGCCACCACGATCGAGGAGGGCCGGGCGGTCGTCGAGGCCGTGCGGGAGTCCGGGGTCGCCTCGGTGGTGTTCTTCACCTCGCGCTTCCTGGCGGAGACCGAGGCGTGGATCGGTGAACAGGCGGGTGCGGAGGGCTGGTTCACCGGGCGGGCCGAGTGGCTCGGGTCGGTCTTCACCGGCGAGAGCCCGTTCGCCGACTCGCCGTGGCGGCGTGAGAAGGGCGCCCTGTGGGACGTCGGTCCGCACGCCCTGTCGGTGCTGCTGCCGGTGCTGGGCGAGGTCCGTGACGTGGCCGCGGCCGCGCACGGTCCCGGGGACACCGTCCATCTGGTCCTGAGGCACACCGGTGGCGCGTCGAGCACGGTGACGCTGAGTCTCACGGCGCCGACGGCGGCCGCGGGAGTCGGCGTCGAACTGCGGGGCACGGGCGGAGTCGCGCTGCTGCCGGAGTCGTCCGAGGGCGTGGCCCCCGCCATGCTCCGGGCCGCCGACGCGCTGCTCGACGCCGCCCGCACCGGGCGGGCACACCCGTGCGACGCGGCGTTCGGTCTGCGGGTCACGGAGATCCTCACGGCGGCGGAGGCCCTGCTGGACGGCGGGAGCGAGGGGGCCATGGCGTAGGCGGGGGCTCACGCTGCCGGGAGGTCTTTGTCGAACGGCTCGTCGCTCCAGCGGAACCAGGCCCAGTCGCCGTCGATGTGCAGCAGGAACTCGGGCACCGGGCCGTGCGGCGCGATCAGCGACACGCGTCGCCGGATCTCGTCGTGGGCCGCCTCCCATTCCTCCTGTCTCGCCTCGTCGTCCAGTTCCATCAGGGCGAGTTCACGCGCGAACAGGTCTCGCACGCCGCCGAACGCGGTTCCGGGCGTGAAGCGGCCCGACAGCCAAGGGAAGTCGGCGTCGTCGATCACGATGTCCCCGACCGGTTCGCCACCGCCGCGTACCTGCCAGACTTGCCCCTCGAACCCCATCCCGCCTCCCCCACTCGCCGAAACATCGACCTGCCGTCCAGCATGGCACCCGGCACTGACAACCGGACGGCGCCCTGGGTCAGCCGGTGCGCTGCGGCCCGTAGTTCAGACGTTCCCGTACGACGGGATAGCCCGCCTTGGCGAAGTTCGCGGCCATCGGGAAGTTCCCCTGGTCCGTCGCCCCGGAGACGAACTCGGCGCCCCGCTCGACCAGGTAGTGGGTGCACTCGGCCAGAAGGTCGTAGGCGTAACCGTGCCCCCGATGCTCCGGTACGACGCCGATGAACCCGACACACGGACCCGACGGATTGTGCGCCGGAATGTGGATCCCGGCCACGTCTCCTTCCGGCGTCCGGGCGATCTGCCACCACTCGCGGGGCGAGGGGCACCAGTGGAAGAAGTCGAGTTCCTCCTGGGCTGCCTGGTCGAGTCCGCCCTCCCCGACGGCTTTGAGAGCGTGCGCGTCGAGGGTGGCGGCGTGGATGCGGCGCAGCAGGTCGAAGAAGACCGCGTCGTCCGGTTCGGGCCGGAACTCCAGGCGGCCGGGCCGCTCGGGCAGCCCGCGTTCCGGTGTCCAGCGGTACAGGAACCGCTCGACGAGGAGCTCGTATCCGGCCTTTCGTACGGCGGTGAAGCGGGCCTCTGCGGCGGCGCGCAGCTCCCTGTTCTCTCGCCAGCCGGCGGGGAGGTTCATCTCCAGTTCGACCTGCCAGGGCGCGGTGCGCAGGAGCTCGGCTCCGGCCTCCTCCTCCCCTTCGGCCACGTCGAACCAGTTGATGTTCAGGGGCTCGGTGTCGTCGGGGCCGCCCCACCAGGCGCCACGGGCCACGACCTCGCCGTCGCGGAGGGCGACGCGCTTCCAGTCGGGGCGGTGGCGGGTGAGCCGGTGGGACTCGCGGGCGCCGAGAGGGTCGGGAAGGCCGTCGAAAAGGTGGGCGTCACGTTCGTCGAGCGCGCGGATGACCAGGGCGGTCATGGGTGGATTCCTCCGGGGTGCGTACTGCGCGGAGCGCTCCCGGTCGGTCAGACAGAGCACGCCGGGGCAACGGCAGGGGAGCGCTGGATGGTGGTGCACTGCACGGCACTCGCCTCCTTCCGTCGGTTCCGGGGCGTGGCGGCCGACGGTACGGGATCTTCCGGGGCCGCGTCCATCGGTTTTCGCCCCACGCGCGTGTGCCCACCGGTTAAAGGGCCCTTAAGGCCGCATTAAACGCTGTCCGCTCTGCACGCCGCAGCCTCGCCCGTCCGTAGCATCGGGCCTCGTCCACAACGTGAGAGCGCTCTCAACAGACCCGAGGAGACCCCCCACATGACACCTCGTCACCAGCGCGATCTCGGCCGCCGCAAAGTCCTCTTCGGCCTCGGTGGTGCCCTGGTGGCCGCGCCCGCCGTGGCCGCACTCTCCCCCCACGCCTTCGCGGACACCAACCGCACGGCGGCGGCCGGAGCGCTGCCGCTGACCGTCGTCAACAACACCGGTGCCTTCGACAACGCGAACGTCCACGTCTACATCGTGGGCAACCTGGACGGCAGGCAGGTACGGGTCACGCCGGACGGCACGCTCGCTCCGGTCGCCCTGTCGGACAACGGCGCCGACGGCTACACCGACTACGCGATCGGCCTGTCCGGCAGCGGCGAGACCAGCCTCAGCCTCCCCTATCTGTCCGGCCGGATCTACGTGTCGCTGGGCGCGAAGCTGAAGTTCAAGGTCGTCACGGACGGCAACGGCAGTCCCGCCCTGCAGTACCCGGCAGGCTGGGTCACCTCGGACCCCAACTACCCGGTGCTGCACGACTGCGCCGAGTTCACCCACAACACGGCCGGCATGTTCTGCAACACGACCATGGTCGACATGTTCAGCGTGCCGCTGAGCATCCGGCTGACCGGGGCGAAGGACCAGACGACGGGCACCGTGCGTGCCTCCGGGCGGGCCGATGCCTTCGCCGCCCTGCGCCAGGTCCAGGAGTTCGCGCCGCTGGTCGTGGACGACAGGCGAGTGATCGCACCTGGTCACGGTCTGGACGCCGGCCTGTTCCCGGCGGACTACTTCGCGCCGTACATCGACGAGGTGTGGAGCACCTACACCGGCAAGGACCTGACAGTCACCACGAACGCGGGCACTTTCACCGGCCGGGTGCGCGGCGGGCAGCTCGTGTTCGACGGGCCCGCACAGGTCTCCTTCGCCCGGCCGTCGACCCGGGACGTGCTCTTCTGCGACGGCGCCCTCGCCGCTCCCAACGACGGTACGACGGGACCGGTCGCCGCGGTGCTCGGTGCCGGGTTCAACCGGTCGACGCTGGTGAGCACCTCCGCCCAGCCGACCACCGACCCCGCGTCCTTCTACCGGACCGCGCTCACCAACCACTACGCCAAGGCCATGCACGCGGCCACCGAGGACGGCAAGGCGTACGGCTTCGCCTTCGACGACGTGGCCGACTACGCCTCCTACGTCCAGGACACGGCGCCGACGGGCATCCGGCTGACGCTCACACCGTTCTAGCGGAAGCCGGAACCGTTCGGCGTGCGGGGCCGGGCGGGTCGTAGCAGCGTAGTGGTGTGAGCGGAGCGCGCGACCGGGACCGGCGGACCTGGCTGCGCGGCGCCCCGCCGCCGGGCTGGGTGCGGGTGCTGCCCGCCGCCCTGCTGGCGGGGGTGTGCGTGGCGACCCTCGTGAGCCCCGACCCGCTCGACATCGGGTTCGTGCTCGGCGCCATCCCGCCGCTGGCCGTGCTGTCGTACGGACCGGTGGCGACAGCGGGGCTCGGCGTGTCCGTGCTGGTCGTGCTGAACGTTCCGGCGTTCCGGCTGAACAACCCCGGCAGCACGGATGTGCTGACCGTCGGCTTCGTCGCGGCGCTCAGCGTGATCGTGTCGTTCGTACGGAGCCGGCGTGACGCCCAGCTGGTGACCGAGCGCGCGGTCGCCGAGGCCGCGCAGCGTGCCGTGGTGCCGCTGCTGCCGGAGCGGGTGGGACCGGTGCGGTGCGCGGGCCTGTACCGGGCGGCGCAGCGGGGGACGCTGGTCGGCGGGGACTTCTTCGACGTACGGGAGGGACCGTGCGGGGTGCGGGCGGTGATGGGCGATGTGCAGGGGCACGGGCTGTCGGCCGTCTCGACCGTCGCCTCGCTGCTGGGGGCCTTCCGGGAGGCGGTGCTTGACCAGCCGGATCCCGAGTCGGTGGCCGCGCGGCTCGACCGCAGGTTGGTGGTGGACTCCGCGGCCGTACGGCTCTCGGAGCTGTTCGCGACGGGGCTGGTGCTGGAGTTCGGACCCGACGCGGGGTCGGTGCGGATCGTGGCGTGCGGCCAGGCAGGACCAGTCCTGTTGCGCGACGGGCGGGCCGTGGAGCTGGACGTCCCGGTCGGCACGCCGCTCGGTCTGGGGCTCGCGGACGCGTCGCCGCCGGCCGGGGTCACGGTCCCGCTGCACCCCGGCGACCTGCTCTTCCTGGCCTCGGACGGGGTCTGGGAGGCGCGGGACGCCGCCGGTGCCTTCTACCCGCTGCTCGAACGCATCACGGAGTTCGCGGACGGTCTCCCGGACCTCGCCGAGCGGGTGTGGGCCGACCTCGTGCGGTACGCCCCGGCGCTCCAGGACGACGTCACGATGCTCGTTCTCGCGCCGTGGGCCCCGGAGCCCCGCTGACCGCCGCGTCGCCGTCCGTCTCGTGCTCCCCCTCGGCGTCGATGTGCGGGAGGATCCGGTCGAGCCACCGGGGTGTCCACCAGGCGTGCCGCCCCAGCAGGGTCATGACGGCCGGGACCATCAGCAGCCGTACGACGGTCGCGTCGATCAGCACGCTCACGGCGAGGCCCAGTCCGAGCATCTTGACCACGATGTTGTCGCTCACGATGAACGCGGCGAAGACGCTCACCATGATCAGTGCCGCGCAGGTGATCACCCGCGCGGTGATCTCCAGCGCGTGGGCGACGGAGGCCTTGGCGTCCCCGGTGCGCAGCCAGGCCTCGTGCACCCGGGAGAGCAGGAAGATCTCGTAGTCCATGCTCAGTCCGAAGATGATCGCGAACATCATCATCGGCACATAGCTCTCGATGGGCACCTTGCCGGAGACACCGAGCGCGGGACCGCCCCAGCCCCACTGGAAGACGGCGACGACGACGCCGTACGAGGCGGCGATGGACAGGACGTTGAGCACGGCCGCCTTGACGGCGACGAGCAGTCCGCGGAAGACGGCGAGGATGATGAGGAAGGCGAGCGCGACCACGACCCCGATGATCAGGGCCAGCCGGCTGGAGACGATGTCCCGGAAGTCGACCTGGGCGGCTGTCGTGCCGGTGACGTATCCCTTGGCGTCGGTGCCGGAGACCGCGGTGGGCAGGGTGGTGTCGACCAGGCGGTTGGTGAGGTCCGTGGTGGTGGCGCTCTGCGGGGACTGCTTCGAGTAGACGGTGGCGAGCAGGACGTCCCCGTCGCTGGTGGGGGTCAATTGGGTGACCGCGGCCGCGTCGGGCACGCCGTCGAGGGTCTTCTGCGCCTGGGTGTTGAGGTCGGAGCGCTGGGAGGACGGTACGGAGGTCTGGTCGATGACGACGGTGAGGGGGCCGTTGGAGCCGGGGCCGAAGGCGTCGGTCATCAGGTCGTAGGCCCGCCGGTCGGTGAAGGAGGTCGGGTCCGCGCCGTCGCCGATGTGGCCGAGCTGGATGGAGAAGACCGGGATCGCGAGGATCACGACGGTCGTGACGCCCGCGGCCAGGTAGCGCCACGGTCGCCGCTCGACCCGCTGGGCGTAGCGGTGCCACGTCCCCTGCGGCGATTCGCCCTCGGCGGCGTCGGTCTCGGCGACCGGGCGGCGCACCCGGTAACGGTCGATGCGGGTGCCGATCAGGCCCAGCAGGGCGGGGACCAGGGTCAGGGCGCCGAGGACGGCGGAGACGACCGTGACGGCGGCGGCGAGACCGAGTTTCCCGATGAAGGACACCCCGGAGGCGGACAGTCCGGCCAAGGCGATGATCACCGTGCAGCCGGAGACCAGTACGGCGCGTCCGCTGGTGGCGGTGGCCCCGCCCGCCGCGTGCACCGGGTCCTTTCCGTCCATGAGGCTCTGCCGGTGCCGGGTGATCTGGAAGAGCGCGTAGTCGATTCCGACGCCGAGCCCGATCATCGTGGCCAGGGTCGGCGAGACGGTCGCGAAGGTGAACGCGGCGGCGAGCAGACCGAGGCAGGCGAGCCCTCCGATCACACTGATCAAGGCGGTCACCAGAGGGATTCCGGCGGCGATCACACTGCCGAAGCCGATGAGCAGGACAACGATCGCGACGGCGAATCCGATCAACTCGCTCACCCGGTCGTCGGCGGCGGGCCGGGCCAGTTCGCCGAGCGGTCCTCCGTACTCGACGTCGGCGCCGGCCGCCCGCAGCGGCTGTACGGCCTTGTCGACCCCGGGGAGGTAGCCGTCGCCCAGGGTCGACGGCTGGACGTCGAAGCGGACCGTGATGTACGCCGTCTTGCCGTCCGAGGAAAGCGGCCCGACCTTCGAGGCGGGCACGGAGAGCGGGTTCTGCGCCGCCAGGACGTGCGGAAGCTTCTGCAGGTCGCCGACGGTCGTGGACATCTGCGAGTCCAGCGACGAGAGCGACTTGTCGCCGTCGTGCAGCACGATCTGACTGCTGTAGCCACCGGCCGCGGGGTCGTGCTGTTTCAGGACGTCCAGGCCCTTCTGCGACTGCACTCCGGGCAGCGAGAAGTTGTCGGAGTAGTCTCCGCCGAAGGACCGGTTCAGGGTCTGCAGGGCGACCAGGGCCACGAGCCAGGCCACCAGGACGATCACGAAGTGCCGGGCACACCACTCGCCCAGCCTGCGCAGGACGCCCTTCGGGCTGATCCGGGTGGTGGTCATGGCCTCGTCTCTCTGTCGGCCCCCGAAAGATCGTTGTCCCCATTACACGCCTGACCGGTCACCGGGGCATCCGGAAGCACCGGTGACGCAGGGACCGCTCAAGCGCTTCCGGATGCAGGGTCGGCCCGGGCGTTGAATGGTGATATCGGACCCGTTGACAGCACCGGGACCGCACAGCGATCCGGATCCGAGGAGCAGAGATCATGCCGACGTCACAGCCCGACGCGTCCGGGCCGTCCGAGGACCGCGCCACCCCGGACGACCTGCTCCACGCCCGTACCGGCACCGAGGTGTCGCCGGAGGACGTCGTCCTTGCCTCGGGCAAGGACATCACCCCACGCAGTCTCGAATGGGCCCGGCGCAAGCTGGAGGCGGAGGGCCCGGCAGCGCTCGACAAGCTGCTGCCGTAGCCACGACCGGCCGCGTCGGCTCCAGGGCGGCCATGGCGTCGTGGAGCCGGACACGGCCGCGCCTCAGGCTCCTGGCTCGGCGGGCCCCTCCTCCAGGCACAGCACCTCGACCCGCTGCACGAGGTTGACGGCGAAGCCGCCCCGGTTCCAGGGCTGTTCCAGAGGCTGGGTCCGGCCCTCGGCGTCGGTGGCCCGCGCGCTGAGCACGTACTTCCCCGGTTCCGCGGTCCAGGGGAGACTCCAACGCCGCCATGCCCACCGGTGACCGCTGTCCGGTTCGAGTTCCGCCGTGTGCCAGGAGTGCCCCGCGTCGGTGCTCACCTCGGCCCGGGTCACTGGCGCCCGTCCCGACCAGGCGCGCCCCTCCAGCGTCACCGTGCCGGGCCGCACCACGCGGGTGCGGGACATGAAGTCCGGGAATCCGGGCGGGACCAGCAGGGCGCGCGGTGCGATACGGGTGACCGGCTCCCCCACGTCCTCGGCGTGCTGCCTGAGCCGGTAGGCGACGGTCTGCTGGAACCCGGTGAACGGCGTGTCGGTGACGGTGATGTCGCGCAGCCACTTCACCTGGGCCATGCCGTACCAGCCGGGCACGACGAGCCGGACCGGCCGACCGTGCTGCGGGGGCAGTGGGGCGCCGTTCATCTCGTAGGCCACCAGCACTTCGGGCTCGGTCCCGGTGGCCACGTCGAGGGGCAGGGACCGCTGGTAGTCCTGTTCGACACCGCGTTCCACTCCGTGGTCGGCGCCGGTGCACACCACGTCGACGGCGTCGGCCTCGACACCGGCCTCCGAGAGCAGCAGCCTGAGCGGTACGCCCGTCCACTCGGCGGTGCCGACGGCCTCGACCAGCCAGGGCTGGCTGACCGGGCGGGGCGTGAGGAGGGCCCGGCCGTTGCCCGCGCACTCCAGCGTGACCCGGGTGGTGACCCGCGGCAGGGCCCGCAGGTCGTCCGGGGTCAGGGTGAGGAGGCGCTGGACCCGGCCTCCGACGGTGAGTTGCCAGGGGGTGTCCTCGGGGACGTACGGGATGTCGTAGTGCGTGAGGACGTAGTGCAGGCCCGGCGGGGTGAGGTCGTGGCGCATCGCTTCGAGCGGCAGGCCGTGGTTGCGGGTGGCGAGCGCCAGTTCGTCCCGGCCGATGCCCTCGTCGGGGGCGGCGAGCCGGGCCGGGGTGCTCGCGTCGGCGAGTCGGTGGCCCATGGCCGTATTGTCCCGCGGTCCGCCGCGGCTGTCGCGGTCTGCGGCACATCCCCGGCAGTCTCCCGGCAACTCCCTCGTAACCTGCGCCGATTCGGAGTTGGACCGGTTTACTGCTCACCCTTTCGCAAGAGGCCCCGCGGCTGACAGACTTCCGAGGGTGCCCGACTTCGACATGCTTGTCATCGGATCCGGTCCGGGTGGCCAGAAGGCCGCCATCGCAGCGGCCAAGCTGGGCCGCCGGGTCGCCGTCGTCGACCGCCCCGACATGGTCGGCGGGGTCTCCATCCACACCGGGACCATTCCCTCCAAGACCCTGCGCGAGGCGGTGCTGTACCTGACCGGCCTCACCCAGCGGGATCTGTACGGACAGAGCTACCGGCTGAAGGAGGACATCACCGTCGCCGATCTGACCGCGCGCACCCAGCACGTGGTCGGCCGAGAGGTCGACGTGATCCGCAGTCAGCTCTCCCGCAACCACATCTCCCTCTACGGCGGCACCGGCCGCTTCGTCGACCCCCACACGATCGCCCTGCGCGAGGTCACAGGCCAGGAACGGCTGCTCAGCGCCGAGCACATCGTGATCGCCACCGGGACCCGGCCCGCCCGCCCCGACAGTGTCGAGTTCGACGGTCAGACGATCATGGACTCGGACAACGTCCTTGATCTGCAACAGGTTCCGCGCTCCATGGTCATCGTGGGCGCGGGTGTCATCGGCATGGAGTACGCGTCGATGTTCGCCGCGCTCGGCAGCAAGATCACCGTGGTCGAGAAGCGGGCCGGGATGCTCGACATGTGCGATGTCGAGGTGATCGAGTCGCTCAAGTACCACCTGCGGGATCTCGCGGTGACCTTCCGGTTCGGGGAGACCGTGGCCGCGGTGGAGCGCCATCCGCGGGGCACGCTGACCCTTCTGGAGAGCGGGAAGAAGATCCCGGCCGACGCGGTGATGTACTCGGCGGGCCGGCAGGGGCTCACCGACGACCTCGACCTCGACAAGGCGGGCCTGTCGGCGGATCCGCGCGGGCGGATCACGGTGGACGAGCACTACCGCACCGAGGTGCCGCACATCTACGCCGTCGGCGACGTGATCGGCTTCCCGGCGCTGGCTGCGACCTCGATGGAGCAGGGCCGGTCGGCGGCGTACCACGCCTGCGGGGAGCCGGTCGGACAGATGCACAACCTCCAGCCGATCGGCATCTACACCATCCCGGAGATCAGCTTCGTGGGGCGGACGGAGGACCAACTCACCGAGGACTGCGTGCCGTTCGAGGTCGGTATCTCCCGCTACCGGGAACTGGCCCGCGGCCAGATCATCGGCGACTCGCACGGCATGCTGAAGCTGTTGGTCTCCTCCGAGGACCGCACCCTGCTGGGCGTGCACTGTTTCGGCTCCGGTGCCACCGAACTGATCCACATCGGGCAGTCGGTGATGGGCTGCGGCGGCACGGTCGACTATCTGGTCAACGCGGTGTTCAACTACCCGACGCTCGCCGAGTCCTACAAGGTCGCGGCCCTGGACGCCACGAACAAGCTCCGCCAGATCGACCGGATCGGGGACTGAGTTCAGGGCTCCTCGGGGTCCTCGACCACGTGCACGGCGGCCTCCTCCGCGCCGGCCGCGCCCGCGTCGATGCCCACGTCGGTGGCGATCTCCTCCTTCGTGGTGGTGGAGTGGGCGCCTTCGTCAGGGGCGACGAGGCGTCCGGCGCGATCGGTGCCGGCCTGGGGGTCCACGGGCTCGCCTTCGCCGCCGGGCAGGTCGCCCACCTCGTCCCCTACGGGTGCGGCCTCCTCGGGGACCTCCTGGGCCAGGCGTTCGTCGAGGGTCTCTCCGTCGTGCTGTTCGGCGGCGGTGGTGCCGTGCCGGGTGACGCCGAGCGGCTTCTCCGGTGGCGAATAGCCCTCGTCGAGGGTGTCGTCGTAGGTCCGTTCGTCGAGGGCGTCCTGGAGGTCGAGCGGAGCCGCGTCCTCCTGCTCCTCGTTGGTGCCGGTGGGCTGGTAGGCGTCGTCGGCCATCGGTTCGCCGGTCATGGGCTGACTCCTTCGCGCAGGGTTGATCCGCGGTCCTGATCCGCGTTTCCCCGTACGCGCTCCCCAACCTCAAAAGGCCGCAGGAGCAAAGCGATCGACGGCTCGGAACGTTACCCCCCAGTTAATCTTGAAGGCTCAAGATATGGGGCTATCATCACTCGCACACACGGAGTGACCGTCCGCCGACGCAGCGACCGTACGGTCCTCCACACCCCTCTTTCTCTCCACCACCCTGGCCGAGGCCATCCCTCTGAGGCCCTGGGCGGAGCCACTCCCCACACTTTCCTTGCGCCGTACGGGCGTCCCCGTCCGTTCGTCGTGCCCTACCGAAAGCAGCGCAACCATGAGCAACAGCAGGGGCAGAGGGCTGCAGGCCAATGCCCTCGGTACGTTCGACACCGTGGTGATGGCCGTCGCGGGCAGCGCGCCTGCGTACTCGATCGCCGCCACCACCGCGGTGCTGGTCGGTGCGGTGGGCCTGGCCAGTCCGGCGGCTCTGCTGTACTGCGCGATACCCATGCTGGGCATCGCCCTCGCGTTCAGCTATCTCGGCCGGATCGACGTGAACGCGGGCGCCAGTTACTCCTGGGTGGGGCGAACGCTCCACCCCTTTCTCGGTTTCATCAGCGGCTGGGCGCTGGTGATCTCGGCGACCATCTTCATGGTGGCCGGTTCGCTGCCCGCAGGTTCGATGACGCTGGCCCTGTTCGACCAGGACCTCGCGGACAACACCGCGCTGTCGACCGTCGTGGGGGCGGCCTGGTTCGTGCTGATGCTGCTGGTGGTGCTCGGCGGCGCCCGGCTCACCGTGCGCGCCCAGCTCGTGATGTCCGGTGTGGAGCTGGCGATCCTGGCCCTGTTCGCGGTGCTCGCCCTCTTCCACACGGGCAACGCGCGCTCCTTCGAGTGGTCCTGGCTGGGCTTCGGCCACTTCGACGGCATGGCCGGGTTCGCCTCGGGCGCGCTGATCGCCGCCTTCTACTACTGGGGCTGGGACGTCACCAGCAACCTGAGCGAGGAGACCCGCAACAGCCGCCGTACGACAGGGCTCGCGGGGCTCATCGGGGTCGGCATCGTCTTCCTGCTGTTCGAGGTGTTCACCATCGCGGTGAACGTCATCCTCACCTCGAAGCAGATCGAGGAGAACGACGCGAACGTGCTGGCCGTGCTCGGTGAGGAGATCTGGCCGGGCTGGGGCGGCAAGCTGCTGATCGTGGCGGTGATGCTGTCGACCATCGCCACCCTGGAGACCACGCTGATCCAGGTCACGCGGTCACTGTTCGCGATGGGCCGGGACCGTACGATGCCGAGCGCCCTGGGCCGGGTGCACCGCCGGTGGAACACGCCGTGGGTGGCTATCGTGGTGGTCGGCACGGTGGCGCTGATGATGTTCATCGCCTCCAACTCGCTGGGCTCGGTGGGCGACATCCTCTCCGACGCGATCTCGGCGATCGGTCTGCAGATCGCCGTCTACTACGGGCTGGCCGGGCTCGCGGTGGTCGTCGCCTATCGCAAGATGCTGCTGAAGTCCCCTGCCGACTTCATCCTCGGCGGTCTGTGGCCGCTGCTGGGCGCCCTGTTCATGTTCTGGATCTTCTTCGAGTCGCTGGGCGAGCTGAGCACCGCCGCGATCTCGATCGGAGTGGGCGGACTGGCCGTGGGGCTGGTCCCGATGCTCTGGTACTGGAGGCGGGGCAGCGACTACTACCGGCCCGCGCGGCTCGACGCGAGCCGTACTGTCGAGACCGACTACATCCCCGACGGCCCGGCGGCAGGGCCCTCCCTCGTCCACGAGGGTCTCCCCACCGACTTCTGAGGGGTTGTGCGATGGCGAGAGACCGTTTCGCCCCCGAGTTCGACCCCGACTTCGGGGACATCCCCCTCACCACCGCCCGCCAGGACATCGTCATCGGACGCTGGCAGGGACTGCGTGAGCTGCTGCGGGCCACCGGGCCCGACTGGCTCGCGCGCGGCCACCGGGTGCGAGTGCTGGGCCAGGCGTGCGCGAGCAGCTCGACGGTGGAGTCATGGCTGGCCGCCGAGCCGCACAGCGCCGACGCCCTGGTGCTGCGGGCCGCCACGGAGACGGCCCGGGCGTTCAACCTGGCCATCGCCGCTGGGCGGGGAGTGCCGATCGAGCGGCGGCGCGTCGACGCAGCCGTGATGGCCTGTCTCCAGGCCGCCGAGGCGTTCGTGGACGACCCGACGCCGTGGACCTCCCTCATCTCGGTGGCGCGGCTGTACCCGTCCGGGGTACGGCGGCAGGAACTGGGGCGCTGGTGGGACGAGTTGCACGCGCGGGATCCGTACAGCGTCGAGGGCCACCTCCAGGTACTGCACTACTACTCGTCCCGCTGGCACGGCTCGCACGGTCTGATGTACGACTTCGCCCGCGACGCGGCCGGGGTGGCGCCGCCGGGGTGCGCGCTGCCGGTGCTGGTGCAGTACGCGCGCGTGGAGGAGTACCGGTCCGCGGTGGACGCGGCCGAAGGTGACCGGTCGGCGTCCGCGGCGCTCGGGCAGCACTGGCGGCACGACGGGGCCGTCAGCGACGTCCGGCGCACCTGGCAGCGCTGGATCACGGGCCGCGCCGAAAGCGCGATCCTCCCCGGTGAGCTCCGCGACCTCAACTACCTCACCCACGCGGCCTGCCACGCGGGTCTCGCGGAGATCGCCGTCCCGCTGCTCCAGATGCTCGGCCGCCGCGGTACCCGTGTCCCGTGGTCGTACAGCGGCGACCCGGAGCAGCAATTCACCAAGTGGCGCAAGGAGTTCAAGGTGCGGGCCTGAGCGCCGGCAAGGGTGCACGCCGGCCTGTGGGCGAAGCCGTGGAACCGGTCGGAGACCTCCGCCGGCCGTGCCGCCCGCCCTGACCCGCTCCTGCCGCGTCACGGAGCCACGGACGCGGTACCGGCCGGCCCTCTGTCGGGGGCGGCGGGGAGGAGGGGCGGAGCGGGGCAGGGACGGCCGTGTTCGGGCGGAGGATCCTTCTTCGGGAGGTACGGCCGCGATCAGCAGCTTTGTTCCCATCCACCGGTACCTGCAAGGAACGTGCGGTAAAAGCCCGTGGCAGGTCTTTCCCACGGCCGGGGAAAGTGCCCTGTCACGGCGTCACGTGGGGCCCGTCCGGCCTGTTGCGGCGGTGCTCGACCATCTCGCGGCTGAGTTCCTCGGTCTCCGGTTCCGGCAACCGCTCGAAGCCGTCCTCGGTGATGACGGAGACGATGGGGAAGATCCGCCGGTTGATGTCGGGCCCGCCGGTCGCGGAGTCGTCGTCGGCCGCGTCGTAGAGCGCCTGGAGCGCGGCGAGGGCGGCCTCGCGGCGGTCGAGGCCCTTGCGGAACAGCTTCTTCAGCGCGCCACGGGCATAGGGCGATCCGGAGCCCTCGGCGTGGAAGTCGGTCTTCTCGTAGAGTCCGCCGGCGACGTCGAAGCTGAAGATGCGGCCGCGTTCCCCCTCGGGCGCGGCGGGGTCGTAGCCGGTGAGGAGGGGGACGACGGCGAGGCCCTGCATGGCCTGGCCGAGGTTCTGCCGGATCATGCCGGCGAGCCGGCGGGCCTTGCCGTCGAGGGTCATGGCGACGCCCTCGATCTTCTCGAAGTGCGTCAGCTCGACCTGGTAGAGCTTGACCATGTCGAGGGCGAGTCCGACGGTGCCGGCGAACGCGACCGCCGTGTAGTCGTCGGCGGGGTGCACCTTCTCCAGGTCGCGCTGGGCGATGAGGTTGCCCATGGTGGCCCTGCGGTCGCCGGCGATCAGGACCCCGTCTCGGTAGGACAGGGCCAGCACGGTGGTGCCGTGCGGCACCTGATCGGGCGCGGCCCGTACGCCGTCGGGCAGGACGCGGCGGGTGCTGAGCAGTTCGGGGCGGTGTGCCGCCAGGAACTCGGTGAAGGACGAGGACCCCGGCGTGAAGAACTCCTCACCCAGGCGTCCGCCGTTCTCGTTCCACGTCATGGCACTCCCCCTCGCCCACGGACCGACACTCGAAGTCCTACCAGAAGCACGGGGGCCGGAAACGCCGGTCGCGCTCACAGCGCCTTGCGGCGGACGAGTACGGCGAGCACCAGCAGGCCGGGCAGCAGGGGCAGCCACACGGTCAGCAGCCGGTAGCCGAGCACCGCGGAGGCGGCCCCCACGCCCGGCGCTCCCCCGGCGGTGAGGGCGAGGGCGAGCGCCGCGTCCAGGGAGCCGAGTCCGCCCGGGGTGGGCAGCAGGGCGGCCGCGCTGCTCGCGGCGAAGTAGAGCAGGGCCACCAGGGGCGGGGCCAGCGGCAGCGCGACGGCCCGCGTGACGGCGATCAGCACGAGCGCGTGCAGTACCGCGAAGCCCAGCGAGCCGCCCCACAGGGCGGCCGCCCGGTGCGGACGTGCGTGGATCGTCCTGATGTCGGTCAGGACGAGAGCCATGGCCCTGCGGCACCGCGGCCACAGCACAGCCGTCAGGAGCACGCTCACGGCAGCGCCCGCTCCGGCC
This sequence comes from Streptomyces sp. NPDC019531, assembly GCF_044903305.1. Lineage (NCBI taxonomy): Bacteria > Bacillati > Actinomycetota > Actinomycetes > Kitasatosporales > Streptomycetaceae > Streptomyces > Streptomyces sp. NPDC019531. The sequence goes on along the minus strand of NZ_JBJDQL010000013.1, from coordinate 84,385 downwards.
AGAGCCGGCCATCCCGCGGCGAGACGCGGGAGCTTGAGGACGCCTGGACAGGCCGCCGCGAGTACGGCGATGAGGGCGGCCCGGGTCAGCCCGCCGGCCGTGGCCTTGACCGCGAGCGCGGTCGCCGAGCGCCCGGCCGACATCCCGCAGCGCATCAGGAAACGCAGGTTGACGGCGCCGGTGCCGAGACCGGCGGGCAGCAGCTGGTTCGCGGCGGAGGCGGCGAACTGAGCGGCCACCAGGCGCCTCGGCGGCAGGGGCCGTAGCACCGCGCCCTGCAGGGCGAGCGCCGAGCACACCCAGGTCGCGGCGGCGGCCGTGGCGGCGACGAGCAGCCAGCCCTGGTCGGCCACGGCGAGCCGCAGGGCGCCGGTCTCCAGCACGGGCCAGTGGCGCCGGGCGAGCCAGCCGGCGGCGGCCAGGACGGCGAACGTGAGCGCGAGCTGCCCGTAGGCGCGTCTGCGGGTCGGGGCGACGGCGGTCTCTTCGGCCGTCACCCGGGTCCGCCCGCGTTCGGCGCCAGGTGGATGTCCATTCCGGCGGCGGGGACGGTCTGCCAGTCGCGGGCGTAGGCGGGCGGCGGGCCGCCGGGACGAGTGAGCGCGGCGGCGGGGATACGGCGGGACGTGCCGACGATCTCGGCCGTGGTGCTGTTGGCGTTGTGGCCGCCGGCCGCCGCCGACGCGCACCCGGCGTAGTAGGCGACGGGGATCGCCGGATGGCCGGTGAGCAGACAGGGCGGACGCACACCGAGGCGGTGCAGCTCGGCCGCGGTGCGGGCCCAGTCGCGATGATCGTCCGTGGTGCGGCGCACCGTGCGCTCCAGGACGGCGTACTGCACCGCCAGATGTCCCGCGAGGCCGATCGCGAGCACCGTCGTCGCCAGCGGGCGCCATCGGGCGGCCGGGCCGGTCGCGAGGTGGAACAGCGCGTCGGCGACCGGGATCGCGAGCAGGGCGTAGGCGGGCAGCAGAAAGCGGGGGGCCGCGTATCCGATCAGGAAGAGGTAGGGCACGGCGGCGGTCGTCGCGCAGACGAGCGGGACGAGGGTCGGCCCGGTGCGCCGTGCGCGGACGGCGACCGCCAGGGCGACGGTGGCCAGCAGCGGGAGGACGCACCACCAGGCCATGACGGCGGGGTCCGGCAGGGGCCCGGTGCAGGGACGGCACAGGGTCCGGCCGCTCAGGCTGCGCAGTTGGTCGTCGACGGCGAAGTGCCGGCCGAGGCCGCCCTGGATGCGGGAGGCCTCGCGCAGCCGCTCGGCGAGGCCGCCGTAACCGACGTAGGCCTCGATCACCCACTGCGCGCCGCCTGCGACCAGTCCGGCGAGGAGGGCCACGGCGGACCGCCAGTGGCGGTTGACGGCGGCGACGGCGAGCAGCGGGAGGGTGACCCAGATGGCGTCGGTGGGCCGCATCCACGCCATGAGCGCGGCGCCCGCCACGACTCCCCACAGGGCCCTCGGATTGCGTCGGACCCTCAGGAAGCAGCCGACCGTGCCCAGCGCGCCGACGGCGACCCAGTAGTTGGGCATGGCCTGGGGGCCGTAGAAGAGAGTGATCCACAGGGAGGTGAACAGGGCGCCGCCGACCGCGAGGACGCGGGCCGGGAAGAGGCCACGCCAGGCGCGCAGGGCGAGGTACAGGCCGAGGCCGGAGAGGACGGCGAGATAGACGCGCAGGAGTTCCGTCGAGGTCGACCAGCTCGCGATCGGCGCCACCAGCAGCGAGACCCCGCGGGCGCGCGGGGCGCTGAAGAAGGAGGCCGGGGCCTGGGCTCCGACCTGGCTGACGTAGACGGTCTCGTCCCAGCCGAGGCCCATGCCGGGGCGGACGAGGACGAGTTGGGCCAGGGTGAAGACGGCGGCCACCAGGGCGATCAGTGGGTTTCCCCCGGTCGGCCGGGCGGCACCGGACAGGGCTTCGGGCGTACGTCGTCGCGCGCCGGCGAGCAGAGCGCCGTAGCCGTGGGCCATCGTCCACCCCTCATGGGAAACCTGTGAAAACAGGGACAAAGTAACCCATTGCGGGAAGGGATGCGGGGTGGAGCTCGGCCGAGCGACGCCCGTGCGGATCGCTCGCCCGGGTCAGCGGGCGTGCGGGTCGCGGTGCGGGGGTTGCCGCGGGGCGGGGCGGTCCTCGGGGGGCGGGACGGCGCGCACGACGGGTCCGTCGCCGTTCAGGGTCAGCGCGATGCCGTGGTGGCGGATCGTCACAGGAGCGCCGGACATCAGGGTGTACGTCGCCTTGTCCGGGCCGATCTCCACCCGCAGACAACGGTCCAGGAGCCGCAGGTTGAAGGCGAGGCGGCTGAACCGCTCGGGCAGGCGGGGCGCGAAGCGCAGCGAGTCGCCGTCGCGGCGCAGACCGCCGAACCCGGCGACCAGGGCCGTCCAGGTGCCGGCGAGAGAGGCGATGTGGAGTCCGTCGCGGGTGTTGTTCTCCAGGTCGGCGAGGTCCATCAGCGCCGCCTCGGCCGTGTAGGCGTAGGCGAGGGACAGGTGTCCTGCGCGGGCGGCGACGACCGCCTGGACGCAGGCCGACAGGGAGGAGTCCCGTACGGTCAGGGGCTCGTAGTAGGCGAAGTTGCGGGCGACCTGCTCCTCGTCGTGGAAGTCCTCGAACCAGCCGCTGCACAGGTACATCGCCAGCACCAGGTCGGCCTGTTTGACCACCTGTTTGCGGTAGAGGTCGAAGTAGGGGAAGTGCAGCATCAGCGGGTACTGGTCGGCGCGGGTGCCGTCGAAGTCCCAGTGCTGGTAGCGGGTGAAGCCCGCGTGCTGTTCGTGCACGCCGAGTTCGTCGTTGTAGGGGATGTGCACGGCCTCGGCCGCGTCCCGCCAGGCGGCGCGCTCCCCGTCGTCGACGCCGAGCGCGGCGGCCTGTTCCGGGTGGCGTCCACAGGCCTCGGCGGCCGCGAGGAGGTTCGCACGGGCCATGAGGTTGGTGTACGTGTTGTCGTCGGCGACCGCGCTGTACTCGTCGGGGCCTGTGACGCCGTCGATGTGGAACACGCCGTGGTGGTCGTGGTGGCCGAGCGAACGCCACAGCCGGGCCGTCTCCACGAGGAGTTCGACGCCGGTGTCGCGTTCGAAGTCGAGGTCGCCGGTGGCCTCCGTGTAGCGCACCACCGCGTCCGCGACGGCGGCGTTGACGTGGAAGGCGGCGGTACCGGCGGGCCAGTACGCCGATCCTTCCGAGCCCTCGATGGTCCGCCAGGGGAACGCCGCGCCTTCCAGGCCGAGTTGGGCGGCGCGTTCGCGGGCCGCGGGCAGGGTGTGCTGCCGCCAGCGCAGGGCCTCGGAGACGGCGCCGGGCTCGGTGTAGGTGAGCAGCGGCAGGACGAAGGTCTCGGTGTCCCAGAAGGCGTGCCCGTCGTAACCGGAACCTGTCAGTCCCTTGGCGGGGATGGCCCGTTGCTCCGCGCGGGCACCTGCCTGCAGGACGTGGAAGAGAGCGAAGCGGACCGCCTGCTGGATCTCCTCGTCGCCGTCGACCTCGACGTCGGCGCGGCCCCAGAAGTCGTCGAGGTAGGACCGCTGTTCGTCCAGGAGTCCGTCCCAGCCGCCGTCGGCCGCGGCCGCCAGGGCAGCATCGACCTGGTCGCTCATCGCGGGCCGGGAGCGGGCTCCGGACCAGCCGTGGGCGACCAGTTTCTCCATCCGCAACCGCTGGCCGGGCTCCAGGACGGAGGTGACGGTGAGCCGGGCCAGGTCCACGGTCTCCTCACTGCTCGTGGCGGTGCGCTCGGGTCCCTCGACGACGTGGTCGGCGGCCACCGCGACCCGCAGACCGCTGAGCCGTGTGCGGTGCACCAGGCGCAACCGGGTGCCGTCGGCGAAGCCCTCCTCGTGCTCCAGCGGCGACTTGAGGGCCTTCGCGGCACGCGGGTCGCCGTTCTTCGGAGCGGGCAGGCTCTCGTTGCTGACGAGCTCCGACTGGATCACCACGCGGGTGCGGCTGTCGACGGGCTCCACCTCGTAGGCCACGGCGGCTATCGCCCGCTGGGTGAGCGAGACGAGCCGGGTCGAACGCACCCGGATCCGCGAGCCCGCCGGTGAGATCCACTCGCAGGACCGCTCCAGGACGCCTCGGCGCAGGTCGAGGGTGCGTTCGTGGGCGACGAGACGGCCGTAGCGCAGGTCGAAGGGCTCGTCGTCGACCAGCAGCCGCACGATCTTGCCGTTGGTGACGTCGATGACCGTCTGGCCGGACTCCGGATAGCCGTATCCGGCCTCGGCGTACGGCAGCGGGTGCAGTTCGTGGACGCCGTTGAGGTAGGAGCCGGGCAGGCCGTGCGGCTCGCCCTCGTCGAGGTTGCCGCGCCAGCCGACATGGCCGTTGGACAGGGCGAAGACGGACTCGCTCTGGGCCAGGACGTCGAGGTTCAGGTCGGTCTCACGGACGGCCCAGGGCTCGACGGTGTAGGAGCGGTGGGTGATCACGCGGGTCCTCCCAGTTCGGCGAGGCCCTTCACGACGACGTCGGCGCCGTGCGCGTAGAGGGCGTCGGTCTGTCCGACGCGGTCCAGGCCGACGACGTATCCGAAGCCCCCCGCGCGGCCCGCGTCCATACCGGCGAGGGCGTCCTCGAAGACGGCGGACCGCGGTGCGTCCAGGCCCAGTTCGTGGGCGGCGGCGAGGAAGGTGTCGGGGCGCGGCTTGCCGGGCAGCCGGCGCTCGGCCGCCACGACGCCGTCGACGCGTACGTCGAAGAGGTCCTCGGCGTCGATCGCGCGCAGTACGTCACGGCAGTTGGCGCTGGAGGAGACGATCGCGGTGCGCAGGCCGTGCGCGCGGGCCGCCCGGATGTAGGTCAGGGTGTCGTCATAGGCCTCGACGCCGTCGGTGCGGATCTTCTCCAGGACCAGGTCGTTCTTGCGGTTGCCGAGGCCGTTGATCGTCTCGGCGCCCGGCGGGTCCCCGGGACTTCCTTCCGGCAGTTCGATGCCGCGGGAGGTGAGGAAGGTGCGTACGCCGTCGGCGCGGGGGCGGCCGTCGACGTACTCGTCGTAGTCGTGGTCGTCGAAGGGCCGGAAGCGTTGACCCTCCCGTTCGCACAGGAACGCGTCGAACATCTCCTTCCAGGCCGCCGCGTGCACGACGGCCGTCCTGGTGACGACCCCGTCGAGGTCGAACAGGCAGGCCTTGATCTCTTCGGGCAGACCGAGCTCCGTCATACAGAACACCGTTCCCTGCAACGCGGGTCGCAGGCACGTGGATTCAGTCGTGCGGGAACGAGTGGTGCTCGTGGGCCACCAGCCAGCGGCCGCGCTCCTTGCGCAGGGCCGAGGGTGAGTCTGAGCCGGAGGCCGGGGTGGGCGGCGAGTTCCTCCGGGGTGGCGCAGCGCAGCAGGGCGTGGGCGTAGGCGACGTCGGTGCCCGCTGTGATGTCGAGGGTCTCGATGTCGAAGCAGGCTCCCTGGGCCTGCCACTCGAAGAAGGGCGGCCAGGCTGCGCGGTAGGCGGCGAGGGGGTGTCTGACAATTCCCGTCGTCCGCCCGGAGGGCGGGCCCCGCGGCGTCTGGTGCGTGCGATCGCAAGGCGCCGGAAGGTCCTAGTAGCGGAGCTACTCGGGCCTTTCGGCAACGCGGCTGGGGGTCCCCCCACGTCCTTAAGGCAGTGGGGGAGTGCGTGCCAGACGCCGCGGGGCAGGCGGGAATTGTCAGACACCCCCTGGGCCCCGGATGCCGTGATGGGGCGGCGGCACGTCGAACATCACGATGTCCTGGGCGTGGCCGGCGAGCACACCGGCGAGGTCCCCGCGGTGGACGGCTTCGGCCCACCCGGTGATGAGGGTGCGGATCTGCGCCTCGTCGTCGGGCTCGCGGGAGTCACGGGAGTCGTGGGAGTCGTGGGGCACGGCTGGGGCTCCTTTCTCCCCCTTCCGCCCTCCAGGGTGCCTGGCCGACCTGAAGTCATCGACTCGGCACCGGATGACACACTCTGCGGTGTGCCGCTGACCTTCGACGACCTCCTCGTCCGCGCCCGCGCCCTCAGCCGTCCCGGGAGCCGGGCGATCCTCGGAATCGCCGGCTCCCCCGGCTCGGGCAAGACGACCCTCGCCGAAGATCTGGTGGGCGCGCTCAACGGTTCGGGTGAGCCGTGGGTCGCGCACGTCCCGATGGACGGCTTCCATCTCGCCGACGTGGAACTGGTCCGGCTCGGTCTGCGGGACCGCAAGGGGGCGCCCGAGACCTTCGACGCGGCCGGGTACGCGGCCCTGCTGCGGCGGCTGCGTGAGGAGACGGACGGCGACATCGTGTACGCGCCTGGCTTCGAGCGGCTGTTGGAGCAGCCGATCGCCGGGGCGATCCCGGTTCACCCGACCGCCCGTCTGATCGTGACCGAGGGGAACTACCTGCTCCTCGGCACCGGAGCGTGGCCCCGGGTCCGGCCCGCCCTGGACGAGGTGTGGTTCTGCGAACTCGACGAGGACGAGCGGGTCCGACGACTGGTCGCCCGGCACGAGGAGTTCGGCAAGACCCACGAGGAGGCGGTGGCCTGGGTCAGGCGTTCGGACCAGCCCAACGCTGAGCTGGTGGCGGCGACCCGGGAGCGGGCGGACCTGGTGCTGTCGGGCCTCACGGGATGACGGACCGACGGCGGTCACCGGGTCGGCCGCCCCACCACGCACACGCATGTGACGAGCGTCATACCGCACGGTTCGAACTTCCGCGCCCGGCCTGCATCTAGTCGGCGTCGGACACCGAGCGGCTTCGGAGCAACCCCCTTCCGAGGCCGTCCATTTCATGTCATCAAGGATGCTCAATGGGTTACATGCGCGGTTTCATCCCCTGGATCGTCGCGGGAGTCGTCTCGTCCTTCGACTGGCGATGGGGAGCGATCAGCGGGCTTGTCACGGGGGTGCTGCTCCTGGTGCAGGACCACCGCCGCGGGGTCGGCCTCGACGCCCTGATCCTGGAGATCAGCACCATCGTCTACTTCGCGGTGGTCGGCGCCGTGGCCGTCGCCGACCCGGAGTCGGTCCTGGCGGACCACACCGACGTCGTCTCCTTCGCCTGGCTGGCCGCCACCGCCTGGGGGACCCTGGCGATCCGCCGGCCCTTCACGCTGGGCATCGCCAAGCGCCAGACACCGCGCGAGTACTGGGACATGCCGGAGTTCATCCGGGTCAACAACAACATCACCATCGCCTGGGGCGCCGGGTTCACCTTCATCGGCGTGAGCCTGGCGGTCTGCGGTGCCGTGGACGCCCCGGTGTGGGCGGGCATCACCGCCCATGTCGTGGGCCTCGTCGGTCCCGCCGTCTTCACGAAGATCCACCCTGCCCGGGCCCAGGCACGACTGGAAGCGGCTCAGGCACCCCTGACGTCGACTCACCAAGGAGCGAATGCGTCATGAACACCATCACGGAAGCAAGGAACGTCGTCCTCGTCCACGGCGGATTCGTCGACGGTTCGGGCTGGCGGGGGGTCTACGACCTCCTGACCGCCGACGGCTATCGCGTGAGCGTCGTCCAGAACCCCACCCTCTCCCTCGAAGGCGACGCCGCCGCGACCAAGCTGGTCCTCGACGCGCAGGACGGCCCGACCGTGCTGGTCGGACACTCCTACGGCGGTGCGGTGATCTCCGAGGCGGGCAGTCACGACAACGTGAGCGCGCTCGTGTACATCGCGGCGTTCGCACCCGACAAGGACGAGTCCGTGAACACGCTCATCGCCGACCCGCCGCCCGGGGCACCGGTACCGCCCATCCTGCCGCCCGTCGAGGGGTTCCTGTTCCTCGACCGGGAGAAGTTCGCCGCGTCCTTCGCCGCGGACCTGCCCGCCGACGAGGCCCGGTTCCTGGCCGACGCACAGGTGCCCTGGGGCCTCGACGCCCTGGGCGGGACGGTCACCGAGCCCGCCTGGCGCAGCAGGCCCAGCTACTACCTCGTCGCGACCGACGACCGCATGATCCCGCCCCCGGCCCAGCGCGCCATGGCCGAGCGGGCCGGCGCGACGGTCACCGAGACCGGCGGCAGCCACGCCGTCTACGTGTCCAAGCCCGGCGAGGTCGCCGAGCTGATCAAGCGGGCCGCCGCGGGAAGCTCCGCGTAGGCCAAGTCGCCCTGTGGAGCCCGTGCCTCCCCTGCACGGGCTCCACAGGCTCACAGAGGAAGGCGGCACGAAGGAAGGCGCCATGACCGACGAGATCTCCCTCCCCTCGTATCTCCGCGGCCGCTTCGCCCCGGTCCCCGAGGAGAGCACCGCGACCGACCTCACCGTGCGGGGCCTGCTGCCGCCCGAGCTGGACGGCCACTATCTGCGCAACGGGCCCAACCCGCTGCCCGGTGAGGACACGGGGCACTGGTTCTCCGGCCCCGGCATGCTCCACGGTGTCCGGCTGCGCGGCGGTCGCGCCGAGTGGTACCGCAACCGGTGGGTTCGCACACGGGAGTTGGAGGGACATCCGTTCGTCCGCGACGATCTCACCCTCGATCTGACCGCGACCCCCGCCAACACGCATGTCATCCGGCACGCCGGCACGGTGCTGGCCCTGCACGAAGCGGGCCTCCCCCACTGGGTCACTCCTTCGCTGGAGACGGTGGGGCCGTACGACTTCGCGGGACGGCTGACCACCGCGATGACCGCGCATCCCAAGGAGGACCCGGTCACCGGCGAACTGCATCTGTTCGGCACCGGGTTCACCCCGCCGTACCTCACCTACCACCGGGTCACCGCGGAGGGACTGCTGCTCGACAGCCGTACGGTCGACGTGCCGGGCCCGACGATGATGCACGACTTCGCCATCACCGAGCATCACATCGTCTGGCTGGACCTGCCCGTCGTGTTCGACCCGGCCCTGGCCGGGCGCCGCGGCATGCCCTACCGGTGGGACGACGGGTACGGCGCACGGCTCGGGGTCATGCCCCGAACGCCCGGCAGCACCCAGGTCGATTGGTTTGACGTCGATCCCTGCTATGTCTTCCATGTCGGCAACGCCCATGAGGACGCGAGCGGTCGGATCGTCCTGGACGCGGTGCGCTACGACCGCGACGGCTTCCGGCACTGCTGGTCGAGCCTCGCCGGCCACACGTCACCCGTCGGCCCGGCGGCGCGCGCCCCGCGCCCCCGCCGGGCCCCCGCCGTGCTGCATCGCTGGACGCTGGACCCGGCGGTCCCGCGCCAGGTCACCGAGAGCCGACTGGACGACCGCGCGGCCGAGTTCCCCACCCACAACAGGGCCCGCACCGGCCGCCCGCACCGCTACCTGTACACCGTCCGCGACGACGGCATCGTCAAACACGACCTCACGCGCGACAGCACGCGCACCTACGAGACGCCCGGTGGACGTCATGCCGGCGAGGCGGTCTTCGTACCGGCGGTGGACGGCACCGGCGAGGACGAGGGCTGGCTCCTCTCCCTCGTCTCGGACGACGACGGTGCGGCCGGGGAGCTGCTCGTCCTCGACGCCGTGGACCTCTCCGTCCAGGCGGTGGTGGAACTGCGCCATCCGGTCCCGGCCGGTTTCCACGGCAGTTGGCTGCCGGAGCCGCCGTGACCGGGGCATGATGCGGTATCGGCACGTCCTGGGTGCTCGGCCCGGCAGTGGGCCGCAGCCCGGCGCCCTTCAGCAAGACGCTTTGCGACATCCCGCCCCGGAGGCGTACAGACATGGCATCCATCGGCCCGCCCACGGACGAGGAACTCACCCGCAGGGCCCAGGCCGGCGAGACCGGCGCCCTCGGGCTGCTGCTGGCCCGCCATCAGGCACCGATGCGCGCGGTGGCCCTGAGCCTGCTCGGCTACGGCCCCGACGCGGACGACGCGGTCCAGGACGCCGCGCTGACCGCGCTCCGCCGCATCGGCGACGTACGGGATCCCGCGGCGGTGGGCGCGTGGCTGAAGGCGATCGTGCGCAACGCCGCCCGTATGCGCCTGCGCGACAAACGGGAGTCGCTCGGCCTCGACGGCCTCGACCACCTGCACCTTCGCGACCACGGACCGTCGCACCCGGAGCGGGCCGTCGAGCAGCACGCGATGCGCGACTGGATCTGGGAGGCGATGGAGGAACTGCCGCCGCGGCTGCGGCTGGTGCTGATGCTGCGGCACTTCAGCGGCATCACCGCCTACCAGGAGATCGCCACGGCCTGCGAGGTGCCCGTCGGCACGGTACGCAGCCGGCTCAGTCAGGCCAGGGCGAAGCTCGCCGAGGTGCTGCTGTCGACCGCCACACAGGCGCACGACGATGCCGCCGCCGTCACCGAGGACAGCAGGCAGGAGGCCCTGATCACGCTGGAGAGCGCGGCGCGCGGGCGGCTGCCCGGAGACATCGTCGAGCTGTGGCCGCCGGAGGCCGAACTGCTCGGCGAGCTCAGCACGCCGGGGGAACGCACCCATCCCTTCCCTGCCATGCGGGAGGCCCTGGACCAGGGCGTGCGCCAGCACCTGCGCCATGTGGTGGCCAGCCGTGACATCACCATCTGGGAGATGGACGTCACCCGACTGCCGGGCACCGGGGCCCCGTCCGTACCGACCCTCGCCTGGATCATGTCCCGCCAGGACCGAAGGGTTCGGACGCTGCGGGTGGTCTTCCCCGTACCACAGCGCTGAACAGCGGTCCTGGGCTCGCCCCTGCCTTCCGACTCAGCAGGCGGACAGGCTCAGTTCCGGCTCGCCCAGGGCGTCGCCCGCCGGGTCACCGATCCGTGCCGTGAACGCCTCGGTGTGCACCGTCAGTCCGCTGCCGTCGCGTTCGAAGGACGCCGTGAACGCGTCGCCGGGGCCGTAGCGCACCGCGAAGGCGTGCAGATCGTCCGGGGCTTGCGGCGCCGGGTCCGCTTCCAGGGCCGTGGAGCAGACCAGGTGGCGCCAGCCCTCGTCGGGATTGCCGTAGCCGCGGGGGTCGGCGGCGAGAGCGAAGGCGGCCTGCTCCTGGGTCGTCTCCGCGCGGGCGTCGAAGTGGTCGATGCCCTCCGCCTCGGGGTGCGTCAGCCGCAGGGCGCCCACAGAGGTCACCTCGCCCTCGGCGGTCCGGCGCACCCGGTCACCGTCGTCCTCGGCGTACGGCAGCCCGGCCAGCAGGTAGGGCGTGCCGGGGAGCCGTTCCACGGTCACCGTGGTCCACAGGCTCGTGCCGTCGGTGACGTACAGGGACTGGATGTGTCGCAGGACGTGGTCGCGGCCGACGACCGGCTTGGTGACCAGCTTGGCGGTCAGACCGTCGGTGCGGACGTCGCGGACGCGGACCTCGCCCATGGGGCGGCACAGCAGGAAGCCGTCGACGACCGGGCCGAAGCCGTGCTGCCGGTTGACGGCGGCGGGCAGGTAGTAGGTGCCGCCCGCCTCGAACACCGCGGGCGTCATCCTGCCGTCGAAGGCCACGGAGACGGTACCGGCCCGCAGTTGGTGCCGTGCGGTGGCCTCGGACGGCTCCCGGTGCCAGCGCGTGGTGTCCTGGATCTGCCAGACCAGCATCCAGGCGAAGTGGCCGTCCACCCCGCCGTCCGCCTTGACGGCGTGCCGGGCCCAGCGGCTGTCGCCCCGGTAGCGGCCCAGGTCGGCGCTGATACGGGCACCGAAGTAGCGCAGGCCCAGGACCGACTCGAAGGCGGAGTGCTGCTCGCTGTAGCGCGGACCGCCGTTGTCGAAGCCGCCGTTCGTCAGGCGGGCGTCGATGTAGCGGGCGAGGGCGTCGCCGTCCTCGGCGAAGATCTCCTCGCCGCTGATCCGGTGGGCCTGGGCGAGGAAGGAGAGGGAGATCGGACCGTAGTTGTTGTCGTAGGCGCCGCCGTGCTCGGGGGGCAGGGCCGCGCCGCGGTCCTCCACCCGGTGGGCGCGGATCCTGTCGGTGTAGAGCCCGAGGGCCCGCTCGCGGACCGACTGCCCTTCCGTGCCCGGCAGATGAGCCGCGAGCATCAGGCCTCCGACCACGCAGCCGATCGCCTGGTTGCCGGCCTCCTGCGGGTTGAAGAAGGTCGCCTCGGTCAGCCAGCCCCAGTATCCGCGCGCCACGGCGAGGAGTTCGGCGCGCTGCGCGTTCTCGACGAGACCGTCCGCCATGTCGAGGAGGTTCACCGCCTGGAGCAGCGCCCACACCGTGCTCGGCCAGTCGCCGATGGGGTGCGCGCCCGGCGCCAGGGTGTAACGGGCGTACGGCAGACCGCAGTTCCGCACCCTCAGGTTCGGGTAGCCGGGGTTGTCGTCGGTGTACACGCGCTCGCGCAGATGGAAGGCGAGACTGCGGCCGACCGCCTCCGGCAGCCGCGGGTCCTTGCTGCGCTGCCAGGCGAGGGCGAGCAGGGAGGTGATGCCGAGGGAGGTGTCGCCGATGTCGTCGACGCAGTCGGGGTGTTCGAGGTTGCCCTCGGGCGTGAGGCGCGCGAGGGCCTGCTCGGTGACGTCGGCGAGGACGGCGTCGTACGCCTCCGGGGAGTCCGGCAGGTCGTGCAGCGGGCCGAGCTGGCGAGGGAGGTGCAAGGGGATCGGCCCTTCATGCCTGAGAGGTGGCGCGCAGTGTGAGGGTCAGTGTCTGCGGTCCGTGCCCACCGAGGTAGACGCGGTTTCCGGTCGTCGCGTCGGTGCCGCCGACCACGGTGTAGTCCTGCCCGGGGTCGTAGCGCAGTACGTCGCTCCGGTCCGGTCCGGCGAGCGGTTCGCCCGTCTCGACGGCGGCCTCGACCCGGATCTCGTCGTCGCCGACGCGGTAGGTCAACGGCTCGGTCGTCAGACACCAGCGTCCGTCGCCCAGCGGTACGGCGCCCTGCGGCTCGCCGCCCGGCCGGAAGGTCAGTTCGAGGGACCAGGGCACCGATGGGCCGCTGATGTCGATCCGCAGGTCGGCCCCGTCCTCCCGCAGGTCGACCTCGACTCGGGTCGTGTGGGAGACCTCGTCCTGAGGGCGGTCGGGGAAGGCCATCGCCGCGGAGAAGCGACCCTCGTCCACCAGACGGTAGGCGCCGTCGTCGCGCCTCCGGTCCTTCGGGAGCGGCTGGTAGTAGGCGGTCGTGAGGGTTCCGGTGAGCCGGTACCGGTTGTCGGCGAGCAGTTCCATGTCGGCGGCGCGGAACGGGCCCAGGTCGAAGAACCCTCGCGAGAGGCGGACCGCGTCGAGGACGGCGGCACCGGCGAACAGACGCAGGAAGGTGGGGTTGCAGGCGAGACCCGAGCGGATGCGCCGGTGCTCGGGCACGTCGGAGCCGCCGTACACCACCGTGTGCGCGGTGGCCGAGGCGCGGGAGGCGAGGCGTGCGGTGGTGATGTACCGGTCGCGCGGAAGTGTCTCCGCGGCCGGTGCGGGCAGCGCGCGGCACAGGTCCGGGGTGAGGAGGGTCTGGGCGAGCAGGTCGGAGTCGTCGATGCCGTCGGCGGCCGCCAGCAGCGCCGCCCGGGCGAAGTCGCCCCGGCCGGTGCGGATCGCGAGCAGCCGGTAGTGCGGCAGGTAGGGCCACAGCGGGAACGAAAGCTTCTGGTCCTGGCGGCGCGAGTGGACGGTCTCCACCGTGCCGTCCGGCCTGATCAGGTCCAGGGTCGTGGCGAGGTTGCGTTCGACAGCGTCCAGCAGGTCGGTACGCCCGAGGACCTCGGCCAGCAACAGCAGCGACGGGTTGGTCACGAGGGACGCGTAGACGGCACTGCGTTCCGAATACAGGCCCTCCGCGTCGATGTCGACGCCCTCGGCGAGCCACTCCTCGACGCGGTGGAGCAGCCGGTCGTCCGGGAACGAGCGGTGCAGCCGGGCCAGGGCCGCGCTCAGCTCCCAGCGGTGGTTCGGGGTGTGCACCCCACCGGTCAGCAGACTGTCCGCGGCGGCGCCGGCGATCTCGGCCAGCGCCGCCGTGACGTCGTGCAGCTCCGGCCCTCCGCCTGCGGCGAGGACGTACGCGTCGCACACGTCGTTGACGGTGAACGCGGAGTCCGGCGGCGACTGCACGTTGTCGCCGCCGGCGAAGAGGCCTGTGCCGGTCTGCACCGCCCGCAGGGCGCGCAGGTGGGTCGTCGCGGCGGCGACGGCCCGCCCGCTGCCGTGCAGTGCCGAGTCCGGGGACCGGTACGCCGCGACCAGGGTCTTCACCCGGCGGGCCAGACCACGGTGCGGCACGCCGACCGGTGCCTCGTCGGGGGCGGCCGCCGACGGGACGGTCGACCGGTCGGCGGCGGCGGCCACCGCGTGGACGAACTCGTGGTCGAGCGAGTTGGGCAAGGTCAGTCCTTCAGTCCGGCATTGATGTCGGCGCTCATGACGTAGCGCTGGAAGACCAGGAAGATCAGAATCAGCGGGATCATGGAGATGACCGATGCGCCGAGCAGGACCGACCAGTTGATGTTCTGCGCGCCGACGATGCTCTGGATGCCGATCTGCACGGTGAACTTGTTGGGGTCGTTGAGCATCAGCAGCGGCCAGATGTAGTCGTTCCACCGCCACTGGAAGGACAGGATGGCGAGGGTCAGCATGATCGGCCGGGACAGCGGCACCATGATCCGCAGGAATATCGACAGTTCGCGGGCGCCGTCGATGCGTGCGGCTTCCACGAGTTCGTCGGGAACCGTCAGGAAGAACTGGCGGAACATGAAGCATCCGGTCGCGGTGAGCACGGCCGGGAGGATGATGCCGGCGAACGAGTTGTAGAGACCGAGGTTGCGGACCACCAGGAACTCGGGGGCGAGCATGACCTCGGACGGCAGCATCGTGGTGGCCAGGATGCAGATGAAGAACGCCTTGAGCCATCGGTTGTCGTACTTGGCCAGCGCGTACCCGGTGCAGCAGCTGACGCCCACCGTGAGGATCGTCGTGATCACGCACACGATGGCCGTGTTGATGAAGTACTGGGAGAAGTTGGCGCTGTCCCACGCTGCCTTGAAACCCGACAGGGTGGGGTTGTGCGGAACCAGCGTCAGCGGATAGGAGAACAGGTCGCTGGCCGGCTTGAAGGAGCTGAGGATGAACCACAGCACCGGCAACCCGTACAGGCACGCCAGGATCCACAGCAACGTCGTCGCGGACACCGCCTGCCGGATCCCACCGGTGGCCGCCCTGCGGGGCCGCTTCTTGGAGACGGGCCGTCCGGAACCGGCGTCGACAGGGCGCGGCATGTCTGTGGTAGTCATCGGTTCTCCACCCGCCGGTTGACGATCAGCTGAATGATCGCGACGGCCATCAGGATGAGCATGAGCACGAATGACGCGGCGCTCGCGTAGCCGATCTGGCCCCGTTTGAAGCCGGTCTCATAGATGTACTGGACGAGCAGGTTGTTCGACGTTCCGGGTCCGCCGTTGTTGAGGGCGACGAACACCGGGTATTCCTTCATCGCGTTGATCGTGTTGAGCAGGATGACGATGAACGAGGTCGGCGCGATGCTCGGCAGTGTGATGCTGAAGAACTGGCGCCAAGGGCCGGCGCCGTCGAGCGAGGCCGCCTCGTAGTACGACACCGGTACGTTCTTGATCGCCGCGATGAACAGCAGCATCGAGAAACCCGTCCAGGCCCAGGATGCCGCCATCACCACGACTATCAAGGACAGGTCCGCGTTCGACTGCCACGGAACGGCACTTCCGCCGAGCTTCTCGATGACGTAGTTGGCCAGTCCGAAGTTCTCACCGAACAGCCACCGCCACAGAACACCCACGACGATGGGCGACAGAAGCCACGGGATGAAGAAGATGACGCGGGCGACCGACGCGCCTTTGGCGTGCTTGCTCACCACCAGGTTGGCGGCGAGCAGCGAGACCGCGAAGTTCAGCGGTACGAAGAGCACGGCGTACAGCAGCGTCCGGGTCAGCGCGTCGTAGAACGTGGAGTCCCCGAACAGGTTGTGGTAGTTGTCCAGACCGATGAACTGGAACGCCCCCACACCGGTGTAGTTCGTGAAGGAGTAGACGAGCCCGATCACCGCCGGCCAGACGAAGAACAGTGAGAAGAGCACGACATTGGCCGCGATGAGGACGAGCGGCGCAAGGGTGTACTTACTGCGTCTCCTGGGCGGGCTCACGGTCACGTCCGAGGCGCGTTTTGTCATCTTCCTGACTCCGTGCTGGTGGATTGGATTGCGGTGGGCTCACACCATGAGCCCGGCATCACGCGGGCGGCCGGGGCCGGGCGGCGGGGTCGAGACACCGCCGCCCGGCCTGTGGCCCACGATCAGCCGCCGACCTGCTGGTTGTAGCCGTCCACGATGTTCTGCAGGGCCTTGTCGGCCGACTGCTGGCCGTTGATCGCCTTGCCGAGCTCCGTCTTGGTCGGGTCCTCGGTGAGGCTCTTGCCCTTCAGCACCCACTTCGTCTGCGCACCGTTGAAGTAGCCGGAGATCGGGGCGTAGAGCGGGATCTCCTCGTTGTACAGCTTGAACGCCGCCTGCGCCGCCTCGGACTTGAAGGGGTAGGTCGGGTTCAGACCGCTCTCGACCGGCAGGAACCCGGACGCCTCGCACAGCGCCTTGTAGTGGGCCGGCTCGTACAGCCAGGACAGGAACTTCGTCGCGGCCTTGGACGCGTCGGCGTTGTTGTTGAAGCCGACCGTCATGCCGCCGCTGTTGACGTCACTGGCCTGCACCGGCTGCGCGGGGGTCGGGACGCTCGCCCACTCGAACTTCTTGATGCTGTCCGCGAAGGCGGGAACCTGCCACACGCCGGACCAGTAGGCGACCACGTCACCGCTCTGGAACATCGCCGACGGGTCGGCGCCGCTCGTCCATACCGCCTTCGGCATGGTCTTGTCGTCGTTCCATCCGACGAAGGTGTTCACGGCCTTCTTGGTCGCCGCGTCCACCGAGAACTTGCCGGAGTCGTCCGCGTGGACGTACTGGCCGCCCATCTCGTACACCATGGCGCGCAGCCGGGACGGCGACTGGTCGAAGGTCAGGGAGTACTTGGCGCCGGTCTTCTCACGGACCTTGTCTGCCGCGGCGATGAAGTCGGTCCAGGTCCAGGTCTTCGACGGCTCCGTCGGGAAGGAGACGCCCGCCTTCTCGAACAGCGACTTGTTGATGAACAGGCCGGACGCGGTGACGTCCGAGGGGATGGACAGCACCTTCCCGGACGAGTCCTTGGCGACGAAGTTCGTGTTGATCTTGTTGGTCTTGTTGTTGGCGATGGAGCTGAGGTCGATCAGCTTGCTCGACCAGATCGGGTCCAGCGCCGGCACGGCGGCCACGTCGGGCAGGGAGTTCGCCTGCGCGGCGTTGTGCAGCTTCGTCGGGTAGCCGTCGTAGGGGATGTTGACGAGCTTGACGTTGACGCCGGTTTCCTTCTTGTACTGCGCCACCATCTTCTTCCAGCCCGCGTCCTGCCCCGGAACGGTGGAGATCCAGAACGTCAGGGCCTTGGAGGTTCCGCCCGAGCCGGATCCCGACCCGCAGGCGGAGAGCAGCAGGGCACCTGCCGTGGCCACGGCAGCGAGGGGGACCATGCGGCGCATGCCGCCGCGGCTGAGTCGGCTGGAGCGCCGCACACCTACAGTGGTCATCTTCGATCCCTTTTTCGTCGTAGGGGACGGAGCACGGCGCCGACGAGGCGGCACGGGTGCATTTTGCAGGAAGGTTCACTTTCCGGGGCACGGCCTCGCCCGGCCGCGTCATCCTGACGGGCGAGGATCCCCGGCCTTCGTGGCCGCCACCGCACGGGCTCGCCCTCATGCGGTTGCCGTACGTCGAGTACGGGCGGGACGCTCGCCCCAAGCCGACGTCCCGGCCGACTTAGAAAGCGCTTGTCCGGACATTGGCAGACCGAGTCCGAACCCGTCAATCCTTCGTCCGCGCCACCTGGGTCACGGTTTGGACTCCTCTGGCGACCGCGAGACGGGCCGCACCCACGACGGTACCGAGATCACCGACCTGGCTGCTGACCACCTCGGTGGGCCAGCTGAGCCGCTCCAGCTCCGCCCGTACCCCGGGCAGGAGCTGCGGAAACGCACCTGTGCTGCCACCCAGGACCAGCAGCCCCGGATCCAGTACGGCCGTCACCGCGGCGGCCAGCCGGCCCACGTCCACGGCGTGTCTGTCGACGACCGCGCGGGCTGCGGCGCTGCCCTGTCCGGCGAGGGCGAAGAGCCGCTCGGCGGTGCGCGGACAGGCGCCGTCGGATTCCGGCCAGGCCTGCGCGGTCCGGCGCAGCAGGGAGCGGGCCCCGATGTACTCCTCCAGGGCCTCGTGGCGGGGCTCCAGGTCGTCGTCCCAGGGGTAGGGCAGCCGCGCGAGCTCTCCCGCGGCGCCGTTCGCACCGGCCAGCACATGTCCGCCCACGACGATGCCGAGACCGATACCGACGCCGATCCGCAGATAGCCGAAGGTGTGACGGCCGCGAGCCGCGCCCTCGTGCAGTTCGGCGAGGGCGGCGCAGTTGACGTTGTTCTCCAGGTGGACGGGCACTCCGGGCGGCAGCGCGACGGTCACCGCGTCGAAGACGGGACCGGCCTTGGCCGTGGCGGGGCGCATCCGCTGTGGTGCGGTGACATCACCGACGGCCACGACGATCGTGCGCAGCGGGGCGTCGGCGGGGAGCGCCGAGAGCGCGTCCCGCACGACGTCGGCGGCGTCCGCCCGGGGGCCGGTGGCCTCGGCGAGCAGGCTGCCGTCCAGCGCGCAGCCGCGCACCCGGGTGACGGCCGGGCCGAGGTCGACGGCGAGCACGGCGCCCGCGGCCGGACCGAGACGGTATACGGCCGCGCTGCGGCCCGTACCACCGGAGGAGGTGCCGGAGTGGGCCGCGAGGTGGACGCCCTCCAGTTCGGCGACGGCGGAGGAGACCGTCGGCTTGGACAGCCGCGCGAGGCTCGCGAGCTGCGGCCGGGTCGCGGTGCCCGCCTGGGCCAGCACGGCGAACACAGCGCTCGCGCTCTCGGTCAGACGGGGGGCCTTTACCACGTCATGCTCCACACTTCCCCCAGGTCACAGGCCGCTCTCCCGCGCCGATCGATTCGGCGGGGAGGCGGTGATGGGTTGCTTTGGCCTCGCGCGTTCCCGACCCGGTCAAGAGGCCGGGGAAGCCGAGTGCGCGACGCCTATTGACACGCACTGTACTTCGTTAGTTAACTTCCTAACGAACGTCACGGTACTCGCCTGCCGTGGTCCGTCAGAGGCCCGTCCCGGGGTCTCCCGAGTTCATCAACTGCCTTGCCTCCAGGCACGGTTCGCCCACCGTCGCAGCACACAGCGCATCGACGAAAGAGGTTCCGTGCAGGACACCCCCGTGGTCGGCCCACTGGTGGTCGGCATCGACGTGGGCGGCACCAAGACCCAGCTCCGCGCGTTCGCGGGCGACACCCTTGTGGCCGATCACGTCCGTTCCAGCAGCGGCTGGCGGCCGCACGACCCGGTGGCCGCCGCCGGCTGGCTGGCCGCGCTGGCCGCCGCCGCGCTTCCTGCGGGCGCCCGTCCGTCCGCCCTCGCCGTCGGCGGGCACGCCTGTGAGACCCCGCGCCAGTGCGCGCAGATCCGCACCGCTCTCCAACTGCACTTCGACGCGCCCGCGCTGGTCGTGGGAGACGCCGAACTGCTGGTCCCGGCCGCGGGCTTGGACAAGGGGGTCGGCCTGGTCGCCGGCACCGGCTCGGTGGCCGTGGGCCGTTTCACCGACGGCACCGCGATCCAGGTCGGCGGCTGGGGCGCGCTCCTCGGCGACGAGGGAGGCGCCGCCGGACTCGTCCGCGAGGCCGTCCGTGCCGCTGGGGCGCCCCACGACCGCGGTGAGGAGCCCGACGCGCTGGCGCTGGGCCTGCTGTCCGGGTTCGACGTCCCCGAAGTCCCCGCGCTCGGCGCCGCGTTGGAGCACGCCGCGTCCGCCTCCGCCGAGTGGGGCCGGCATGCCCCGGCCGTCTTCGCCGCCGCCGATGCCGGGTCCCACCTGGCCCGCGCCGTGATCGCCGAGGCGGGCCGCGCCCTGGCCGCGCTCGTCGAACGGCTCGCCGCGCGCGGGGTCGTGGTCGACGACGTCGTGGTCGCGGGCAGTACCGTCCTCGCCCAGCCCTCGCTGTACAACGCCTTTGTGACGGCGCTGGCCGAGGGTGTGCCCGCGGCCCGGCCGACGCCCTTGCGCGCGCCGCCGGTCGACGGGGCCGTGGCGATGGCCCGTTCACTTGTGTGACATGTCCTGGTCGTCGAGTCTCCTCTGCTCCGACATGACTCACCAGTAGATCTTCGCTCGTACGACTTCAGAAAGCGCATTCGACGCTTACGTGTTCCGGCGCATCATGAGTCGCATCCGCACCAGCTCCTGGCCGCACGGCCGCAGAACTCAAGAGAGGCCCATCCATGCCGTCTTCCGCCGGGCACCACTCCCCCGCGCGCGCCGCCGAACGTACCGTGAACCGCCGGGGGTTCCTCAGGACCTCCCTGGGTGCCACTGCCGGTGTCGTGGCCGCGCCCACCCTGGTCTCCTGGTTGGGGGCCGCGGACGCGAAGGCCGCCACGGCCGCCGCCGCGTTCGTGGACGACTACAAGACCAACGTCCTGACGAACCTGACGCCCGAGACCAACGCGGTGGTGCGGATCCTCGGCGGCTTCGCCAAGATCTGGAAGACGGGCGACGCCTGGAACACCGGCACACCGCTGCGACCCGAGATACTGCGCGCCAACATGCGCTACTGCGTCCGCGTCACAAAGGCGCGCACCGAGGCCCAGGCCAAGGATGCCTTCCTCTACGACCGTCAGCACCAGAGCTACGCGATGATCGGCGCCCTGGGCCCGCTGGCCGGCCTCTACCGCTCCGGGGCCAAGGCGGTCACCTCGATCACCAGCGCGCCCGACGGCACCCCGGCGACCACGATCAGCGACGCCGTGCCGGCCGACGCCCCCGCGGGCTCCGCGCTCGGCGCGGGCTCTTACGACTCCTCGCTCGGCCAGGTGGCCAAGCTGGTCGACACCGTGCGCGGCCCCTACGCCTCCGGCAACCCGGGCAAGTACTCCTTCCAGTACCCGCGTCCGTGGCGCATGAACGAGGACAGCGAGGTCGTCGACACGGGCGCGAAGGACGCTCTCGGCTTCCCGGTCTACGACTCCGAGGTGGTCGTCGCCCCGCAGCTGCTGCGCCAGCGCAACACCTCCCCGGTGGACGACGGCGGTTTCCCCAGCGGCCACACCAACGCCTTCCACCTGGCGGGCCTGGCCTTCGCGTACGCGGTGCCGGAGCGCTTCCAGGAGCTGGTGACCCGAGCCTTCGAGCTCAGCCACACCCGGATCATGTCGGGCATGCACTCGACGGTCGACGTCATGGGCGGCCGCATCATGGCGACCGCGCTGGCCGCCGCCACGCTGGCCGACTCGGCGAACGCCGACCTCAAGGCAGCGGCCCGGGCACAGGCGCTGACGTACTTCACGGAGCAGACGGGCACCACGGCCGACACGCTGTTCGCCTACGCCCACTCCGACACCGCCGACGCGTACGCGGACCGGGACGCCAACGCCCGTTCCATCAAGCCCCGGTTGACCTATGTGCTGAGCCGGGACGGCGGCAACAAGCCCTTCACGGTGCCCAAGGGCGCGGAGGTGCTGCTGGAGACCAGGCTGCCCTACCTGGACGCGGCGCAGCGCCGTGAGGTGCTGCGGACCACCGGACTCCCCTCGGGTTACGTCCTGCTGGACGGCTTCGAGCAGTGGGGCCGCCTCGACCTGTTCACCGCGGCGGACGGGTACGGCTCCTTCGACTCCGATGTCACCGTCACGCTCGACGCGGCTGCCGGCGGCTTCCAGGCGGCCGACAGCTGGCGCAACGACATCGACGGCTGCGGCGGTCTGACCAAGCGGGGCAGCGGCACGCTCACGTTGACGGGCCACAACCGCTACACCGGCGGGACCGTGCTCAAGGAAGGCGTTCTCGTCGCCGGTTCTGCTCACGCGCTCGGGCACGGCGACGTGCGGGTTCAGGGCGGCAAGCTGACGCTCGGCCACAAGTCGCTCCAGATCCACGGCACCTACAGCCAGGAGGCGGGCACGCTGGAGCTCACCCTGCGCTCCGGCCAGCAGCCGGTCCTGGAGGTGACGCGGCGCGCGGTGCTCGGCGCGGGCAGCGTGCTGTCGCTGAAGCTCGACGCGCACAGGCCGCCGACGGCCGGACACACGATCCGGGTCCTCGGCTCCCAGGGACTGCGCGGCCGGTTCGACCGCGTCGAACTGAACTCCGACACGCTGCGGGCCGTACCCGTCTACACGGCGGAAGGTCTGTCGGTACGACTCCTGAAGCGGTGACGCCCGCGGGGCGGGAGCCGATGCGAGAGTGGCCCTCATGAGGTCCCTCCGGATCGCTCCCGCCACCGCCCGGCCGGCGTCGCCGCGGGGCGGATGATGGCGAGCGAGCAGCAGACGGTCCTGGACCCGGCCCCCGGCTCCGGGACCCGCGACGACGAGCGACGACGGCCGCGACCCGCCCGGCGGTGGGCGGCGCCGCTCCTCGTCTTCGTGCTCCTCGCGCAGATGGCCGCCGTCATGGTGACGACCGCCGTGCAACAGACCCCGACGATCGACGAGCCCGTCTACGTGGCCACGGCCGCCGAGTACCTGCACGGTCAGGGCATCCGTTACAACCCCGAGCATCCGCCGCTCGGCAAGCTCGTCATCGCCGTCGGCGTGGCGCTCGCCGACCCGCACGTCGACACGTCGTACGACGGCCCTCAGATCGGGCTCGGTCCGCATCTGCTCTACGCGTCGGGCAACGACCCCTGGCAGCTGATGTTCTGGGCCCGGCTCCCGGTGATCGTGCTGACGCTGCTGTTCGGGCTGGTGGTGTTCGCCTTCGCCCGGGACCTCGCCGGAACCATGGCAGGCCTCGCGGCACTGGCCCTGTACGCCTTCTCCCCCGACCTCGTCGCCCACGGTTCGCTGGCCACACTCGACGTGCCGACGGCCGGCTTCCTGCTCACCTCGGCGTGGCTGCTGTGGCGGGCCCGCGCGCGGCCCAGGCTGTACGTCCCGCTCGCCGGTCTCGCCCTCGGTGCGGCACTGGCCACGAAGATGAGCGCGCTGCCCGCGGTGCCGGTGATGCTGGGCCTGACCGCCCTCTCGGTGTGGAGCGCGGGTCGGGGTGCCGATACGCGCCGCAGGCTGTTGCGGGTGCTCGGCGCGGCCGCCGTCGTGACGGTGGCAGCGATCGCCGTCGTATGGGCGTCGTATCTGGTGGTCGATCCGCGGCTGCGGTGGACGTCCCAGGATCAGGTGCCGGTGGTGCACGGTCTGAAGGGGACGCTGGCTGATCTGCTGCCGTTCCCGCAGGCGTACGCGGACGGGATGCGGATCCAGTTCCGTTTCGAGAACTACCCGTGGGAGGGCTTCCTGTTCGGGCGGGTGTACACCGGGCACCTCTGGTACTACCTGCCCGCGGCGCTCCTGGTGAAGACCCCGCTGGGCCTGCTCGCCCTGTGGGCCGCGGGCGCCGTCGTGGTGGTGGCGGTACGACGGCTGCGGCCGGCCGCCCCGTATCTGCTCGTCCCCGCCGGGGTGTTGCTCGCCTCGGCCATGACGGGGGCACGCGACTTCGGGACCCGGTACACGCTCTTCCTGCCCATGTTCCTCACGGTCGCCGCCGGTTGTGTCCTCACGGTGCGCCGACGCCGGGCGCCGGCCGTCACCGCGGCGCTGGTGCTGTTCGTCGCGGTCAGTTCGCTGCGGACCTTTCCGTACTATCTGCCGTACTCCAACGAGGCGTTCGGCGGTCCGGCCCGCACCCATCTGCGGCTGCACGACTCCAACGTCGACTGGGGACAGGACCTCGGCCGACTCGCCGACCGGCTGCGCGAGCGTTACCCGGACGAGCGGATCTGGCTCGTCTACAAGGGCAGCGGCCTGCCGTCCGCCTACGGCATCGAGGCGTCCGACCCGCGCGAAGCACCGGTCGACGACGTGCGCGGAGTCCTGGTCGTCTCGGACTCGTCGGTTGCCAAAGCGAAGGGCCGGCTGGCCGAGTTGATCGACAGCAGCCGTCCGATCGACGAGGTCGGGCACTCGATCATGATCTACCGCCGATGATCACCCCGCCGGGAGCAGCCGGTGCCGGCTCAGCGGATCGTGTGCTGGAAGCCCTCGGCGCTCACGTGCGGCATCGCCCTGCTCGCCACGCGGTAACGGCCGTTGGGCACTTGGGGAGACCTGGTGATGTGGACGGCGAGCGGGCCCGCCCACTCGTAGCCCCGCCGCTCCCCGTGCCGGGCCAGACGGTCGGTGAGCTCCTGGCCCACACCGCTGCCCCGGCGGGCGAGTTCGTCGTAGACGAAGTCCGAGAGCTCGACGTCGTACGCGTTCGGGACCACCACCCGGCTCTCACTGCACACGACGACGTTGCTGTCACACTCACGTCGCAGCGCGTCGAGGAGTTCGACGGGCTCCCGGTCGACGACCCGCGCCCAGAGCGTCTCCCACCCGTGTTCCATGGCCTGTTCCAGTGTGCTCAGCGCACCCATTGCCTCTCACCTGCCGAAAGTTCTGGTTTCTCGTACGGAGGGCCTGTCCTGTCAGGGGTGGGTTCCCTTGCGGCGGGCGCGTATCCGTCCGTTCCGGCGGTTGCCTGACGCTCTTGTACAAGCGCTGGTCACCGGGGGGCGTGGGCTATGTTGACTCCCCGTGGGAGACAAAGGAGGCGCCTCGGTGCCATCGCCGCAGCAGGCACGCGCACAGGCATCCGCAATCACCTCGGGCAAGACCGCACCGGAAACGGAGGCCGCCCCGGCCTCCCAGCTCAGGACGCTCTTCGACAGGCCCCGGCTCTCCCCGGGGCAGCGACGCATCGCCCAGTACCTGATCGAGCACATCACCGAAGCGGCGTTCCTCTCCATCACCGATCTCGCGGAGCGCGTCGGCGTGAGCCAGCCCTCGGTGACCCGGTTCGCCGCGGCCGTGGGCTTCAGCGGCTACCCCGCGCTGCGCGAGAAGCTCCAGTCGATCGCGCTCGGCACCCTCGCCGGCGGTCCGGTCGCGGACGAGGAGTCGCGCGGCAACGAACTCCAGGCCGCCGTCGACGCGGAGATCGAGAACCTGGAGAACCTGCGCCGCGACTTCGCCGACCCCGACCAGGTGATCGACCTCGGCCGCAAGCTGTCCGAGTCGACCCCGCTGACCATCCTGGGCCTGCGCATCTCGGCGTCGCTGGCGGAGTACTTCGCCTACGCGGCACGCCGTATCCATCCGGACGTACGGCTGGTCACGCGTGGCGGGAGCGTCGCCTACGACGCTCTCCTGCAGTCCCGTGAGGCGGGCGGCACCTGGATGCTCGCCTTCTCGATGCCGCGGCACGCCCAGGAGACCCTCACCGCCCTGCGGGTCGCCCGCAGCGCCGGACTGAAGGTCGCGCTCGTCACG
Source organism: Streptomyces sp. NPDC019531 (assembly GCF_044903305.1). Lineage (NCBI taxonomy): Bacteria > Bacillati > Actinomycetota > Actinomycetes > Kitasatosporales > Streptomycetaceae > Streptomyces > Streptomyces sp. NPDC019531. The sequence continues at coordinate 59,168 of NZ_JBJDQL010000013.1, read as the reverse complement.
GACCTGGCGCTCGGACATGTGGCCGACGAGGCGGACGCCCTGTTCACCACCGGCACCGGCTCCCGCCTGGTCTTCGACTCCTACGCGGCACCCGGTGTGATCGCCGCCGCCCTGCTCCAGGCCATGACCGACGCCGACCCCGAGCGCACTCAGGCACGGCTGGAGGACTACGAGCAGATCTCCGACCAGCACCAGTTCTTCCTCAGGGACTGACCCACCCCCCGTCATACCGGGCCAGAACGCCACATTCATGCCTAAATCACGCATGAATGTTTTCATACTCCTTGCAAAGAGAACGGCATATATAAATACTGCTCACGGATCACCCCGGACCGCTCCGGGAACGTTCCGCACACCCGCCCGAGAGGGCACTTGTACGGACATCCCGAGCCGTCGTCTCCTACCCGCGTCGGCGCCCGGGGTGTTCGGTGGGGCCTCGCCTGCACGCGAGCCCGCGGCGGCCCCGGTCATCCCCTAGACCGGGGCCGCCCAAACCGTCGGACCACGCTCACGACGCCGCACACCCGGAAGCGATCACCATGACCCTGACGACCACGCGGACCACCACCCGCCTCGGCCCGGACTGGCCGTGCCAGGTCAAGACCCCCGGCAGCTACGACTGGGAGCGCTCCGCGGCCAAGTGGCTGCGCGAGCTGGTGCCTGCGCGGTACGCGAGCTACCCGGCGCTGATGCGGCACACCGTGCTGCTCGCCCGGCACGCGCAGATCCAGGTCCAGCACGAGATCCGGGTCGCCCGCACCGCGCTGCAGACCGCCCGCGCCGACCTGCCGGCACTCGGGCTGCCGGAGTCGGTCATCGAGCACACGATCAAGCTGTACGCCGCCGAGGTCCTGCAGCTCCAGCACATCGCCCGCAGCATCCGGGAGGTCACCCAGGCCCTGGTGGACCACCACCACGGCCGCTGAACCCACCCGGTGGGCATGATCCCCGCCGTACGTGGGACCCGTGGCGAGCATGAGCACCACGGAAGTACGGCGCGGCGATCCGGTCACCACGGTCCTCACCTGGGAGGTGCGTCCCGGGCGGGAGCGGGAGTTCGAGCAGTGGACGCACGGGATCAGCCGCTGTGCCAGACAGTTTCCCGGCAACGAGGGCGTCTCCTGGCTGCGTCCCGAGGACGGCCACCGCTTCCACGCGGTGCTGCGCTGGTCCGACGCGCACCGGCTCACCCTCTGGCTGGAGTCACGGGAGCGGGCCGACTGGCACGCGCGGATCGAGGACATCGCCACCGAGGTCGGCAGCGAACGGCAGTCGACGACCGGCCTTGAGACCTGGTTCAGCCTGCCCGGCACCACCGTCCGTCCCCCGGTCCGCTGGAAGATGGTGCTCACCACGTTCCTCGGCGCCTTCCCGTGCACGCTGCTGATCCAGTGGCTGGTGGCGCCCCGCACGGCCGCCTGGCCGCTGCCGCTGCGGGCCGCGGTGTTCCCGGTGGTGCTGTTGCCGGTGCTGACGTATCTGGTCATGCCGTTGCTGAGCCGACTGCTGCGGAGGTGGCTGTACCCGGTGGCCGACCGCTGACCGCTGACCGCTGACCGTGCCATGCACCGGGGCGCGGGCCGGTTCGTCAACCGGTGGGGTCACCGATGCGTGGGATGTGTGCGCACAAGAGCGCGATCGATCTGTGCCCCGTGTGCCATGCTCGACGGGTGACGAGCGAGCCCGCCGGCCCTTCACACGCCGGTACCGCGCCCGACATGGCCGCGCTGGCCAAGGTCGTGGCCAGACAACGCGCGGAGATGGACCGCTTGCGGGACCAGGCCGCCACCTCGGCGGTGCTGGAGCGGGCCAAGGGCGCCCTCATGGCGCTCAGCGGATGCACGCCGGACGCCGCGGGCGAGGATCTGCTCCAGCGGGCCAAGGCCGGCAACCGCACACTGCTGGAAGAGTGCTGGATCACCCTCGGCTCCGTGGTGCCCCCGCTGCCCGGCGCCGCCCCCGAGCCCGACCACGGCGTGGACCTTCCCGGCGCTCTCCTTTCCGCGGTCCCCGGACCCGCCGGTCCACGGTCCCCTCGGCCGGGCGCCGCCGAACCCGTCGGCTGGGACGCTCCCGACATGGACGACGGCTCCAGCGCCCTCGGCCGGCTCGGCAGAGCTCTTGTGCACGTCGTCACGCCCCATGACCTGGCCCGCTGTCTCCTGGAGGAGCTCGCGGCGGACGTGGACGCCGACGCGCTCATGCTCTACCGGTCCCTGCCCGCGGGGGGACTCGAACTGATCGGTCACGCCGGCCTCGACGACACCGTGGCCGTCCAGTGGGCCCGGGTTCCTCCGCTGAGCGGCATCACCGCGCTGGAGGCGCTCCGGGCGCGGGAGCCGCTCTGGCTGGAGGACTTCGCGACGGACCGGGAGCGATATCTGCTCATCGGGGAGCCGCCCGAGCGCTGGCTGTCCCGCGCCTGGCTGCCGGTGTCGACCGGCGACGGCGCCGAGGTGTGCATCGGGGTCCTGCGCACGCGGGGCGGACCGTTCACCCCGCGGGCCCGGCAGCTCCTGCGGGCCGTCGCCCGGCTGTGCGCCGGCTGGCTGCGGTCCTTCGGCGCCCGCCCGGAACTCAGCGCCGGTGCCGCGGCCACCGCCGCACAGCCCGTCTTCGACTCGCTACCGGGCTCGGCGATGCTGCTGACGCCGCTGCGCGGCCCGTCGGGCGAGGTCGAGGACTACCGGATCGACGCCGCCACCGCGGAGGCGGTCGATGTCGTGGGCCGCACCGGCAGGCAGCTGCTCGGCCGACGGATCCTGGAGTGCTTCCCGAGCATGGCCGACGAGGCGGTGTGGCACGGCTGTCTGCGCACGCTGAGCACGGGAGAACCGTTCGGGGGCGAGCCGTTCGCCTACCAGGAGGTCGTGGACGGCGCCGCGGAACTGTCCACGTACGCGGTGCACTCGGCCCGGCTGGGCGGCGCCCTGGTCGTCACCTGGGTCCGGCACGACTCCTCCGACCGGCAGGAACAGCGCCTGGCGGATGTGCAGCGGCTGGGGAACCTGGGCTGGGCGAACTGGAACCTGGTCACCGACGAGGGCAGCTGGTCCTCCCAGGCCTTCCTCGTCCTGAACCGCGATCCCACGCTGGGGCCGGTCCGGCTCGCCGACCTGCCCGAGCTCGCGCTGCCCGAGGACGCCCCGCTGCTGGCCCGGGCCGTGCGCGAACTCGCGCGTACCGGGCGGCAGTTCGACGTCCCGTTCCGGGTCAGGTCCGGTGCCGAGGTCCGTCATCTGCGGATGGTCGCCGAGGTGGTGACGGACACCGAGAACCGGCCCGTCGAGGTGCACGGTTTCGTCCAGGACCTCACCGCGCAGCGCAGCGCCGAACTCGCCCTCGTCGAGAGCGAGCAGGCGATCGTGACCCAGCACGGCGTGCTGCGCGCGGAGCGCACCCTGGCCGCCCGGCTCCAGCACGCACTGCTGCCCCTGCCCACCCGACCGGTCGGCCTCGCCGGGCTGCGGGTCGAAGTGGCCTATCTGCCCGCCCAGTCGGGAATCCACGTCGGCGGCGACTGGTTCAGCGCCATCGAACTGCCCGACGGCGACGCCCTGTTCGTCGTCGGCGACGTGGCGGGCCACGGCATGGACGCCGTGGCCACGATGGCCCAACTGCGCTTCACCGCGAAGGGCATGGTCATCACGGGCTCGTCGCTGACCGGGGCGCTCTCCCGCCTCAACACCCTGCTGCTGCACTCCCGCGACTCGCACGGCACCGCCACGATGGTGCTGGCCCGCTACGACCCCGGCGAGCGCTGTCTGGTGTGGGCCCAGGCCGGTCATCCGCCGCCGCTGCTGGTGCGCGGCGGTGAGGTGCGTTTTCTCGACCGTCCGGCCGGCATTCTGCTGGGGGCCTGCGCCGCCCCGGACTTCGAGGAGGCACGCTGTGTCCTGGAACCGGGTGACCGGCTCCTCCTCTACACGGACGGCCTGGTCGAGCTGCCCTCGGAGGGCATCGACCACGGTCTGGGCCGGCTCGCGGCGGCCGTCGCGGCCCACCACACGGACGCGCCCGGCTCCCTGGTCCCGCTGCTGACCTCGGTGCTTGAGGTCGAACGGCGTGACGACGTCTGTGTCCTGGACATCCGGATGCCGTCCGAGCCGGAGTGAACCGCCGGACGCTCGGTCCCTGCGGTCGGGTTCAGTCCGCTGGGTGACCGGGCGAGATGGAGGCCGCGTCGGAAAGCCGCAGCAGCTGTCCGCCCCCGGCGTTCTCACGCTCGCCCCAGGCCTCCGGTTGGAGAACGAACCCGACATGGTCACCGCCGTCGGCCCGCTGCACGACCCTGCCGACGAACCAGGCAACCGCGTCCTCCAGTACGACGGCACCGCCGGCCTCCTCCCGCCAGCGGACCCGGGCGAACTTGTCCGTCCGGTCGCCCGTCTCCCCGCCGAACAGACGGGCGAGACCGTGCTGTTCGCGGGTGAGCAGATGAACGGCGAGACGGCTCGCGGCGCCGGCCACCCGGTAGGTGCGGTTGGCCCTCGACAGCCACACCACGTACCGCACGGGCTCGATCGAGCACTGGGAGGCGAATCCGACCAGGCAGCCCGCGCGCTCGCCGTCCGCGGCGGCGGTCACGACGCACATGTCGGGGTCCAGGCGGTCGATGAAGGCGTCCATGCCCGCCATCCTCCGCGATCAGCCGCCACCCGTACGGGACTCCAGGTCGCGCCGTGTGTCGTCGCCGTACACGCCGTCCTCGTCGCCGCGGATGCCGTACCAGAGCTGGAAGCGGGCCACGGCCGCGGTCAGGGTCGCGTCGTAGGTACCGGCGGTCGAGCCAGCCGCGTAGACGTCCGGGATGCGGAGGAGGCGTTCCTGCAGTTCGGTCACCTCGGGGCCGCTGTCTCCCTCGCGGAGCGTGCCGGCGCCGTCGGGGTCGGTGGCGCCGGAGGCGGTCGGGGTGGGGGCGACCGCGGAAGCCGTCGCGGTCGGCCGTGGGGCCGCCGTGGCGCTGCTCTCACCGCGGCCCGGGAGCAGGAGCGCGCAGCCGAAGCCGATCACCGCGGCCGCGATCACGGCCGCCGCGATCGCGGTGCGACGCAGTCCCGGCACCCGTCCGGAGGGAGTGTCCCGGGGGCGGGCGCGTTCGTGGTCCCTGACGGGCGGCAGTTCCTGGGTCGCCTCCTCGGTTCCGGACGGCGGGCCGGGCAGCGCGATGGACTCGAAGCCGACGGCGCCTCGGGGCGGCAGGTCCTTGAGCAGCTCCGCGAGCGCGTCGGTACGGCGCGGGCGCAGTACCCGGATGGGTTCGATGGGTGGCGCGTCCGGCGGCACCCCTCGGTCGGACGGTGTGGGCATCCTCGTCTCCTTCCGTCCCGTGCGCTCGGGTCCGCGCAGGCCCCCGGGGAGTGATACGGCGCCGCGGGCCGGGGAGTTCAGTTCTGCCGGGGCGGGGAGGAGGGCCCGCGGGCGAGGACGCTCCGCAGGGAGGTCGTCGTCGCGGTGTCGACGGGGCGCGTGCCGTCGCGCAGCGCACGCTCGCGGAACACGTCGTACGACTCCTTGTGGCCCAGGCCCGACCCGCTGTTGCGAACGACGACGGCGTCGAAGCCGTCCGGCGGCGCGGCCACGCCCTGCACAGCACTCAGTTCCCTCACAAGGCTGCACCCAGTGCCATTCAGATGGGTCAGGTGCTACGTTCGCGACCATGAGCTCCACTAAGCCCCCCATGCGGGACGCGCTGGTCGCGGCCGCCTTCCAGCTGTTCCTGGAACGGGGTTACGAGCAGACCACCGTCGACGACATCGTCGCGCTCGCCGGAGTCGGGCGCCGCTCGTTCTTCCGGTACTTCCCCTCCAAGGAGGACGTGGTCTTCCCCGACCACGAGCGCTGTCTGACCGACATGACGGCGTTCCTGGCCGCGAGCGACCCCGGGTGCGACCCGCTCGAAAGGGTCTGCGAGGCGGTGCGGCTGGTCCTGCGGATGTACACCGAGAACCCGACCTTCTCCGTGCAGCGCTATCGCCTCACCAAGAAGGTGCCCGGTCTGCGCGCCTACGAGCTGTCCGTGGTGTGGCGTTACGAGCGCTCCTTCGCCGAGTATCTGCGCGGTCGGCTGAAGGGTCTGCACGACGGGACGCTCCGGGCCGACGTGATCGCCGCCGCCGTGGCCGCGGCACACAACAACGCCCTGCGTTCCTGGCTGCGCTCGGACGGCCAGGGCGACGCCGAGGAGGCGGTGGAGCACGCGCTCGGCTATGTGCAGGCCGCGTTCGGGGGATCCCCCGCGCCCTGCGCCGACGAGCGGCCCGAGGACGTGGTGGTGATCGTCTCCCGCCGCGGCGCCCCTCTGTGGCGGGTGGTCCAGGAGATCGAGGCCTCACTGGACGGCGACTGAGCCGTACCGCCCCGTCTCGCCACCCGTCCGAAAAATTGGGTACCCAGTACCTTTACTGCTGGCACTGAGTGCCATACGCTGACGGCGTGCACGGCGGCACAGGGAGCCGCGCACGTCCGTGCACGGTGATCCGCGCACGTGGGATTCCGGCCGAGCGCAGGGAGTTGACCAGCGTGTACCACCACTCAGGCACCATTGCCCGTCAGGCGGCCGGCTCCTCGGCGGGGGTCCTCGATCCCGTCGCCCCGGCCTCGGACGCGATCCTCTTCCAGCGCTGCACCTGGTGCGCCACGGCGATGTACCACCGGCTGCTGTGTCCGGTCTGCCAGGGCGGCGACCTGCGCACGGAGCGCAGCGAGGGTGTCGGCACGGTCCGCCACTCCACGGTGGTCCACCGCAACACCCCCGCCGCGCGCAATGTGTCGCTGATCGAGCTGGCCGAGGGCTTCGTGGTCCGGGGCCGGGTCATGGGTCCGCCCGCCGCGATCCACAGCGGTGACCGGGTGCGGATGTCGACGGCCAAGGACCCGGTACGCGGCGAACCGGTCTTCCAGTTGCTCGACGAGCCCTACCGCGCCTGGAGCTGACGGCGACTCACCCCTGGGCGGACGACGAGGACTTCGCGCCTCACCACGCCCCGGGCAGAAGGTCCCGCACCCGCACCGGCCGCCCCGTCTCGAAGCACCGGTTGGCGGCCAGCCCCACCCCCAGCGCCAGGGCACCGTCGCGTTCGGTGGCCGTCGGGTGGGTCGCCGCACCGGCGTCCTCGGTCACGGAGCCCGCATCGGGGTCGACGGGCCCGAAGAGGGCGTCGAGCATGCGCGGGTCTCCCCCGCCGTGCGCCTCGTGGGCGGTGACGAGGGGGACGTCGACCGGGGGCTGCCACAGTGGCCGCAGGGTCAGACGCGCGCCGCCCGGGTGGTCGGCCGCGGTGTCCCCGTGCAGTGCGCCGCTCGCCGAGGTGATCCGGGTCCGGGGCGCCTGCCAGCGGCTCTCCTCCACCTCCAGTTCCAGGCGGCCCGCGCTGCCGTTGAACATGACCCGGTAGCCCTCCCACGGCGAGTAGGCGGTGAGGTGGTACGTCATCGTCGCGCCCCGGGTGTGGCGGACCAGGAGCGCCATGTCGTCCTCGATGGTCACGGGCCCGTCGAAGACGTTGCGGTCGCGGAGGTACCCGTCGTCATCCTCGGCGTCGAGGTAGAGGGCGCGCAGGGTGTCGTCGGCCGCGAGGTCGAGGGCGAAGGGGTCGTCGGCGGCCGGTCCCGCCCCGTGGGCCCGGGTGTAGTCGCGGCGCAGGCCATGGCGTTCGCCCGCCTCATGGCCGTAGAAGCCGAGCCGCCCGTAGCCGAAGACGTCCTGCGGCTCGTCGGCGAGCCACCAGTTGACCAGGTCGAAGTGGTGGCTCGACTTGTGGACCATCAGGCCGCCGCTGTTCCGCTTCTCGCGGTGCCAGCGGCGGAAGTAGTCGGCGCCGTGCCGGGTGTCGAGGAGCCACTCGAAGTGGACGGAGAGGATCTCGCCGATCGCGCCGTCGGCGAGCAGGGCACGGACCTTCTCGTGGACGGGGTTGAAGCGGTAGTTGAAGGCGACGGTGAGGGAGTTGCCGGTGTCCCGGACCGTGTCCAGGATGCGGGCGCAGCGGTCCGCGTCGACGGTCATCGGTTTCTCGGTGACCACCCGGCAGCCCGCCCTCAGGGCCGGAACGATGTAGCGGTCGTGTTCGGCGTCGACGGTGGTGACGACGACCTCGTCGATGTCCTCCTTGGCGAGCAGGTCGGCGAAGTGCTCGGGTTCCCACTGGGTGGCGGCGGGTTCTCCGGCCCGGGCGAGCAGCAGGTTGTGGAAGGCCATGCGGGTGGGGTTCGGGTCGCACAGGGCGGCGACGCGGTGACCGGGGCGGCCCGCGAGAGCCCGGGTGAACAGCTGGGCGCGGTGGCCGGTGCCGACGACGGCCGCGCGGAGGTGGGGAGTTCGACTCATGGCAAGCGCTTCCCCTGTCCGGTGGTCCGCCAGTCCCCACGATCTCTCTGGCTGGATCTCACCGTTCGCCCGCCATCGGCCACTCGCACAGTCAACCCACAGACGCCCCTCCCCCGTCCTAGGTGACGCGAGAGATGCCCGGGACCGACGGGACGTCTGCGCATGGGGTTTTGAGGAGAGGACCATTGACCGGTGCCCGGCGAATATGTGTGACCGCCGTGGCGGTACTGGCGGCCCTGGCGGGCTCGCCCGGACTGGCACAGGCCCAACAGCCGCTCCATCCGGGGCTGTTGAGCGCGACGGACGACAACTCACTTCCGCCGGGGTGGCGGATCGACGGCGAGGGCGGGGCGCGTGAGCTGGTCTGGCGTGCGCCGAAGGCCGTGCCCATGGGGGACGCGCGCGTCGAGTTCCGTACCGGGGACCGGCTGCTCGGGGTTCCGAAGCCGGCGAGGGACGGGCGGACCTTCCGGCTCGCTCTCGACGAGGTCGGGCCTGCCCGGCTGACGGGCCTCCAGGTGACAGCCTCGGGGCGCCGGTTGGACGCGGCGGCCGATGACACGCAGAAGTCCCCCGCGCGCGGGGCCCGGGTCCCCGAGCAGGCACCGGCGAACGGTGTCGATCCTGGCAAGCCCGGCTCGTACCGCACGGTCACCGGGGAGTACGAGCTCGACCCGGTGCGCCTGCCCGGGTTCGCCACCCCGGTCGAGATGCGCGCCGAGGTGGTGGCTCCCAAGGGTGCCACCGGCAGTCGGCCGCTCGCACTGTTCCTGCACGGCCGCCACACCACCTGCTACAAGCCGGGCTCCGAGGACGACGTGACCGGCGACTGGCCCTGCGCGGACGGCTACAAGCCGATCCCCAGCTACCTGGGCTATCTTCGCGACCAGCAACTGCTGGCCTCCCAGGGCTATGTGACCGTGTCGATCTCGGCGAACGGCATCAACGCCCAGGACTCGGGGGCCGAGGACGCGGGCGCGCAGGCGCGTTCCTCGCTGGTACGACAGCACCTCGCCCGCTGGGCCGACTGGACCGCCCATCGCTCCACCGCCCCGGCCGTCGTACGCGAGGCCGCCAAGGCGGACCTCTCCGATGTCCTGCTCGTCGGCCATTCGCGCGGTGGCGAGGGCGTCAACCGGGCCGCCATGGACAGCCTCTACCCGCCGCCGGCCGCAGAGGACGGCTACCGGGGCCCGGTGCGCTGGAAGGTGCGCGGCACCGTGCTGATCGGACCGACGATCTTCGGCCAGAATCCGGTCGCCGACGTGCCGTCCGTGACGCTGCTGCCGGGCTGCGACGGCGATGTGTCGGACCTTCAGGGCGAGGACTTCGTCGACGGGACGCGGGGGATCAGCCGGGGCTCCGCGCTGCACAGCGCGGTCTACATGGTCGGCGCCAACCACAACTACTTCAACAGCGAGTGGACCCCGGGCGAGGCCGAGGCGCCGGCCTGGGACGACTTCGGGACCGACCCGGAGCAGCCGGACCCGGTGTGCTCGCCGGGTGCCGCGACCCGGCTGACCGCCGCCCAGCAGCACAAGGCGGGCGCCACCTACATCGCCGCGGCGGCTCGGCTCTTCCTCGCCGGGGACGACCGGGTGCGTCCGCTGCTCGACGGGTCCGGCAGGCGTGCCCCGTCCGCGGACCCGGCCCGGGTGCTGACCCACGCGGTCGGCGGTCGCCGTAGCGGCCAATTCCTGCCGGACGGCGGGGTGCAGGTGTCCGGTGCCCGGCTGTGCTCGGCGATCGACCCGGACCCGGCCGTGGCCTGTCTGGACCCGGAGACTCCCGGATCGTCACCGCACTTCGCGTGGTGGGAGACGGAGAAGGAGACCGGTCGCAGCGCGATCGACCTGAAGTGGTCCGCGCCCGGCACTCCCGCACGCGTGACTCCGGCCAAGCCGCTCTCCCTGCACGGTTCCCGGCAGCTCGCGCTGCGGGTCTTCGTACCGCCGAACTCCACCGGTACGAAGTTCGACGTGGCGGTCACCGACTCCGCGGGCCGCCGGGTCACGCTGGGCGGGGTCGAGGTGGCCGGACTGCCGGGCTCCTCGAACACCGCGTCCTACTGGGCCCAGGAGCTGCGCGTCCCGCTGGTGGCGGCCACCCGGGCCGGGCTCGATCTCCGGCACGTCAAGTCCCTTGAGTTGACGCCCCGTTCGCAGTCGGGGCAGGCCTGGCTGATGGACGCGTGGGGCTGGGCGCCGGGTACTCCGGCGGTGAAGGCGGCCGCGCTTCCGCGTGTCGACGTGGGCCGCACGATCGTCAAGGAGGGCGACTCGGGCACCCGCACCTACCGGATCCCGGTCGAGATCTCCGGGCACGGCAGCGGCCAGGTCCGGGTGTACGTCCTCGATCCGGACAGCGGCAGGACCGAGACCAGGCTGGTGACGGTACGGCCCGGCAGCGACGCGATCGACGTGCCGGCCGAGGTGAAGGGCGACACGGCCTACGGCTACGACGTGCAGCACGACATCGCGGTCAAGGCCGTGCGGGGCGCCGTCGTCGGCAAGCACCGGGGCGGGGTCACCGCCGAGAACGACGACCCCGAGCCGGTGATCACCCTGACACCGGTCGCGGACCGGGTGACCGAGGGAGAGACGCTGACCTGGCGGATGTCCCTGGACGCGCCCACGACCGTGGACATCTGGCAGCCGGTCCGGGTACTGCCGGTCACCGAGGGCACCGAGCTGTCCACCAAGGACGTGGACCCGCAGTGGCTGCAGGACTGGGCCGGTGATGTGCCCGACCCCGAGCGGCCGCTGTCCAAGGCGAACCTCTGGGTGTGGATGGGCATCCCCGCCGGGAGCACCAGCACCGACTTCGTCGTGCCCACCATCCGGGACCAGGTGGCCGAGCCGACCGAGTCGATGCGCCTCGCACTGACCGACTACGACGCCGAGCCGCTGCCCGACAGGCCGGTACTGACCGGGACGGTGCTCGACACGCCGTCGGCACGATGTCGTACGACGACCTGAGGTGCGGGGCCCGGACTTCCCGGGCCCCGCACTTCACAGCGTCACGCGAATCCCGACCGTCCCGTCAAGACCCCGCCGCAGTCTGCTGCCGAGGAGGGTGAGCCGGCCGAGGATGCCGTACTTGCGGGCCAGGAGCTGCCGGTAGCGAGCCGTGGTCGGCGGGTCGCAGATCTCCGCGGTGGCCGGGATCTGGTCGCCGGTCGGATTGCCGCGTACGTCGCAGGGTCCGACGAGGACGTCCGCGCGGGCCCTGATGCGCTTGACCTTCCAGGAGTCGGCGGCCGACCACACACCGAGCGTGTCCCCGTCGCGGACCACCCACACGGGGGTGGCGACCGTGGTGCCGTTCTTGCGGTAGCTCGTGAGCAGCAGGTACTTGCCGGCGCCGAGCCGGTCCAGCCGCGTGTCATCCATGACGGAAGTCTAGGCAAACCCGGTCGACCGGTGGTGGGGCGGTGCGGTGCGGTGCGCTGGTTGGGGGGACGGACAGGGGGCACCGGCGTGGCCTGGAGTCGTGGCGACGAGGCTCTTCCGGGAGCTGCGGCACCACATCCGCTCCCCCGCCGCTGAGTACAAGGCGAATCGCTGCGGTCCCCGCGTCTTCGGCGACGAACGGTGCCGGGACTTCCTCGCCGCGGCCCACCGGTTGCCGCACGTCGGGACCGACGACGGGCCAAACGCCCCGGTGGAGGCGTTCTTCCGGGTGGTCGACGAGTTGCGGCGCGCGGACCGCCGTACGGCCGTGTCGGGGACCCTCGACCGGCTCGCTCCGGTGGGTGTGGCCGGACGGGGACGGCCGCGTCGAGTTGCGGCTCGTGGAAGCCAGGCTCGACGTGCTGGTGCAGCCGGCTGAAACCTCACCGGGATCGCCCTCAAGCCGGCGTCGGACGAGCTCAACGCCCGGGGCGACGCGACCAGCCAGGCCCGGATGCACGCGGAACCGGTCAACTCGGGCCCGGACGCGGCTGGTTAACGTACCTCGGCCGACTCCTCCGGCACAGGATCACCGGCTGTCGTGAACGCGCCCGGTCCGGGCCACGTATGCAAGGAGGGTGCTCAACGACCGGAGGGCCCCGCGGTGCAGACACCGCTTTTTTCTGGTTCGGGAGCCATGCATGAGGCACGCACGACGACGGGTCGTCCGGCGAGTGACACGGCTGGCGGCCGTCGGCGGACTCCTCCTTGGGGGTGCGATGGTCACGCGGGCCGTCGCGAGCGAGAACCCCGCCACGACCGCCGTGCCGCGCACCTACGCCATGGAGGCCGGGCAGACCGGCGCGGATCTGGTGTCACGGCTCGGCACCTCCCGCACGGCGGGCACCTGGATCGGAGCCGACGGCAAGCCGGTCGTCGCGGTCACCGACGAGAAGGCGGCGGCCGAGGTGCGTGGCGCGGGTGCCGTGGCGAAGGTCGTCGAGCACAGCATGGACGAGCTCAAGTCGGCGGCGAAGACTCTGCGTTCGGCGCCCCGGGTCGCCGGGACCGCCTGGTCCATGGACTACCGGACCAACGAGGTGGTGGTGCAGGGGGACAGCACCGTATCGGCGTCCGACTGGGCCGGCATGACGAAGGTCGCGGACGGCATCGGCGGGTTCGTGAAGATGCAGCGCGCCGAGGGCACCTTCACGCCCCGGCTGAACGGGGCGCAGCCGATCCTGTCGACCGGCGGGCGCTGTTCGGCGGGGTTCAACGTGACGAACGGCCAGAGCGACTTCATCCTCACCGCCGGGCACTGCGGCCCCACCGGTTCGATCTGGTTCGCGGACACCGGCGGCACCAACCAGCTGGGCAGGACGGTCACCCAGAGCTTCCCGGGCAACGACTTCTCCCTGGTGCAGTACGCCAACGGGAAGGCGGGCGACGGCGCCGGTGTCGTGTTCATCGGCAACGGCAAGGGCGTGCAGATCACCGGGGTGGGCGATCCGTCCATCGGGCAGCGGGTGTTCCGCAGCGGCAGCACGAGCGGGCTGCGCGACGGCCAGGTGACGTCGGTCAACGCCACGGTGAACTACCCGGAGGGCACGGTCACCGGTCTCATCGAGACGAACGTGTGCGCCGAACCCGGGGACAGCGGTGGCCCGATGTTCTCCGAGGGGATCGCGCTCGGCATCACCTCGGGCGGCAGCGGTGACTGCACACAGGGCGGGACGACGTTCTTCGAGCCGGTGACGAAGGCCCTGAAGGAACTCGGCATGCAGTTGATCGTGTCGATCCCGACCGGGGCCGGCGCGGCCTCTCCGGCGCCGTCGGCGACCTCCGCGCAGGGCTCGGTCGCTCCCGGTGCCGCCTCTCCCGGTTCCTCGGCGGCGGTCGAGGGGGCGCAGGGCACGCCTCTGCTGACCCGGCTCACGGACACCCGGAACGTCGGACCCGGTCTGCTGGTCGTCGGGGGCAGCCTGATCGCGCTGGTGGCGGCGCGGTACATCCGCTCGGAGCAGGACCGCAGGGCGTATCAGCGGCACTACTCGGCGACTTGGGGCTGAGAATCCCGGGTCACCGGCCCAGGCTGAGCAGGACCGTGGCGACTCCCGCAGCCATGAGGCCGACCATCTGCTTCGGGCTGAGTCTCTCGTGCAGGAGAGCGACTCCGAGGATCACGGGAAGGGCCGGATAGAGCGAGGCGAGCACGACGGCGACCGCCAGTAACTGCCTTTGGGCGGCGAGCAGATACAGGATGAGTCCGAGGGCGGCGCCCGCTCCGACCAGGAGCGCCTGAACGCCGTGCACGGGCGGCAGGAGCAGGCGCCGCGGGTGCCGTGCCGCCGCGGGCAGCAGGACGAGTACGGCGGCCACCCGGCCCGCGGCCACCGGCCACAGTCCGCTGGAGGCACCGGCCTGGGCGAGGGCGATGTACTGGAGCGCGACCCCGGCACTGGCCAGCAGCCCGTCGGGCACTCCCCCGCCGCCGTCCGTGCCGCCGCCGCAGACCATCCAGAGCGCGGGCGCCGAGAGGACGATTCCCAGCCAGGCCACGGCAGTCGGCCGGTCGCCGAGGACCACCCCGCACACCACGGACAGGGCGACCCCGGTGACGGCGCTGACGGGTACGACCACGCTCATCGCGCCGTGGCTGAGGCCGCGGTTGAGGAAGTGCATGGCGGCGCCGCTTCCGACACCGGAGAGCGCACCCCACAGGAGGTCGACATGCCGTACGGCGGCGGTGGGAAAGAGCAGCGCGGCGGCGGTGGCGAGCGCAAGACCGCCCAGCTGGCCGAGGAAGGTGACGGCGGCGAAGTGCGCGCGGCGGGACAGCAGGCCGCCGGTGAAGTCGACGATGCCGTAGCAGACCGCTGAGGCCAGTGCGAGGAGTGGGCCCATCCCGTCAGGGGTGCCCTGGAAAGACCTGGTGAATCCCGCCCGGTGGGAGCTGTCAGGCTGCCGGGACCGGCTGCGGAGCGGCGGCGGCCCACTCCAGGACGAGGCGCTGGTACTCCTCGCGCTGCTCGCCGCTCAGTGTCCCGCCCGCCCGGCGCCACAGGGCCCGGATCTCCTCGTTGACCTCGTCGGCCGATCGATCGGTAACGGGTTCAACAGTGGTGGACATGGTGTGAAGCATAGGACTCCGGAAGTGAAGGCGGCGTGAGTAATCACGGCAGAAATGGATATATCGGACCGTGTTACTGATCACGTCCATCTGTCAAGGCCCGCAGCCCCGTTCACACCTCGGCCACACCCAGGACCAGCACCTGGATCGCCAGCACGGCTGCTCCACGGGCCCAGTCGTGGAAGTCGGACACCCTGGTCTCCAGGTCGATCGGGGCGGCCAGCGGGTGACGGTGGGCACGAATCGTGTCCTCGACGGTCTTGCCCGCCACGTCCATGAGGCCGACGCCCTCTCCGGCGAGCATGATCTTCTGCGGCATGGCGAAATTGGCGATCTGGGCGACCAGGACGCCGAGTGCGCGCCCGGCCTCGTCAATGACGCGGGCGGGCATGGGCTCACCCGCGGCGGCGAGGGCCAGGATCTCCTCGTAGCTGTGGTCACGGCCGGTGGCGGCCTGCACCTGGTAACGGATGTTGGGGATGGTGAGCAGCGAGACGGCGCTGCCGCGGGTGCCCTCGGGGGTGAGCGGTCCGTTGGGGTCGATGATCCAGTGCCGGCCGAAGCCCCGGTCCTCCTCGGCGTACGGGACGCGTCGGCCGCCGAGGACGAGACCGTAGCCGATGCCGGCGCCGATGGTGAGAACGGCGAAACGGTCGAGCCCGCGGCCCGCCCCGAACCAGGTCTCGGCCTCGACGAGGGCGGAGACGTCGTTCTCGACCACCACGGGCAGACCCGTCCGCTCCTCGACGAGGTCCCCCAGGGGGACGTCCCGCCAGTGCAGGAACGGGGACTCGCCCACCACGGCCCGCTCCTGGACCAGTCCGCCGACCCCGATGCCGATGCCGGCCAGACGCGGGTAGGCGCGGGCCAGTTCGCTCGCCATCTCCGCGAGCAGGTCGGCGACTTCGGCGGGGTCGTGGGTGGTGAGGGGCCGGTCGTGGCGGGCGACGATCTCACTGCGGAGGGTGGTGACGACGCCGTAGACCATGTCTTCGGTGATCTTGAACCCGATGAAGGACCGGGACTCGGCGACGACGTCCAGCGGCTGCGAGGGGCGCCCCTGACGCACCTCGGCCGGGGCGCCCGCCTCGGGGACCTCGATCAGCAGACCCGACTCGATGAGGGGTTTGGTCAGCCGGGTGAGGCTGCCTGCGGAGAGATCCAGGCGGCGGGCGAGTTCGGTGCGCGACAGCGGGCCGTGGACGAGCACCTCGATCGCCACCGAGCGTTCGCCGGTGCTCAGGGGTAGCCAGCTGGCGGCAACTGCGGTCATGAAGGTCAGACTCCCACATGATTTCTTTCACCATAAAAGCAACATGACCACGTTACGGCCATGAAGGCCGTTCGGAAAAGATGCCTGCGCACCTCTTGACGCATGGATTCTTCCGCCACAAAAGTAAGTGGCCGAGGACGAGCCGCCGCAGACGAGGGAGTCTCCCGATGACCATCGCCTCAAGCAGCCCTCCGTCGCGTCTGCCCGTGGGCGGCGCCGAGAGGGCGGGGACCAAACCGAGGGCAGGGCGGGCCAGGGCCCGCGAGGGCGGGGGCGACGGACGACTCGCCGCGGTGTTCATCGCCCCGGCGCTGCTGGGCTTCACGGTCTTCCTGCTCTGGCCGACGCTGCGGGGCATCTACCTGAGCTTCACCCGCTACAACCTGCTGACCCCGGCCGAGTGGGTGGGCCTGGACAACTACGTGCGGATGGTCCACGACCCCATCTTCTGGGACTCGCTCAAGGTCACCGTCGAGTACGTGGTCATCAACATCGGCCTCCAGACCGTGTCGGCGCTCGCCATCGCCGTACTGCTCCAGCGACTGACGCAGTCGGCGGTGCTGCGCGGGATCGTGCTCACGCCGTATCTGATATCTAACGTCGTCGCGGGTCTGGTCTGGCTGTGGATGCTCGACAACCAGCTCGGCATCGGCAACGAGATCATCGCCGGGCTCGGCTTCGACCGCATCCCCTTCCTCGCCGACGAGACCTGGGCGATCCCCACGATCGCCCTGATCAACGTGTGGCGGCACGTCGGCTACACCGCGCTGCTGCTGTTCGCGGGCCTCCAGGCCATCCCGAACGACATGTACGAGGCCGCGAAGGTGGACGGCGCGAGCGAGTGGCGGATGTTCTGGCGGATCACCATGCCGCTGCTGCGGCCGGTCCTGGCGGTGGTGCTGATCATGACGGTGATCGGTTCGTTCCAGGTGTTCGACACGGTCGCGGTGACGACCGCGGGCGGTCCGGCGAACGCCACCAACGTGCTCCAGTACTACATCTACGGCGCCGCCTTCGGCCGCTTCCAGTTCGGTTACGCCTCGGCGATGTCCGTGGCCCTGCTCGTCGTGCTGAGCGCGATCACCGTCCTGCAGTACCGGATCACCCGGGCCGGCCAGAGCGACCTCGGCTGACGGGAAGGGAGAGAACCGACATGGCTGCCATATCCACGACGAC